>NZ_JBWKQE010000005.1:199067-288868 GCF_059418605.1 Duganella sp. GW821-FHT07G03
AGCGTCGGCAGCGTCAGGTGTGTAGAAGAGACAGATGCCGGAACTGACCCCCAACGTATTTGTGAGCGATTTGTGGGGAACTCCACACGACACTGGGAACACCAGGACTGCTGCCAACAGGCCTGACGTCATCATTCCCACTGTCCACAGGAGTTCCCATGTTGCAAGTACCAACCGCCCCAACCCCGCTGCTTGGTTCCGTCGTTTGCACGCCTGCCGTCGCCGCCATCGGCGACAGCGTCTGCGTCGAAGTCAAGGCGCCGAACGGCCAGTCCTACGACAACAACGAAAGCGGCAACATCTGCATCAACGGCGTGCCCGGTTCCAAGCAGTACCTGGTGTGGAACCGCGCCGGCAAGAAGACCATCAACGTCACCGCCGGCAAGCGCGGCGCCATCGAGAAGCTGAAAGCCGAGGTCCAGATCAACGCCCCCGCCGACGGCAAGCAGCCGCCGATGCTGACGGTGCGCAGCGCGCCGCACAACCCGACCGCGATGATACTGACCGTGCAGAACGCGCCCGAGCGCCGCACCCAGGGCACGCCGCGTCCGCGCATCGAGATCAAGCCGCGCATCACGGCGATGAGCGCGCAGACCATCCCCGCACGCGACGCCGCCAGCCATCCGATCCTGCTGCCGACCACGCAGCCGCGCCTGGCCATCAACGCCGGCGGCGGCGCCACCGCCGCCGTCTACAACTGGCAGCTGGGCGCAATCGCCCTGGGCAGCACGCATCCCACCCTGCAACACGATTTCGCCGCCCAGCTCAACCCCAACCGGCCGCACACGGTGTTCCACGTGCAGGTGACGGTGCAGCAGCCCGGCGAGGCCCCGCGCGTGATCCAGCGCAGCGTCAGCGTGGCCAATCCCTACTTCCTGGCGCGCCAGCGCGGCGTGCTGCAGCCGCCGGTGGACAGCAGCGACTTCAGCGCGCAATTCATCGACGGCAGCTTCCGCGCCAGCTTCGTGGTGCGCAATCCCGAAGCGGGCAACCTCACGCTGACCAGCATGCAGCTGGAACTGGCCTATGAAGACGGCCCGCGCGAATTCGAGCTGCGCCCCGCCGTCGCCAGCGTCATCGTACTGAAGGCCCAGGCTAGCACCCGCATCGACGTCGCGATCCCGAAAGCGCAGCTGCCGCGGCAGGCCATCGCCTTCAGCGTGCATTACAAGGGCACGGCGCCGAACGGCCTGCCGGTGCGCGTCAGCGCCCACTTCGACCTGCCCCTGCACATGAGCAAAAAACTGCTGGTCAACGCCAACGCGCAAGCCCTGCTGAGCGACCTGGCCAGCCGCCAACTGGTCGCCAATCCGGCCTCGATCACGCTGGACGAAGTGGCGCACCTGAGCAGCTACGGCATGCTGCCGGCCGCCGCCTCGTCGGCGCTGCAGGTCGGCGCCAGCCGCGTGCCCGCCGCGCTGGCCAGCGCGCTGCAACCGCTGCACACGCTGACGGCGATGGACATGCACATGGCGCCGCCGTTCCCGGTCGAAGGCCAGGAATGCGATCCATGGAATATGCCGGACCACATCCCCGACGGCATGTTCTGCATGCCGACCCAGGAAAAACGCTGGATGCAAATGCCGCCGCGCTTCATGAACGCCAAGAAGGGCGACTTGATCCTCAACCCCAGCAACGGCAGCCTGATCTCCGCCGTGCTGCAAACGGTGACGCCGCCGCAGCGCTATTCGCACTCCGGCATCATGACCCGCAACCGCGACGAGATCACCCACTCCACCGCCTCGGAAGACCGGCTGATCGAATTCATCGGCGGCGACGGCGCCCGTCCCGACGTGCTCAAATACCTGTGGCCGGGCGTGGTCACGCAGACCGTCGAACACGCGGTCGACGGCGAGGACATGATCGATCCCGAGACCGGCAAGAAGCACCCGATCGCCGGCTTCGCCACCATCGAATCGAAGATGGACCTGGGCGGCGTGGCGCCGGAGATCGTGCCGGCCATGGTGGTCAAGCCCGACCCGCTCAACGAAACGCTGGAGATCCGCCAGACGCTGCACGGCATCGCCGATTTCGCCGCCCAGCAGGCCGGCAAGAGCCACTACCGCTTCTTCTGCTACACCAAGCCGTCCATCGGCCTGACCGACAAGGCGCCGGCCAGCGCCAAATGGGCCGCCAACACCTTCCCGACGGTGTGCTCGTCGCTGCTGTGGATGTCGATCAGGCAGTCCGGCGTGCCGATGGAGGGCGGCATGCTGGAGCAGAGCGACCTGGCGGCCGGCGCGCAGATCGTGCAGTCGACGCCGGACGGCCTGTACGTCTACCAGTCCGACGAGCGCATCGCCGCCGGCGAGATCCTGTACTCGAAGATCCACGAGATGGTGCTGGAGAGCGCCGGCTGGGCCGGCAACGCGCTGACCGACGCCGCCGACGATACCGCCAACCAGATGCTCAACGCCTTCGCCTCCGACTGGTGCGAGACCGACGCCAAGGACTCCGACGCCTGGCGCCAGACCGGCGACGCCAACGCCGTCAGCCCGGCCAACCTGTGTTTCTTCGACGCGCCGCTGTACGGCTACGCCGAACCGCTGATCTACCGGCCGGCGCGCTGGGAGGAAGTGACCATCTACCAATGGAAGAAGGTGGCGCAGACCGGGACGCTGCACGGCGTGGTGCATTACGGCGGCAAGCCGGCGGCCGGCGTCAACGTGCAGCTGTCGCAGAACCAGTTCACCCACAGCGCCGCCGACGGCAGCTTCACGCTGACCGGTGTGCCGGTGGGCAGCGTGCAAGTCACGGCCGACAAGCAGGAGCTGCGCGGCGCCGCAACGGTGACGGTGGCGGCCAACCAGACCGCCAATGTGACGGTGGACCTGAAGGATCCGCCGCACTGGTTCCGCCGCGTCACCATCGACGGCTGGATGGCGACCACCGATTATGAATTCGCCGCCGCGGCCTATCCGCACAGCGTCGGCGATTTCTACAACATCGCCCAACTGGGGCCGTCGTCCGACACCCATGTGGTCAAGGTGTTCGACCAGGTGGCCGACGACGCGATGGGCCGCCTGATCCTGACGCTTGACCTGCTGGCCAACGACGTCATCCAGGTCAAGGCCACGCTGCGCTGCTATGGCGAAGGCTATGCCGACGGCGACAACTACCAGGAAGGCCACCTGGCGCCGTTCACCGTCGGGCCGAACAAGAGCGGCACCTGGTGGATGTTCGTCGACGGCGACAACTACGCCGAGGCGCACTTCACGCTGACCAACAAGGTCGATCCGGTGTAAGCCGCAAGGCCAGGGGGCGGCCCGGCCGCCCCTTGCAGCACGATAGTTGTGGAAATAAAAGATTTGTTCTTTTCATAATCAGAATTAAACTGGTTGTTCCCGCGCAGTCCGCTTCCAGGAACCGCCATCATGGCTTCACTTGCCAAGACCTCCCGTCCCGCCGCCCGCCTGATCGGCCGCCACAGCGCCGTGCAGGCCATGCTCGACTCCCCCGCCACGCTGACCTGGATCGCCGCGCCGGCCGGTTCCGGCAAGACCAGCCTGGGGCTGGAATTCTGCCAGGCCGCCGGCCCCACTGTGGCGTGGCTGCGACTGGACGAAGCCGACATCGACCCGGCCAGCTTCCTGCTCTACTTCGAACAGGCGATCGCCAACGGCGGCGTGGCGCCGGGCTGGCAACCGCCGCCGCTGCTGCGCGAACACCTGCCGGCGCTGCACGGCTACCTGCGGCTGTACCTGCGGGCACTGGGCGCGGCGCTGGCGCCGGCCAGCTGCATCGTGCTGGACGACGCCCACCGCTGCCAGGACGCGCCCTTCTTCCGCCAGTTCCTCGACACGCTGGCCACCGAACTGCCGCCGGCCAGCAAGGTCGTGGTGCTGAGCCGCGCGCTGCCGCCGGCCGCCTGCGCGCGCCTGCTGGCGCACGGCGACATGCATGAACTGGACGGCGCGGCGCTGGCCTTCAGCCGCGACGAAACCGAAATCCTGCTCAACGTGCTGGGCATCGTCCATGCCGACAGCGTGGCCGACAGCGTCTACAACTTCACGCGCGGCTGGGCCGCCGGCATCGCGCTGGTGGCCTCGTGGCTCAAGCGCCGCCCCGGCGCCGCGCTGGCCGCCGAGGACGTGCTGTCGGAAGCGATGGTGGGCTACCTGGCCGAGGAAGTGTTCAGCGCCTACAGCGACGAGGAACGCGCCACGCTGCTGGCCGTGTGCTGGCTGCCGCACTTCAGCGGCGCGTGGGCGGAGGCCTTGTCCGGCGCGCCGCACGCGGCCGACATCGTGGCCCGCCTGGCGGCGCAGGGGGCGCTGATCTACGAATACCCCGGCCGCCAATATGCGCTGCACCCATTGTTTCAGGGCTTCCTGCGCAAGTGGGCCGCCACCCGCATCGACGACGCGCAGCGCCGCGCATGGATCGCCGGCTGCATCGACACCCTGCTGGCCGACGGTGGCGGCGACACCGCCATCAAGCTGGCACTGGAACACGGCATGCCCGAACGCGCGGCCGGCCTGATCGAATCGCGCGCCGAAGCGATGCTGGCCAGCGCCCGCCACACCACGCTGGCGCGCTGGATCGACGCCCTGCCCGAAGCGCAGCGCAGCCCGTGGCACCACTACTGGCTCGGCCTGGCCGTGTTCATGAGCGACACCGCGCGCGCCCGCGCCGCGCTGCTCAAGGCGCTGCAGGCGTTCACGGAACAGAACCGGCCGATGCACCGCTTCCTGGCGCTGAGCGCCATCATCAGCTCCTACTTCTTCGACGGTGCCGCCGAACAGCCGCTGCGCGCCTTCCTGCAGCAGCACATGGGGCCATCGGAAGACTACGACCAGCTGCCCGATCCCGACCTGAAAGCCCACCTGACGCACAGCATGTGGAGCGGCTTGTTCATGACCGATCCCGGCCACCAGGACATGGACCTGTGGGAGCAGCGCGCGCTGGACGTGCTGCGCCAGCCGGCCGATCCGACGTTGAAGGTGCGGTTGGGCGCCATGCTGGGCCAGCACTACTACCAGTCCGGCCGCTACGCCGCCGTGCGCTCGGTGCGCGTGCTGCTGGACGGGTTGCCGGAAGCGGCCACGCTACCGCCGTACGCGCGCTACCTGTCGCACCTGGTGCAGCTGTACGACGCGCTGGCCGCCATGGACCACGCGCGCTTCGACGCCGTCCTCGCCGCCTGCCGCGCCAGTTCGGAAAGCAGCGGCATCCGCATCATGGACGCGCACTACGTGCTGCTGTACGCGGCCGCCAGCCTGCTGCGCGGAGAACTCGACAAGGCCGCCGCCGCCATCGCCGACGTGGCGGCGCAAACGCCGCCGCAGCACCACAACCTGGTGGCCCATCTGCAGCTGACCCAAACCTGGCTGGCCAGCTGCGGCGGCGACGGCCAGGGCGCGCTGGCGCACGCCCGCCTGGCGCATGAAGCGGCGCTGCGTTTCGGCAGCGTGCCCTACGAGATTTACGCGCAGGCCGCCAGCTGCGTCGCCTGGACGCTGCTGGACCGTGAACGCTGCGCCGCCGAAACCGTCGTGCTGCGCCAACATGGCCGCGACTACAGCTCGCCGCTGGCGGCAACCCTGGCCGACCTGCTGGAGGCGTGGCTGTTCATCACCGGCGCCGACGGCAAGGCGCAAGCGCTGCCGCACCTGCAACGCGCGCACCCGGCGCAGCTGCTGCTGGCGCAGGACAAGCTGCGCCGCGCGCTGAACCACATCGCCTCGCAGGGCGGCGGCTACCTGACCTTCGCCACGCCGCACATCCTGCAACCGCTGTGCGCGCACGCGCTGGCGGCCGGCATCATCCCCGGCGCGGCCAATATGCTGGTGCGCGCCTGGCGCCTGGCGCCGCCGGAAGACGCCGGCGACAACTGGCCGTGGCCGGTGCAGGTGCGCAGCTTCGGCGGCTTCGAACTGCGCATCGCCGGCGAGCCATTGCGCTCGCAAGGCAAGTCCAAGCACCGCCAGCTCGACATCCTGAAACTGATCGCGGCCCATGCGCCGTCCAGCATATCGCTGGAGCGCGCCGCGGAATTGCTATGGCCGGACGCCGACGGCGACACCGCGCGCCATGCGCTGGAGACCACGCTGTCCCGTCTGAGGGCGACGCTGGGCGCCGGCTGCATCCTGCTGGAGCAGGGAGCGCTGTCGCTGGCGCCGCAGCAGTGCTGGAGCGATACCGCCGCGTTGGAACGGCTGCTGCCACGCCTGCAAACCCTGACGCAGGAATGGGCCGCCGCCGGCGATGCGGCTCCGGCATCGCATGAAGCCGCGCTGCTGGCGACCGCCACGCAGGTGCTGTCGCTGTATCGCGGAGAATTGCTGCTCGGGGAAAGCGCGCCGTGGTTGTTGGCGCGGCGCGAACTATGGCGCGGCAAGCTGGCGCGCGCACTGGGCGACGCCGGACGCCAGCTGGCCCACGCCGGCAACACGGCCGCCGCCGCGCAGTTGCTGGAGCGGGCGCTGGAGGCCGACCAGTACTGCAAGGTGCTGAGCGCGGACCTGATGCGCATCCATCTGGACGACACGGCCTTCGAAGCAGGACTGTCGGTCTACCGCCGCTATCAACGCATGTCATTGAGCGCGCTGGGCGCGCCGGTGGCGCCGGAGATCGAAGCGCTGGCGCAGCAGCTGCTGGCCGGCGCCGCGCAATCCGGCCCCGCCCACTTTGCAGGCAAGACCGGACCGACGCGAACTACATGATGTACTTCAGATGCGCGGCCGGGATGCCCATGGTCTTGGCCAGTTCGGGATTGGCGCGTATCTGCCGCTCCGCGCCTTCCATCGCCGGCACCTGCTGCACATCCAGCCGCACGGTGTGGGCTTCCGCCGCGCCGCCTTCGGTGCGGCGCGTGACTTTCTGCTTGTCCGGCGACACCAGCAGCACCACGCCGCCATGATCGCGGGTAGCGTTGAGCAGCGTGCCGTGTTGGTCGTTTTGCACGGTCAGGCCGGTGTAGCCCGCTTCGCGCAGCAGCGCGGAGATGTCGTTGACCAGTTTTTGATCCTTATCCATTTTCATTTTCCTTTTAAGCTGGGAGCAAGCCGAGCGCGGTATCGACGCTGGCGTTTTGTACGAAGGTGCCGGCGGCCTTGGTGCCATTGCCGGGCAGGTAGTAAGCCTGGGAGAACTTGACGTTGGCGATCGCCGACGTCAGTTGCGGCAGCAGGTTCTGCACCTGCTTGCGCACCGCCGGCATGGCCGCTTTCAGCGCGTCGGAAGCGGGACCGGCGCAGAACGGCGAGCCGCCTTCGAACGAGAACCAGGTGCCGTCGACCGTCACGTGCAGGTGCTTCTGGCTGTCGAGGAAGACGAACAGGAACACCGAGATGGTGCCGTCGATATCGCTGCAAGCCCACGGGGTCTCGATATGGAAATCGAAATTGACCTTGGCCAGCATGTCGAAAGGCTTGTGCGCGGCCGGCGACTGGATAAAGTAGGGAACGCCGATCCACGGCGTGCCCTGTACGCGCAGGCCGCTGGTGAGCGAGGCGCCGGCGGCGATCAGCTGATTGGCGACCATGCCGACGTTGGCGTTGGTATTAATCAGCTTGCCGAGGTCGACCACGATTTCGCCGCTGGGACGGTGGACGACGGACACCACGCTGCCCGGAGGCGATTCGGTGAACAATTGGTCGGCGGCGCTCACGGCGTTCTGGCAGATAAAGATGCCGTTGAAGTAGCCCTGTATGAAGGTGTATGTGCTGGTGACTGACATGATGCTTTCTTCCTGTAGATGAAGCGCCGCCGATGGAGTATCGGTGACCGCTGGAAGAACGTTAATCTTGTCCGACCCACAAATGACTTGCAAATGCCCGATGGCCAAATTGCAAGCTAGCGCCGCCCACTTCTACGCCAGCACTTTCCCCGACAGCAAAGCAAGATAGATGTGGCCAAGATCGAGGCTGCGGTGCGCGCGGCGGCCCGCCCCCGGCAGGCAAGTTCAGGCCGTCGTTTCCCGCGCTGGGTTGAGCAAGGAAGTCAGCACGTGGTCAGCCCACTGGCCGTTGATTTTCAAATACTCCTTCGCCAACCCTTCCCGCTCAAATCCTAAGCGGGACAATAGTTTCTCGCTTCTGTGGTTGTTCGGCTGGAAATTGGCCATAATCCGATGCAGACCATGGCTGTCGAAGATGTAGGGAATAGCCGCTTCCAGGGCCTCCTGCATATAGCCCTGTCCCTGATGGCCGCTGCCGAGGGAAAATCCCAAATGGCAGGCCTGAAAAGGGCCCTGGATGATATTCGTAAAACTGCACTCGCCGATCACTTCGGCGCTGCCCGCCGCCAGTACCAGCCAGTAAAGCGCCGATTTTTCTGCGACTTCGCTTGCCATCTTGCGCAGCCGGCTTTCGACTGCCTGCAAGGTAAAGAACTGCTCCGACCGTTCAGGCTCCCACGCATGCAAATGGGCGCGGTTGGACACGCGATAAGCGAGAACGCCGGCGCTGTCTTCGATCGTGGGAGCTCGGGGTACCAGGCGTTCAGTGATGAGGCGATCTAGCTTGTGATTAACCATGAGCGGAGATCAAAACAGTGTTTTCTTGGAACTCTTCATGCAAATTCCCATGGGGGTCAAGTCTGACATTCGGACACAAGCTCTACTGTACGTCCCTCAATAGCTGACCTCGTGTCCGAATGTCAGACTTGACCCCGGGGTTACTGTTTCAACAGACCCTCGATCGCGTCCAGCAGCACCGGCTCCTGGAACGGTTTGCCGAAGTAGGCGTTCACGCCCAGTTGCAGCGCGTAGTTGCGGTGCTTGTCGGCGCTGCGCGAGGTGATCATGATGATGGGGATGTTCTTGGTGCGCTCGTCGCCGCGCACATTGCGGGTCAGGTCGAAACCGTCCATGCGCGGCATCTCGATATCGACCAACATCAGGTCCGGCGTGACGCCCTGCAGCTGCTCCAGCGCGTCGACGCCGTCCTTGGCCAGGACCACGCTATAGCCTTCGCGCTCCAGCAGGCGCTGGGTCACGCGGCGCACCGTCATCGAATCGTCCACCACCATGATCGAGCGGCCCGGCGCGCGCGGCGCGCGGCTGTCGCCGGCCGCTTGCGCGTAGTGCTGCTTCATCTCGGGATGGTGCGCCAGGTGCTGCGCCAGCGCGACCGGGTTCAGGATCAGGACGATGTCGCCCGAACCCAGCACCGTGGCACCGGCGATGCCGACCATGCGCGCCAGCTGCGGGCCGATGTTCTTGATCACGACCTCGCGGTTGCCCAGCACTTCATCGACGCGCACGGCCAGCCGCTCGTTGCCGTTCTTGAGCATCATCACCGGCGCGGAGCGCTGCACCGGCGGATGCGCCGCCGCGTCGCCCAGCAACGCTGGCAAGTAATGCAGCACGGCGTGCTGGCCTTGGATCGGCACATAGCCGTTGTGGTGCGCTTCAACCAGCGCCGCTTCCTTCATCTGCAGCACCTGCTCGACCAGGATGGCCGGCAGCGCGTAGGTCTTGCCGGCGGCAGCCAGCAGCACGACCTGCGTGACGGCCAGCGTCAATGGCAAGTGGATGATGAAGCGCGTGCCTTTGCCGCGCTCCGTGAACGTGTCGACGCGGCCGCCCAATGCCTGGGCTTCGGACTGCACGATGTCCATGCCGACGCCGCGGCCGGACAGCTCGGTCAGCGCTTCGGCGGTGGAGAAGCCTGGTTCGAAAATCAGGTCGGCGATCTGAACGTCGGTGACTTCTTCGTCTGCTTGCAGCAGGCCGTTGCTGATCGCCTTGGCGCGGATGCGCTCCAGATCGAGGCCGGCGCCGTCGTCGGTGAATTCGATGACGACTTCATTGCCCTGCTGCGTCACTTGCACCAGCAGTTCGCCGGTTTCGCTCTTGCCCGCTTCGCTGCGGGCGGCGCGGCTTTCCACGCCGTGCGCGATGGCGTTGCGCAGCAGGTGCTCGAACGGCGCGGCCATGCGTTCCAACACGCTGCGGTCCACCTCCACCGCGCTGCCGCGAATATCCAGGTTGACGCGCTTGTCGACTTCCTTGGCGCTCTGGCGGGCGACGCGGAACAGGCGCTCGGAGATGCTGGCGAAGGGCACCATGCGCACGCGCATCAGGTCGCGTTGCAGGTCGCGCGTGAGGCGCGCTTGCAGCACCAGGTCGTCGCCGGCGTTGTCGACGCTGCGGGTCAGGCTTTCGTGGAAGGAGGCGACGTCGTTGACGCTTTCCGCCATCATGCGGGTCAGCTCCTGCAGGCGCGTGAAACGGTCGAATTCGAGTGGGTCGAATTCGCGTTCGCTGGAGATCGACATGCGGGAAGCGATCTGCGATTCAGCTTGCATTTCGACTTCGCGCAGTTGACGGCGCAAACGGGTCAGGTTTTCGGAGAAGTCGAACAGCGAGGCGCGCAACGTTTCGACCTCGTTCTCCAGCTTGGAGCGGGAGATCGATACTTCACCGGCCTGGTTCACCAGACGGTCAAGGATGTCGGCGCGCACTCGGACCAGTGGCGATTTGACGCTCGATTGCAGCTCGTCGGCCGGCGCGAGGGCGGTCGGCGTGGCGGCTGGGCTGTCGCCGGCGTCCGCGGCGATGTCGCCGGTGCCGGCGATGGCGGGTTCATTGGCCTCCATGCTGGCTACATCGGCGGCCAGGCCGGCGGCGGCTTGCTGCAAGGCGTCCGGATGCTGGAGCTGTTCGAACAGCAGCAGCGCGTGGTCGTAGTGGGCCAGCAGTTCGTCGAACGCTTGCGGCGTGGCGGAACCGGCGTGCACCATGTTTTCAATGTGCGTTTCGATTTCGTGGGCATGCTGGCCGAGGCGCATTGCGCCGGCCATGCGGGCGCTGCCCTTCACGGTGTGCAGGAGGCGCAGCAGGCTTTGGGCGTGCGCGGTGTCGGCGGGACTGTGCTGCCAGGCGCGCAATGCTTCGCCTACTTGCGGCAGCAGGTCCGCGCCCTCTTCCAGGAAGACTGGCAGCAGGTCGGCATCCAGTTCGTCGTTGAAGATCGCTGGTGCAGCGGTCAGGATTTCCGGTTCGGCCGGAGGAAGTTCGAGGATCTCGGTTTCCAGTTCGGGCTCGGGCTCGGGCTCCGGCTCCGGTTCAGGCTCCGGCTCGAAGATTGGCGGCTCCGGCTCCAGCTCCAACGCGGAAACTGGCGGCGCCGGCTCAGGTTCCGACGCAGGTTCCGCAGCCAGAGGCTCGGCTATCTTGAGCGGCGGTTCGGCGAAGGCATCGTCAAACGCTGCGTTGAACAGGTCATCGATGCTGTCGTCGGTCCGCGCTTCCGCTTTTTTCGGCGCTTCCACTGCCGCAGGAGCACCGGATTCCGGCGCGCTTCCGCTGAGCGCATCAAACGCCTCGCGGAACAGCCTATCCATCATCGACTCCATCGGCGCGGGTGGCGCGCTGGTGATGTCGTGCATCGTCTCCGCGACCAGATCATCCAGCCGGGCTTCGATCGCATTGCTGGCGGCGGGCGCCGTAGCTTCCAGCTCAGCGCGCAGGTCGTGCAGCGCGGTGACCAGCTCCGGCTGCGCGGACGGCATGTCGCCCGCCGCAAAACTTTGCAGCATCTGGCGGATGCGCTCTATCGTAAAGTCCAGCAAATCATGCTGCACCTGGTCCAGGTGCGGCGCAGGCGGCAGCAGCGCCTGGAGCGTGGACTCCAACGCCAACGCCAACTCGCGCAAAGCCTTGAAGCCCACCGTGCCCGAAGTACCGGCCAGCGTATGCGACGCCTGCAATGCCTCCGCATTGACCGGACGGCGCGGCTCATGGCGCCACTCGCCGAAGTCCTGCGTCAGCAGGCGAACCAATTCGTCCGTCTCGTGCAGATAGATGTTGTACAGCGGTAGAGGAATCTCCAGTTCGCCGATATGCTTGACGTTGTCGTCGCGCGGCACCGCCGGCGTGATGGTCGGGAATTCGATGACGTTGCCGGTGGAGGCGTACGCAGGTGGCGCCACCGCTTCCTCGGTTGCAGCAAGCGCAGGCTCCTCCGCCGCCACATCTTCCGGCGGCGGCACCGGCGACAGCGGCGACAGCGGCGACAGCGGCGGCGAAGGTGGCACAACCGCTGCGTCCACCGCGCCATCGATCACAAAATCGCCGCCATCCTGCACCCGCGCAGCCGCAGCGACCAGCGCTTCCGCGTTGCGCGCCGAAACGCCGGAGGCCACCAGCTCCACCACCCAGGCGCCCATCTGCCGCGCCGCTTCGTTGAGCAACTCAAACAATGCATCCGTCGCCGGCCGCGCTTCGGCCAGCCACACATTCATCACCCGCTCGATGCCATGCGCCGCATCGGCAAACTGGTTCAGGCCCACCATCCGTCCGCTGCCCTTGAGCGTATGGAAGGAGCGCCGCAGCATGGTCAGATGTTCCTCGCTACCCGATTCCGCGCGCGGCTTGGCCAGCGTCGCATCGACAAACTTCAGCACATCCTGCGCCTCGGAGATGAAGATATCGAGCAGCTCGGCCTCCACCGCCGCGTCGCTGCTGGCCGGCGCCGGCGCTTGCACCGGCATGGCCACGGGCGCCGGTGCCGGCACCTGCTGGTCCAGCACCGGTATCGACTCCGAACCCGCCATTTTCTTGAACGGCACCGAACGGAAAGTGCCATGCTCCGCGTCGAACGCAAAGCGCTCGCGCGCGCCGGCCGCGTTCTGCGCCAGCATATCGACAAAGAAGCCGAGCGCGCCGACGTTCTGCGCGATATCGTCCAGCGCCTTGGGCTCCAGCGACGGATCGCCCTCGCCGGCCGCCAGCGCATGAACAGCGGCCTTCACATGGCGAGCCGCCTGCGTGGCGCCTTCCTGGTCGAGCATCGCCAGCGCGCCCTGCAACTGGTGCAGCACCCGGTCCAGCTCCACCAGCGACGGGCGCTTCGACGGATCGATGTAGTACTCGTCGAGCACCTTCTCCACCTGTCGCAGGCCGGTCTTCATTTCCATCGCCAGCGCGACGACGGTATCGTCCTGCTGCATCTGCTGCGCCAGGCCGCGCTGCCACTGCGCAGGCTCCGGCGGCGTTTCGCCGGACACCAGCGCCAGCAAGCGGGCGCCTATCGTGTCGGCATGCGCGGCGAAATCGTCGGGCAGATGACGGATCTGCTCCAGTCCATGTTCGGCGAACAGCAGCGCGGTGGCCATCTCCAGCGCCAGCTCCTCGCTGCGGCCGGCGGAGATGGCGGTGCGCGCCACCTCGGCCAACTGCCGCAGCAGCACGCTCAATGCCGGCATCTCCAGCTGATCGCAAGCCTCGGCCACCTCGCCCAGCGCGCCGCCGAAAGCCGCATCCAGCGCCGTATCGATTTCCGCCCCGGCCAGCCGGTCCCAGTTGGCCTTCGCCTTCGCCATGCCGACCTTGGCGCGTTCCAGCGCCTCGAGGTCGATTTGGCCGTAGCGGCGGCGTTCGTAATCGGCCGGCACCAGGCCGTCGAGCGCGAACACGCGGCGCAGGCGCTGCACCGTTTCCGAGGCCGAAGCAGGCCCCGCGGCGGCGATGAAGAACAAGGCGTCGCGCAGCATCGCGTCCGGCTGCGCGGCGGTGCCCTGGCTCAGGCGGCGTATCTGCAAATTGATCATGCCGAACAACTGCTTGACGTACAGCCCACCCGCCAGTTCGCCGTTGGCCACCAGTTCGGCGAAGGCCTGCATCGCCAGCCAGAAGGTGCGCGCCTTGGCGTCCTGCTGCGCGGCGGCGACCAGCTTCACCGCCTCCAGCAGCGCGGCGGCATGCTCCTGCTGCTGCGCCGCGTCGGCGCTTTTCAAATACGGCAGCAGCGATTTTTCAAAGCGCTGACGGTAAGCCGTGTAGTCGGCGGCTGGCACTTCGCCGGCAGCCGCCGGATCGGCGCTGCGCGACAAGTCGGGATAGAACAAATCGGCCGGATGGATGCGCTCCGTGCCCAACATCTCCTGCACCGCGCGGTAATACGGGAACAGCTTGACCGGTTGCGATGGCCCGCCTTCCAGCAGCTCCTGCAAATACTCGACCAAGGCCTGATACAGCTCCGCCAGCGTCTGCGCATGGTCGGTGCTGCATTTGAGCGCGCCGGCCTTGAAGCGGTCCAGCGCGTCCTCGGCCACCTGCGTCACCAGGCCGACGCCGTCCACATCCACCATCATCAGCGCGCCGTGCGCCTGGTGCAGATGGGATTTGGCGTGCTGCAGCTGGGTCGCCTGATCTTCCGGCGCCCGGCCGCCCGCCTCGAACAGGGCGGTTTTCGAGCGTGCCAGCGACTCGCGGATTTCCACCATCACCCACGACAAGGGGCCGGTATCAAATTGCGGTTGCGGCGGATTCGGAAAATCAGTTGTGGTCATGCTTGCCTCGGCCTTTCAATGATGGGCGGTTCAGGACGCGATACGGAATCGCGCCACCGAGTTTTTCAATTCCTGCGCCAGCACTGACAGCTTATGAATCGATTGTGCGGTTTGTTGGGTGCCGTCCTGCGTCTGCTCGGTCACCGTCAAAATGTGTTGGATGTTCTGCGCCACGCCGGTCGCCGACGTGGCCTGCTGGCCGGTCGCCATCGAGATACCGGAGATCAGCTCGGCCAGGCGGTTCGACACCTGCGAAATGTCGTTCAGCGCCGCGCCGGCCGCGTCGGACAGGCGCGCCCCTTCGACCACGCCCTGGGTCGATTTCTCCATCGCCGCCACGGCGTCGTGGGTATCGGTCTGGATGGTGCGCACCAGCGCGCCGATCTGCTTGGCCGCTTCGCCCGAGCGTTCCGCCAGGCGCTGCACCTCTTCCGCCACCACCGAGAAGCCGCGTCCCGCCTCGCCTGCCGATGCGGCCTGGATCGCCGCGTTCAGCGCCAGCACGTTGGTCTGTTCGGTAATGTCGGAAATCAGTTCGGTGATCTCGCCGATCTCCTGCGACGATTCGCCCAGGCGCTTGATGCGCTTGGAGGTGTCCTGGATCTGCTCGCGGATCTCGTGCATGCCCTTGATGGCGTTTTCCACCGCCGTCGCGCCCTGCTGCGCCGCCGCCACCGACTGGCGCGCCACGTCGGCCGATTCGCTGGCCGAGCGCGAGACATCGGTAATCTCGTTGGCCATCTTGACCACGGTGGCCGATGCATCCTGGATCTCGCGCGACTGCTGCTGCGACGCCAGCAGCAGGTCGCTGGAGATGCTCTGCGCGTGGGTGGACGCCTTGGTCACCTGCTCGGCGGTGGCGGTCACGCGGCCCACCAGGCCGCGCAGCTCTTCGACCGTGTAGTTGACCGAGTCGGCGATGGCGCCGGTGATGTCCTCGGACACCGTGGCCTGCACCGTCAAGTCGCCGTCCGCCACTTCCTGCAGTTCGTTCATCAGGCGCAGAATCGCCGCCTGGTTTTGATCGTTCATGGCCTTGGCTTCTTCTTCCTTGCGCTGCGACTGCTGGCGCATGGATTCCGCCTCCTGGCGGCGGCGGTCGGCGCCACGGGTGCGGTTGTACGAATCGACCAGCAGCACGCGGCCGATGGCCGCCGCCGACACCAGCGTCAGCATGCCGCCGGCCACCATCAGCCAGAAGGTCATGCCCAGCGAATCCTGGTCCTGGCGGTAGGCCTGCTGCAACACCGACAGGCGCTGGCGCAGCGCCTCGTTGTCGGTGAAGATCAGCTGCTCGGCGCCCTTGGCGGCGCTGAATTTATCCAGCTTGTCGAGGATGCCCGTGACCAGCTTCTGGTATTGCTCGAATTCGGTTTTCAACGCCGTGAACTTCTCGCGCAGGTCCGGCTCGCGCACGGCGGCCAGTCCGAGCGGCGCGCTGCCGTTGAGGAAGCCGTCGACGGTGTTGCGGAACACGGTGGTGTCGCGCCCCAGCTGGAACGCGCTGTCCGACTTGATGCCGCCGCCGATGAGGAATTCGCCGGCGCTGCGGCTCATGCGCTGGGTCAGCATGGTCAACTTGCCGAGCGCCGCGATCTCGCGCGCCGTCCCGCCGCGCTGCACCTTGAGCGCGGAGATTTCCTCGGTGTGGGTCAGCAGGCCGGGCGACATGGCGTTGAGTTTTTGCAGCGTCTTGTCGACATCGCTCAAATCGGTCTTCAGCAGCAGGATGGTGTTGGCCGCCTTGTCCGACTGGTTCCACTGCTTGCGCGCGGCCGCGACGACCGGCGCCAGCGACGAAATCGGCTCGCCGATCTCGCGGCCCTGATAGCGGCCGCCGCGCGTCATCAGCACAAAGTCGTTGTTCAGTTCATTGCGGCTTTCCTCCAGCTGGCGGAAGCCTTCGGCGCTGCCCTGCACCGCGTTCGGCGTCGCCTTGCCGATGCGCTGCGAGTGCATCAGCGCATCGCTGGCGACCTGGGTCTGGGTCGAGCGGTTGGCGCCGTGGATGGTGTTGAGGGCGACGAACAAGGCGCTCAACAGCAAGCTGACCGCCAGCGCCGTCGACAGGATGCTCAGCTGGCGCTGCGCCGGCAGGTGGCCGATCAGCGGCAGCTTGAAGCCGGCGCCCGCTTCGGCCGCCGCGACGGGCGCACTGCCACGCCGGCCCAGCGCATCGCGCAGGCGCAGCGGCGCGGCGCTGTCTTCGCTGTCGGCGTGACTGGTGCCGACGGGCGCCTGCTGCGCCTGAACGGCGGTGTGCATGAACTGCGAATCGCCTGCTTCGCCGAATTCTGAATTCGCTGCCAGATCCTGGCCGGCATTCCGGTTGCCACGCGAGAAAAACCCCATCTTGAAAGCCATTACACCCTCTCCGGATTAGTTGCGACCTACACCAGTATGCCGCCCTTACAAACCAACTTGCAGAAAACGCGCTTCGCGCACCAGCTGCGCCAGGTCGATGCGGGTCCATTGCTGGCCCTCGCTGTCGGTGAAATGCTGGCGGCACCATTCGGGTCCGGCGTCGTCCTGCGCCTCCACGGCCTGCATGTCGGCCAGCTTGCGCAGGCCCAGCACGCGCTCGGCCAGCAGTGCGCAGTTGAAGCCCAGCGAGGGCGCGAATGTGATCAATCGGCAGTCGGAGGCCGCGGCGTCGCCGGTGGCCTGGCCCTGGTAGCGCGCCAGGTCGACCACGCCGGTCAGGTTGCCCCGTATATTGGCCAGGCCCTGATACCAGTCCTGCGCCAGCGGCACCGGCGTGACCGGTTGCAGCGGAACGATCTCGCTGATCTGCGTCAGGTCAAGCAGGCAAAGACGGCCGCCTACCAGCACGCCCAGTTCGCGGCCGCCGACGGCGACGCCGGTTTTGGCGGCCTGCATGCGCTCGAGCAGCTGCACCTGGTACTGGCGCAGGCGGCTGCGGCGTTCCGGACCGGCCGGTGTGGATGGGGTATCGGGCGTCTGGCTGCTCATCGTTTAGCCGAGGGCGGCGATTTTGGCCAGCAATTCGGCGGCGTCGACCGGTTTCACCAGGTAGTCGCGCGCGCCCTGGCGCAAGCCCCAGATACGGTCGGTCTCCTGGTTCTTGCTGGAGCAGATAATCACCGGCACGTCCTGCAGGTCGGGATCGCGGGCGATCGCGCGCGTGACCTGGAAGCCGTTCGCGCCGGGCATGACCACGTCCATCAGGATCAGCTGCGGCTTGTCGGCCTTGATCTTGGCCAGCGCTTCCTCGCCGTTTTCGGCGGTGGAGACGGAAAAACCGTTCTTGACCAGGATGTCGGTCAGGTAGTAACGCTCCGTGGGCGAATCGTCGACGATCAGAATTCTTTGTATGGCCATGGTATTCCCCTGAAGCTTAGTTATTCTCTTAGTTATTCTTGTGGTGAGACTGCGCCGCCGGTGTGCTCGCGCACCGCGGCCAGCAGGCTGTCTTTGGTAAATGGTTTGGTGAGGTAGGCCGCCGAGCCAACCATGGCGCCGCGCGCGCGGTCGAACAGGCCGTCCTTGGACGACAGCATCAGCACCGGCGTGGCGTGGAATTTGGCGCTCTTCTTGATCAGCGCGCAGGTCTGGTAGCCATCGAGGCGCGGCATCAGGATGTCGCAGAAGACCAGCGCCGGATGATGGTCGTTGATCTTGGCCAGCGCGTCGAAGCCATCCTCGGCCAGCACCACCTGGTAGCCGGCCTGGGTCAGGAAGATCTCGGCCGACCGACGTATCGTGCTGCTATCGTCGATCACCATGATTTTCAGGGCATTAGCGTGCGGCGTGGTCGTCGTCATAGTCGGTTCGCTGGAATGGTGGCTACACCATAGCATAGGCGGGAGGCGGCTGGCGCGTTAGTCGCAACGCTTAATAGCAGCGTTTAACAACGCGCCAGTCGGCCGGCGCGGGGTATCAGATGGCTACCATCTCGAAATCGTCCTTGCGGGCGCCGCATTCCGGGCAGCTCCAGTTCATCGGCACGTCGGTCCAGCGGGTGCCGGCGGCGATGCCCTCGTCCGGCAAGCCGGCTTGTTCGTCGTAGATCCAGCCACAGATCAGGCACATCCAAGTCTGGAACTCCTGCGTTGTTTCATTGCTACTCACGTTCTGTCACCCTTCAATCAAGTAAAATGCTGAATTAGGTATCTTAATCTACCCGCCGTGCAAAACCAAACATCTCCTCTCATATTAAGCTTCGGCGCCGCCGATCCGGCCGGCGCGATCGGCGTCCAGGCCGACCTGGCAGCATTTTCCGCCCTCTCCTGCACCGGCCTGGCGGTGACCACCGCGTTGCTGATCGGCGACAGTGCCCGCGTCGAAGACGCGCAGGACATCGATGCCGACTGGGTTTCCGACCAGGCCCGCGTGATCCTGGAAGACATGACGATGGCCGCCTTCAAGGTCGGCGCGTTGAATAATGTCGAGCAGGTCGCGGCCATCGCCGAGATCCTGTCCGACTATCCCGATGCGCCGCTGATCCTCGATCCCTTCAGTTCCCGCCTGCCCGATCCGGCCGACGCCGACGAAGTCGAAGAGCTGCTGACGGCCCTGCGCCAGCTGCTGGTGCCGCAGGCCACGCTGCTGATGCTGTCGCAGGTGGAGCTGGGCCGGCTGGCCGAAACCTGGCGCGAAGGCGCCGAGGACACCATGGAATCGGATGTCGAGCATTTGCTGGCCCTGGGCTGCGAATTCGTGCTCGTCACCGGCACCCACGCCGGTGCGCAGCAGGGCGAAACGGCCGCGCCGAACACGCTGGCCAACACCCTGTTCGGCGCCGACGGCATGATCAGCCACGACGCCTGGCAGCATATGCCCGGCCCATTCCTGGGCGCCGGCGGCACGCTGTCGGCGGCGATCACCGCCTTCATGGCGCGCGGCAGCGACGTGCCGGACGCGGTGAAGGCGGCCCAGGAATACACCGTCGGCGCGCTGGCGCACGCCCAGCGCTACGGCATGGGCAAGTTCATACCGAACCGTTTCTTCCACATGCAGCAGGCTTTACCAACTTGATATTGAAGATGCCATCATGACCACGACTTCCAAAAAACAGGTTTCAAAGAACGACGAGTTGTTCGAACGCGCCCAGAAAACCACGCCCGGCGGCGTCAACTCGCCGGTGCGCGCCTTCCGCTCGGTGGGCGGCACGCCGCGCTTCATCACCCGCGCCGAAGGCCCGTACTTCTGGGACGCGGACGACAAGCGCTATATCGACTACATCGGTTCCTGGGGCCCGGCCATCGTCGGCCACGCGCATCCGGTGGTGGTGAAGGCGGTGCAGGAAGCGGCCGCGCGCGGCCTGTCGTTCGGCGCGCCGACCGAAGGCGAGGTCCTGATGGCCGAGGAAATCTGCCGCCTGGTGCCGTCGATCGAGCAGGTGCGCCTGGTCTCGTCGGGCACCGAGGCGACCATGAGCGCGCTGCGCCTGGCGCGCGGCGCCACGGGCCGCGACAAGATCATCAAGTTCGAGGGCTGCTACCACGGCCACGCCGATTCGCTGCTGGTCAAGGCGGGCAGCGGCCTGCTCACCTTCGGCAATCCGACGTCGGCCGGCGTGCCGGAGGACTTCGTCAAGCACACGCTGGTGCTGGACTATAACAACGTACAGCAGCTGGAAGAGGCGTTCGCCTCGTTCGGCGACGAAATCGCCTGCGTGATCGTCGAGCCGGTGGCCGGCAATATGAACCTGATCAAGGCCAGCGAAGCGTTCCTGAAGTCGATGCGCGCGCTGTGCACCAAGCATGGCGCGGTGCTGATCTTCGACGAAGTGATGTGCGGTTTCCGCGTGGCGCTGGGCGGCGCGCAAGCACTGTACGGCATCAAACCGGACCTGACGGCGCTGGGCAAGGTGATCGGCGGCGGCCTGCCGGTGGCGGCCTTCGGCGGCAGCGCTGAGTTGATGAGCAAGATGGCGCCGTTGGGCGCCGTCTACCAGGCCGGCACCTTGTCGGGCAATCCGGTGGCGGTGGCGGCGGGCATGACCACCCTGAAGATCATCCAGGAGCCGGGCTTCTACGAGAAACTGAGCGCGACGGCTACGCGCCTGGCGGCCGGCCTGACCAAGGCGGCCAAGGATGCGGGCATCGTGTTCTGCGCCGACGCGGTGGGCGGCATGTTCGGCCTGTACTTCAGCGAGACGCCGCCCAACAACTACGCCGAGATGATGGCCGGCGACCGTGCGCGCTTCAATGTGTTCTTCCACGCGATGCTGGACGAAGGCGTGTACTTCGCGCCGGCCGCGTTCGAGGCGGGCTTCGTCTCGGCGCAGCACAGCGACGCGGTGATCGACGAGACCATCGCCGCCGCCGCCCGCGTCTTCAAAAAACTCGCGTAAAAACCGGGGGGCAAGTCTGACATTCGGTGTTAGATTTCGTCTTCCTCGTCCTCTTCGGACAGCTGGATCACGCCGGTGTTGAAGTTGTATTCGAACAGGTCGCCGTAGCGGCCCCACTCGATGGCCACGCGCAGCGCGCGTTCCGCCTCTTCTTCGCTGAGCGTGAAGCGCAGCAGCTTGAGGAACAGATCCTCCGGCAAGTCGCCCGACTTGTCCTGCTGCAGACCGTGACAGATGTAGGCGATCAGCGGCACATGCTCCAGCAGCTGCTTGCCGAAGATCTCCTGCCGCTCCGTGTTGCTGGCCGCCGCGTACTTGCCACCCAGATCGGTCAGCAAAATATCGCCGTTGGTCAGGTAGGCAAAGCCTAGCAGGATCAAGCCGTTCAACACTTCCAGCAGTTCGGCGTCGGTCAGCTCCGTTTCTTCGGCCAGCTGCGGCAGGTCGGCGCGGCCGGAGAACGGCTCTTCGGACAGCAGCTCCAGGATACCTTCCATGTGCGCGATGTCGGCCTGCGGCAGGCGGTCGCCCAGCTGCAGCTTGACTTCTTTCTCGCTGATCAAGCCGCGGCGGCCGGCGCCGGCGGTCATCAACTCATACACCTTGTCGATCAGTTGGCGCACTTCCGGCCCTTCGGCCTTGCGCGGCTGCGGCAGCGAGATCGGCAACTCGGCGCGCACGCGGCCAGGATCGCTGGCGAAGATCAGCACGCGGTCGGCCATCATCACCGCTTCCTCGATATTGTGCGACACCACCAGGATCGCCTTGGTCGGGATCTGGCCGGACTGCCACAGCTCCAAAATCTCTTCGCGCAGGCGCTCGCCGGTCAGCACGTCCAGCGCGGAAAACGCCTCGTCCATCAGCAGCACTTCCGGCTCCATCACCAGCGCGCGGGCGATGCCGACGCGCTGGCGCATGCCGCCCGACAGCTCGCGCGGCAGCGCGCCTTCAAAACCGGACAGGCCGATCAGCTCAATCACCTTTTCGGCGCGGCGCGCGCGCTCCTCGGCCGGCATGCCTTGCGCCTCCAGCCCCAGCTCGACGTTCTTCTGCACCGTCAGCCACGGGAACAAGGCGAACGACTGGAACACCATGCGGATCCCGCGCGCCGTGCCGTACAGCGGCATGCCGCGATACAGCACCTGGCCTTCATCGGCCTGGATCAGCCCCGCCATGATGCGCAGCATGGTCGATTTGCCGGAACCCGACTGCCCCAGCAGCGCGACGATCTCGCCCTCGTTCAGCGTGAAGTCCACGCCTTCCAGCACCGAACGCGCGGAGCCGTCGGCGCCGCGAAAATGCTTGCCGACCGATTTCAATTCGACGATAGGAGTGCTCATAATTCGATCTCAATACTAGAAATGCAGCCGGCTCTCGGCCATGGTGTACAGGCGGCGCCACACGAAGTGATTGAAGCCCATGACGAAGATGCACATGATACCGATGCCCAGCGCGATGCGCGGGAAATCACCTTTGGTGGTCATCTCCTGGATGTAGCTGCCGATGCCGTGCGCCTTCAGCGTGGTCGGGCCCCAGCTGACATATTCCGCCACGATGCTGGCGTTCCACGAGCCGCCGGTGGCGGTGATGGCGCCGGTGACGAAGCTGGGGAAAATCGCCGGCAGCAGGTAGCGACGCCATTTGAGCCAGCCGGTCAGGCCGAAGTTCTTGGCGGCGTGACGCAGTTCGGTCGGGATGGTGGAGGCGCCGGCGATCACATTGAACAGCAAATACCACTGGGTGCCGAGTATCATCAGCGGCGACAGCCAAATGTCGGGGTTCAGGTGGTAGCGCACGATCAGCACCACCGCCACCGGGAATACCAGGTTGGTCGGGAAGGCTGCCAGGAACTGCGCCACCGCCTGCGTGCGCGAAGCCCAGCGCGGGTTCATGCCGATCCAGACGCCGACCGGCACCCACACCAGCGCGGCCAACGCCAACAGCAGGATCACGCGCGTCAGCGTGTACAAGCCAAGCACGAACACATGCCCCACTTCGGCCCAGCCGACTTCCGTGCTGATGAAGTGGCCCAGGCTCCACAAGGCGTAGAACACCACGGCGGCGATCACCGCATCCCACACGCGCTGCGGCACCAGCGAGGGCTGGTCGCGGCGGGCGCGGATCGAGGTGCCGTCATGACTCAGGCGGAACAGGGCGATGGAGCGCGACAGCAGGTTGCCGAACCATTCGACCATGGCCTGCGTGCGCTCGGTGCGGCGCAGCCAGGTGAGCAGCCACGATTGCTGGGCGGTGTCGCTGCCGGTTTCCTCGAAGCGGAACTTGTCGGCCCATGCCAGCAAGGGGCGGAAAAACAATTGGTCGTACATCAGCACCCCGACCAGCATGGTGAGGATGGCCCAGCCGATGGCGCCCATGTCGCTCTTGGCGATGGCCATGGCGATATACGAACCGATGCCGGGCAGCTTGATGTCCTGGCCGGAGACCGAAATCGCTTCCGACGCCACCACGAAGAACCAGCCGCCGGACATCGACATCATCATATTCCACAGCAGGCCGGGCATGGCGAAGGGCAGCTCCAGGCGCCAGAAACGCTGCCAGCCCGAGAGCTGGAACACGCGCGCCGCTTCCGACAATTCGGCCGGCACGGTGCGGAAACCCTGGTAGGCGGAGAACGCCATATTCCAGGCCTGCGAGGTGAAGATGGCGAAGATCGCCGCGCACTCCACGCCCAGCAGGCTGCCGGGGAAAAAGGCGATGAAGGCGGTGACGGTGATCGACAGGAAGCCGAGGATGGGGATCGATTGCAGGATGTCGAGCATCGGCACCAGCACTTTTTCGGCCAGCCGGTATTTGGTGGTGAGGGCGGCGAACACGCAGCTGAACACCACCGACGCGCCCAGCGCGATGAACATGCGCAGCGTGGTGCGCAACAGGTAGTAAGGCAGGTAGCTCGGATCGAGCGACAGCGGCAGCGTCTGGCCCAGCTCATAGGGGCGGACCATTTGCTGGCTGCCGTAGGCCAGCAGGACGAACAGCGCCAGCACGATGGGCAGCAGGGCCCAGTCCCAGCGGTTACCGCCAGCTTCGACCACCTGGCGGGGGAAAAATTGCCGTTTTTTGCTCATCGTTTTGTGCTTTCTTCGGCCAGAATAACCGATGCGAGTGACCGGAGAGTGACACAGGCCGCCATTCTAAAGGATAACTTAAGTGAAATTAATTACGATCGTGAAAGTTGGTGACTATTTACGGCCCTTGTAAGGCGCATAATTATGTGACTATAGGATTAATATTGCGCGTTATGAAATTGATTGCTGAAAAACGGTCCAAGACCGACAAATACGACGTCCTGCGCTTCGTGCGCAACAACGGCAGCTGCACCGACACGGTGATGCCGCGCCAGGGCATCTTGCCACACGATCTGTTGCACTACGTGGTGGAATCGGCCTTGCCGCTGCGGCACGGCTTCCTCAGCCTGCTGGCGCGCGGCGCCGATGCGCAGTTCGTCATGGAGGCGGTGCACGATGCCGCCAACAAGGACGTGGAGACCGAGGCGGTGCAGGCGGAAGCGATCGTCGAGGGGCTGCAGGCGCAGTTGTGGTCGGGCGCGTTCGACGAGCAAGCCTTCCTGGCCGGCGCCGCCTCCGCCTGCACGGCGCGCGACAAGCAGCCGTTCGACTTCAGCAAGATCGGCATCGACATCAAGGCGGCGCTGTACGACCGCGCGCTGTCGCTGAACGAAAAATGGATCACGGCGCCCTACTTCAGCACCCTGTCCTTGGAATTCAGCCCGCAGCCGGTGTGACGCTTACTTCAACCACCCACGGCGGCGGAAGTACCAGAACGGGGCGATGGCGCTGGTGATCATCAGCGCGATGGCGAACGGGTAGCCGAGCTGCCATTCCAGCTCCGGCAGCCACTTGAAGTTCATGCCGTAGATCGAGGCGATCAGGGTCGGCGGCAGGAAGGCCACGCTGGCCACCGAGAAGATTTTGATGATCTTGTTCTGGTTGATGTTGATGAAGCCGACCGTGGCGTCCATCAGGAAGTTGATCTTGTCGAACAGGAAGGACGTGTGGCCGTCCAGCGATTCGATGTCGCGCAGGATCTGGCGCGCTTCCTCGAACTGTTCCGAATTGAGCAAGCGCCCGCGCATCAAAAAGCTGACCGCGCGCCGCGTATCCATCATGTTGCGGCGGATGCGGCCGTTCAAGTCTTCCTCGTGGGCGATGGCGTTCAGCGCGGCGGCCGCGTCCTGGTCGGTGAACTCTTCCTGCAGCACGCGGCCGCTGACTTCTTCCAGGTTCTGGTAGATGCCTTCGAGCGCGTCGGCCGAGTACTCGGCGTCGGTCGCGTACAGGTCCAGCAGCACGTCCATGTAGTCGGCGATCGAGCCGGGCCGCGAACGGGCGCGCATGCGCACCAGGCGGAACACCGGCAAATCGTCGGTGTGCACCGAGAACAGCATCTTGCGCGCCAGGATGAAGGCCACCGTGACGATGCGCGACGGGCCGTCCTCTTCTTCCAGCAAAAAGTCGGTGCGCAGGTGCAGGTCGCCGTTTTCCGCTTCGTAGTAGCGGGCCGACGCTTCGATGTCCTTGACTTCGTCCTCGCCCGGCAAGGTCACGCCGTAGATGGTCTTGACCCACGCGCGTTCGTCGTCCGTCGGGTCGGTCAGGTCGACCCAGACCGGCTCGACCTGTTCCAGGTCTGCGCGACTGTCGATGGGTACCTGGTTGAGCCGGCCATTCTGGAGAACGAAAACATTGATCATGGGTACGCGAGCCTTCTGGAAACAGCGCAAGTGTACCCGCAAAGCCCCTGCCGAGGCCAGCCTGCCATGCGGTTTTTCGGCCTAGCGGGTCGCTTTTTCTATCATTTTATCGGTGGCCGACTGCGGGGCCGCGTCGGCCGGGTCCGGCTTGGGTACTTTGGGCGCTTCGATGCCGCGCGTGTCGAGCGCCTTGACCACCTTGCCGCCCTTGCAGTCGACGTCCGACAGCACGGTTTTGCCGTCGATGACGCACTTGCGCAGCACCCCGGCCGGCGCCGCCGGCACGGCCACCGCGGCCGCCGATGCAGACGCTGAGGCCGAGGCCGACGCGGCCGCCGGCGCCTGGCCGCTCAGCTTGGCCAGTCCTTCGGTGAAGAAATTGCGCTCATGCCGGGCCGACATCAAAAACGCCATCGCAATCGCCGCCAACGAGGCCATGATGATGGCCACCTGGATCAATCCGAGTCCACGCTGCTTGCTTAACATCGCTGCCTCCTAGGGTAATTCCGCCGATCCCATGCGGCGCAGGATCACGCCGGTGCGCCGCGCCAAATAGCCCGAATCGCGGTGCTTGTCGAAGAAGCGCGGATTGGGCAACATCACCGCCAGCTTGGCCGCCTGGGCCGCGCCCAGGTTGGCCGCGCTGACGCCATAATAATGCCGCGCCGCCGCCTCGGCGCCGAAGGTGCCGGTGCCGAACTCCACCACGTTCAGGTAGATCTCGAAGATGCGTTCCTTGTCCATCAAGGTTTCCAGCATGTAGGTGATGATCAGCTCCTGGCCCTTGCGCACATAGCTGCGCGAGCCCGACAGGAACAGATTCTTGGCCAGTTGCTGGGTGATGGTCGAGCCGCCCGACACCACCTTGTGCTTCTTGTTGTTCTTCTCGTAGGCCTTTTGCAGCGCATCCCAGTCGACGCCCTCGTGCTCGGAGAAATTGGCGTCCTCGGAGGCGATGATGGCGCGCTTGAGGTTGTTCGAGATGCGGCTGTACGGTACCCACATCTGCTGGATGTTGGCGTCCGGGTTCTTCTCGCGCAGCACCGAGCGCTGCTCGCGCATGAAGCTGGTGGTCGACGGATTATGGTCGACCCACCACCAGATCTGCAGGAAGAAGTACAGTTGCACGACCAGCACCAGCAGTACCGGCAGGATGAAGATCCACTTCACCCAGCGCCATTTGCCCGCCTTGGCCGCGCTCACAGTTTTGCCCGCAGCGATAGCAGCACGTCGGCGGTGGCCGGCTGCACGCCGCGCCACAGGCTGAACGCCTCGGCGGCCTGCTCGACCAGCATGCCCAGGCCGTCGCGCAAGCGTGCGCCGTGCTGGCCCGCGAACTGCAAGAATACCGTGGGGGAGGCTCCGTACATCATGTCAAACGCCAGCGAACCGGGCGCGAAGACCGACGGCGACACCGGCGGCAATTCAGCGCTCAGGCTGGCCGAGGTGGCGTTGATGACGATGTCGAACGCGCCCTCGATGTCGCCATAGCCGCAGGCCGAGACCACGCCCTCGCCGCCCAGCGCGGCGAACTGTTCGACCAGCGCCTCGGCCGTGGCCACGGTGCGGTTGGCGATGACCAGCTGCGCCGGCCGATGTTCCAGGATCGGCAGCACCACGCCGCGCGCGGCCCCGCCCGCGCCCAGCAGCAGCACGCGCTTGCCGGTGATCGGCACGCCGGCGTTGTTGACGATGTCCGCCACCAGGCCAGCGCCGTCGGTGTTGTCGCCAACGATGCCGTCCTCGGTGAAGTGCAGCGTGTTGACGGCGCCTGCCGCGCGGGCGCGGATGGTCAGCGCCTGCGCCAGCTTCACCGCGTCCAGCTTGAACGGCACGGTGACGTTGGCCCCAAGGCCGCCCTCGGCGATGAAGGCTTGCACGGCGGCGGCGAAGCCGTCCACCGGCGCCAGCCGTTTTTCATACGTCAGTTCCTGCCCGGTCTGGGCCGCGAACGCGGCGTGGATCTCGGGTGATTTGCTATGGGCAATCGGATTGCCAAATACGCAGTAGCGGTCCATCAACGTCCTCCGCCGCTTAAGTCGGCTTGTAGTTTGTCTTCGCGGGTGAATTTGAACGTCGTGACGATCACCCACAGGTCATCTTTTTCGTTCGACAGCATATTCGGCGGGAACTTGCCGAACGGCGCAGCGCGGCGCACGATGTTCATCGCCGCCTCGTCCAGCGCGGTGTTGCCGGAGCTGCGGTCGACCTTGATGCCACCGTCCCGCTCGTAGATCGTGCCGTCCTGGAACACCGGGATCGACAGCACCAGCTGGCCGTACAGCTTGCGGCCATTCTGCTGCGGGAAGTTCAGCGTGCCGATGTCTTCGATCCGTTTCTGGATCGCCTTGTAGTACATCGCGTAGCCCACCCCGCGCGTGCTCGGCGTGATGAAGGTTTTCTTCGGACGCTTGTTCTGGTCCTCGATGGTTTCACTGATCTCGGCGGCGCGGCGGGCGATGGCCTTGCTGGCGTCGAGCAGGTCGGCGCCGGTCGGCAGCGGATCGGGCTTGGTCTTTTCCGTCACCGGCGGCGCGGTGAATGGGGTCTGCCTGGCCGCTTGCGTCAGCAGGTTCTGCTGTTGCTGTTCCAGCTCGGCGATGCGGCGCTTGGCGGCCTTGATGCTGTCGCCCGCTTCCATCTTGCGCATATCGGGCATGGGCGATTTGGAACGGCCCTTGTCGACGGTGCCGCCGCCGTCCAGGTTAGCCTGGGCCAACGCGTCGGCCTTCAGCGGCGCCTTGCTGTGCTTGGCGTTGACCAGGATCACTTCCAGCCCCGGATCGGTGGCTTGCACCGGCGTCGGACTCGGCGCGACAAAGTGCACCGCGAGCAAGGCGCCATGCGCCATCAGCGAGAGACCGATGGCGAGGTACAGCAAGCGATTTTCTCTGATAGACTTCACGCGAGGCCGGGGTAGAAAAGATAGGGCTGATTTTACGTCAAAGCAAGCGCCGGGCTGCGGGTTTTATTCCGCCGCCGGCTCCTCGGCGGCGGCCTCGACCGCCACTTCCGGCGCATCCACCGCTTCTTCCGGCGCATCGCCCGCTTCCTCGTCCTCGTAGTCCAGCTCGGCATCGGCGGCCACCGCGTCGGTGGTCGGGATCTCCAAGATGCGCGCTTCGATGGTCAGGTCCACCTCGTCCCAGCGCAGGATGTCCAGCTTGACCTGCGCGCCGCGCGCCACTTGCGGCATGCCCGGCAGGCGGATGATCAGCGGAATATCGACCAGGCGCAGCACCTCGTCCTTGAGCACCACGGCCTCGACCTGGCGCGCCTCCTGCTGGCCCAGCCAGCGCAGGCACCAGTAGCGTTCCATGTTCGACTGGTGATCGCCGTAGGCCGAGTAAGCCGCGTCGAACTGCGACACGATCGCGAACAGGTTGGCGTCCTTGTGCTTGAAATGCGCGACCAGCGGCGCGGTCACGCCGTGCTCGGCGCAGGCCAGGATCTGCCACTGGTTGACCAGGTCGGTATAGCGGCGCAGCGGCGAGGTGCTCCATGCGTACTGGTCCACGCCCAGGCCCTGGTGCGGCGCCGCATGGGTCAGCATGCGCACCTGCATCTTGGCGGCCCAGCCGCCCACGCCCTGGCCCTGGCTGCGGTAGATGCCCGGCACGCCATGGTCGTTCATCAGCTTGCCCCAGGTGCTGTTGGCGAAGATCATCAGCTCGGCGACGATCTTGTCCAGCGGCGCGCCGCGCTTGCGGCGGCTGACGGTGACCACGTCGTCTTCCACGTAGAAGTTGAAGTCCACGCGGTTGTTCTGTTCCGGCTTCAGGCCGAAGCCTTCGCGCTTGACCATGCGCGCCGCTTCCAGCACTTGCGCCCATTGCCAGATCAGGCCCAGCGATTCCTTGTGCGGATACTCGCCCTCGCCGCTGGCCAGGGTTTCCTCGTTGACCAGGTCGTCCAGGTCGTTGTGGCGCAGGTTGTTCGCGATCGGCACCATCTCGGCGCGGGTCTCGGTGGCCAGCACCGACCAGTCGGCCGGGTTCAGGGTGGCGTACAGCGACAGCGCCGGGCAGGTCTTGCCTTCGGCCAGCGTGAACGCTTCGACGATGGCATCCGGCAGCATGGTGATCTTATCGCCAGGCATGTAGACGGTGGACATGCGCGCGCGCGCCATCTTGTCGACCGCGTCGTCCGGCTGTATGCCCAGGCCAGGCGCGGCGATGTGGATGCCGATCCTGACGTTGCCGTCGTCCAGCTTGGTGACCGAGAAGGCGTCGTCGATCTCGGTGGTGGTGACGTCGTCGATCGAGAACGCTTGCACGTTGGCCAGCGGCAGCTTGGTCGGCGCCACGGGCACCGGCACGTCCGTGAAGCCGGCGCCGCGCGGGAAGTTCTCGAACAGGAACTTGGCCATGTGCAGCGCCTTCGGCGACGCCACGCCGCCGGCCGCCAGCATCAGCCGCTGCGGATTGGTGTGCAGCTCGTTGCAGGCGGCTTCCAGCGCCTTGTATTCGATCGAATTCTTGTCCGGCTTGAACAGCAGCTGCATGACGATGTTCTGCATCGAGGCCGGCAGCTGGTTGGCCTTCAGCTCTTCGACGTACCCGGCCTGCACCAGCGCCTGCTGTTTCTTTTTCTCGATGCCGGCCTGGGCCGCGCGCAGCGATTGCTCGGGCGCGGCCTTGTAGCGGCCGCGGCCTTTTTTGTAGAAGTAGATCGGCGCCGAGTGCAGGCTCAGGATCAGGCCGGCGGCTTCGGCCGGCAGCGGCGTGTGGCCGAAGTACTCGGCGCCCAGTTCGGCGAAACCGAATTCCTCCTCGCCCGCCACTTCCCACAGGAAGTCGAGGTCGATGTCGGCCGCGACCGCCTTGGCCTGTTCCATCAAATCCGTCGGCGACGGCTTCTCGTACTGCAGCAGCACGTCCTTGATCTTGACCTTGGTGCGCTTGCCGCTGGCCATTTCAACCTGGTAGGCCTCGCCGGCTTGCGACATCATGGAGCCGACCTTGAAATCGCCGGATTCTTCGAAAAATAGATTCATTGCTAGCTTCTGTTCGTTGTTATTAGTTTCAATTCCAGTACGGAAGGCAGAAACACTTCCGTCACCAGCAGAGTACCCTGACGGCGCCGATATAAACAGCGCCGTGCATATAATATGAGTTCTTGCGGACCGTCCAAGCCAAGCGCCTTGCGCGCGCGCTGCGCCAGGGGATGTCCTTCCCGCAATCTTGCAAATTCCAAAACACCGCGCCGCACTTGCGGGTCGCCAAACAAGGTCGATCCCAGCGAGCGCTCGCCCAGTGCGCTGAACAAGGGCCAGTCCGTGGCCGTGGCCGACATCGGCACCACCGTGTGCGCGAACACCACCGGCGTATTATCACACCGCAGCAGCACTTCCCTCTCCCAGACGCGGCCGGGCCGGTGCATGCCGATCGCCACCGCCTCGTCCGTCAGGCAGCGCGCCGTGGTCTGATGCAGGCACTGCACGCGGAACGCCTGGCTATGATCCTTCAGCTTGGCGGTCAGCGAACCGTCGGCCGTCAGCCACTGGCGGTAGGCGGGCGGCGCATTCAACGCCAGCACATGCGGCCGCCATTGCGTCTGCCGCAGCGAAGCACCACGTGTGGCGACCGTCACTGCTTGGCCTCGATACCGCAAAACTCCAGCACGGACTCCACATAGTCGGGGAACTCGGAAATGGCGTGGTCGCTGCCTTCGATGACCTGCTGGCGCGCGCCCGCATAGTGCGCCACCATGTCGCGATAGTCCAGCACTTCGTCGCCGGTGGCGGCGATCAGGAAGTAGCGCTGCTGGCGCGTGACCGGATTGACGGCCAATGCGCGCAGCTCTTCGATATATTCCTGCTTGAACTCGAACGGCTCGTCGGAATGGTATTGCGTGGTCACGCCGACGTGCTTATCCAGGTCCTTGAGCGGCACGATGGCCGGATTCAGCAACGCTGCGCGGCAGCCGATGCGCTCGGCCAGCCAGGTGGCGTAGTAGCCGCCCAGCGAGGAACCGACGATGGTCAGCTCGCCGGCGGGGATGCCCTCTATTAAAGAGAGCGCCAATTCCATCGCCAGCTTCGGCGAGGCCGGCAGCTGCGGGCAGATGAACTGGTCCGACAAGCCCAGCGCCGCCATGCGTTCGCCCATCACGCGCGCCTTCATCGATTTCGGCGACGAACGGAATCCGTGCAGATAGAGAATCATTGCGCCAGCGCTTCCAGGATCTTGTTGTGCACGCCGCCGAAGCCGCCGTTGCTCATCACCAGGATCTGGTCGCCCGGCTGCGCGGCCTTGACGATGGCCGCGACCAGCACGTCGACGTCTTCATAGGCGCTGGCGATCTGGCCCAGCGGCGCCAGCGCGTCGCCCAGGCTCCAGCCCAGCGCCTGCTGGCTGCCGAAGCCGAACACCAGGTCGGCGTCGGACAGGCTGCCCGGCAGCGCATCCTTCATCGCGCCCAGTTTCATGGTGTTGGAGCGCGGCTCCAGCACGGCCAGGATGCGCGCAGTCTTGCCGATCTTCTGGCGCAAGCCGCCGACGGTGGTGGCGATGGCGGTCGGATGGTGGGCGAAATCGTCATAAACAGTAATACCGTTTACCACGCCGCGCACCTCCATGCGGCGCTTGACGTTCTCGAAAGTGGCCAGCGACTTGGCCGCCTGCGCCACCGGCACGCCGACGTGGCGGGCGGCGGCGATCGCGGCCAGCGCGTTGGCGCGGTTATGCTTGCCGGTGAGTTGCCACTCCACGTGGCCGGCCACTTCGCCGCCGAAGATCACGTCGAAGCTGCCGTCATCGTATTCCTTCATCGCCCAATCGGCGCCCTCAGCGCCGCCGAAGCCTTCCTTCTCGCTCCAGCAGCCGCGCTTGAGCACGCGCTGCAGCGCGGCTTCGTCGGCGTTGAACACGACGCGGCCGATGCCCGGCACGGTGCGCACCAGGTGATGGAATTGGGTTTCGATCGCGCCCAGATCGGGGAAGATGTCGGCGTGATCGTATTCGAGGTTGTTCAGGATCGCGGTCTTGGCGTGGTAGTGCACGAACTTGCTGCGCTTGTCGAAGAAGGCGGTGTCGTACTCGTCGGCCTCAATGACGAAGAAGATCGAATCTTTGTCGCCTTGCATGCGGGCCGAGACGCCGAAGTTCATCGGCACGCCGCCGATCAGGAAGCCGGGCGCGTAGCCGGCGTCTTCCAGGATCCAGGTCAGCATGGCCGAGGTGGTGGTCTTGCCGTGCGTGCCGGCCACGGCCAACACCCATTTGTCTTTTAATATGTGGTCGCCGATCCACTGCGGGCCGGAGACGAACGGCAGGCCGCGGTTCATGATCTCTTCGATCAGCGGATTGCCGCGCGAAACTACGTTGCCGATCACGTACAGGTCGGGGTTGAGCTGCACCTGCTCCGGGCCGAAGCCCTGTATCAGTTCTATGCCCTGGGCTTCCAGCTGGGTGCTCATGGGCGGATAGACGTTGGCATCGCAGCCCGTCACGCGGTGGCCCGCTTCTTTAGCCAGGACAGCCAGGCCGCCCATGAAGGTGCCGCAAATACCGAGGATATGAATGTGCATAGTGATCAAGACGACGAATGAATACGGGATTTTACCCGACCCGACGCCCTTTTCCCGGTTAAGAGTATTATCTCGTCCATGACGCCGAATGTTATCGAAGAAGTCCTGCTGCTGCGTGCGGAGATCGCCGCGGCCGCCGCACGCCTGATCGCCCAGGACGGCCTGGACTACAACGCCGCCAAGCGCAAGGCCGCCAAGCAGATCCTCGGCGACACCCAGCCGCCGCCCAACCTGCTGCCGGACAACGCCCAGATCGAGGCGGAAGTGCGGATCTACCAGTCGCTATTCCATGCCGACACCCAGCCCGCGCGCCTGTTCCGGCTGCGCACCCTGGCGGTCGACATCATGGACGGCCTGGCCGCCTTCCATCCCTACCTGACCGGCGCCGTCTTGAATGGCACGGCCGGCCCGCACGACGACATCCACTTGCAGCTGTTCGCCGACAGCGCCAAGGAGGTGGAGATCTTCCTGCTGAACCGTAATTTGCAAATCGACATCTCCGAGACGCCGCACTTCAAGGGTCCGCGCCACGGCTCGGTCGAAACCGTCAGCTTCATGTGGCACAAGGAAGGCGTGCACGCCGCCCTGTATGAGCTCGACGACTTGCGCGGCGCCGTCAAAACCCGCGGCGACGGCAAATTGATGCGGGCCGATATCGCCGCCGTGCGCGCCCTGCTAGTTAACAGTGTCCACCCAAGTACTCCCGAAACTCCGAACGAACCTCAACCATGAACCAAAAACATCTCGCCGCCTACGTTGTTATCGCTTTGCTATTCGGCGCCTCCGGCGCTTATGTCGGCTTAAATAAAAAACCGCCGGCGCCGCCGATCACCACCACCCAGCCGGCCGGCGTCACCGGACCGGTGGACGCCTTATATAAGCAGTCGCTGCCGGACGCAAAAGGCGTGTCGCAGTCGCTGGCCCAATATAAGGGCAAGGCCATGCTGGTCAATTTCTGGGCGCCGTGGTGCGGCCCCTGCGTGCAGGAGATGCCGGAGCTGTCGGCGCTGGCCGCCGGAGAAGAGGGTAAGAAGCTGCAAGTTATCGGAATTGGTATCGATTCGCCAACAAATATCGCCGAATTTAGCGACAAGTTCAAAATCAGCTACCCGGTCTTCGTGGCCGGCATGGCCGGCACCGACCTCTCGCGCTCGTTCGGCAACGGCGGCGGCGGCCTGCCCTACACGGTGCTGATCGGCGCCGACGGCCAGGTCAAGAAGACCTATCTGGGCCGCCTGAAGTTTGACGAGCTGCGCAAGGACCTCGCAACTCTGTAAATAGTTTTGCAAGTTTTTTTCTCTTGCCAATGCCGGCGGTTGGCGGCAAAATGCGGAACTTTCGCGGAAAACGGTCCTGAACCATGGCAAAAAACCTCCTACTGCTCAACGGTCCCAACCTGAATTTACTGGGTAGCCGCGAGCCAGAGGTCTACGGCGCTAGCACTTTGGCCGACATCGAACACGCAGCCCAGGCGCAAGCCCAGGCAGCGGGCGCGAGCTTGTCCTGCTTCCAGAGCAACCACGAAGGGGCGCTGATCGACCGCATCCATGCCGCCAGAGCGGAAGGCGTGGACGCCATCGTCATCAATCCGGGCGGCCTGACGCATACCAGCGTGGCCCTGCGCGACGCCCTGGCGGGCGTGGCGATACCGTTTGTTGAAGTGCATATTTCGAATATTTACCAGCGCGAGTCGTTTCGCCACCACTCTTTTCTCAGCGCGATCGCTATAGGTACTATTTGCGGACTGGGTATCGAAGGATATCGGTTTGCCATCGACTTCGTTCTTAAAAAGCGATAATCTACGCGATCTGCGCGCAATTTCGCGCGGTTCCGCCCACAAGGCGCACCGCTCCATACTTACATAACAAAGACATTCCTGGGGGTTACATGGATTTACGCAAGCTGAAGACCTTGATTGATTTGGTCGCGGAATCGGATATCGCCGAACTCGAAGTGACCGAAGGCGAGAGCAAAGTACGTATCGTCAAGTCGTCCGCCATGCCGCAAAACCAGATGGTGATGATGCAGCCGCAAGGCATGCCGCAATACCACGCCGCCCCGCCAGCCGCACCTGCCGCCGCACCGGTGGCCGTGGTCGCCGCCGAGCCGACCGGCCACGTGGTCAAGTCGCCGATGGTCGGCACCTTCTACCGCTCGTCCGCACCTGGCTCGCCGGCATTTGTCGAAGTGGGCGCCGTGGTCAAGGAAGGCGACACCCTGTGCATCATCGAAGCGATGAAGCTGCTGAACGAAATCGACGCCGACAAGTCCGGCACGATCACCCAGATCCTGGTCGAGAACGGCCAACCGGTCGAATTCGGCCAACCGCTGTTTGTGATAGGCTAAGACCGGCCTGCGCCCTCCCCATCGGTGACGGGCGCGCCGGCTTGGTCCGCATTCCCTCCTCTACCTGACGTTACCGGCCTGCCGGTGCTCACAGACATACGCGAACCTATCATGTTTGAAAAAATCCTCATCGCCAACCGTGGCGAAATTGCCCTCCGTATCCAGCGCGCTTGCCGCGAACTGGGCATCAAGACGGTTGTGGTCCACTCGGAAGCAGACAAAGACGCCAAATACGTGAAGTTGGCGGATGAATCGGTGTGCATCGGCCCTGCGCCATCGACGCTCAGCTACCTGAACATGCCAGCCATCATCAGCGCCGCCGAAGTGACGGACGCCGAAGCGATCCACCCGGGCTATGGCTTCCTGTCGGAAAACGCCGACTTCGCCGAACGCGTGGAAAAATCCGGCTTCGTCTTCATCGGCCCCCGCTCGGAATCGATCCGCCTGATGGGCGACAAGGTCTCCGCCAAGCAAACCATGATCAAGGCCGGCGTGCCGTGCGTGCCAGGTTCGGAAGGCGCGTTGCCGGATGATCCAAAGGCGATCGTGCAAATTGCGCGCAAGGTCGGCTACCCGGTCATCATCAAGGCGGCTGGCGGCGGCGGTGGCCGCGGCATGCGCGTGGTGCATACCGAAGCCGCGCTGATCAACGCCGTGGCGATGACCAAGACCGAAGCGGGCACCGCCTTCGGCAATCCGGAAGTCTACATGGAGAAGTATCTGGAAAATCCGCGTCACGTGGAAATCCAGATCCTGGCCGACGAACACAAGAACGCCGTCTGGCTGGGCGAACGCGACTGCTCGATGCAGCGCCGCCACCAGAAGGTCATCGAAGAGGCGCCAGCGCCTGGCATCCCGCGCAAGCTGATCGAAAAAGTCGGCGACCGCTGCGCCGAAGCCTGCCGCAAGATCGGCTACCGCGGCGCCGGCACCTTCGAGTTCCTGTATGAGAACGGCGAGTTCTACTTCATCGAGATGAACACCCGCGTACAGGTCGAACACCCGGTCACCGAAATGATCACCGGCATCGACATCGTGCAGGAACAGATCCGCATCGCCGCCGGCGAGAAGCTGCGCTTCCGCCAACGCGACGTGATGCTGTCCGGCCACGCCGTCGAGTGCCGCATCAACGCCGAAGACCCGTTCAAGTTCACGCCGTCGCCAGGGCGCATCACTTCCTGGCACGTGCCGGGCGGCCCGGGCGTGCGCGTCGACTCGCACGCTTATGCGGGGTATTATGTACCGCCGCACTACGATTCGATGATCGGCAAGGTGATCACCTACGGCGCCACCCGCGAGCAGGCGATCCGCCGCATGCAGATCGCGCTGTCGGAAATGGTGGTCGAGGGCATCCAGACCAACATCCCGCTGCACCGCGAGCTGATGGTCGACGCCCGCTTCATCGAAGGCGGCACCAACATCCATTACCTGGAACAAAAGCTGGCAGACATGCCAGACCTGCATAAACTGAGTTTGAGTAACAAGGCGCCACAATAATGAGCTGGACTGAAATCGTCATCGAAATCGCCCGCGACCACGCGGAAGCACTGTCGGAAGCCCTGATGGACGTGGGCGCGCTGTCGGTGTCCGTGGAAGACGCGGACGAAGGCACCGACGCGGAACGTCCGCTGTTCGGCGAGCCGGGCATGGAACCGACCGAAGCGGCGTGGGATCACAGCCGCGTGGTCGCCCTGACCAACGAAGACGACGACCAGGCCGTGATCGTGGCGGCCGCCGCCGGCCAGGTCGGCCTGACCACCTTGCCGAAGTTCACCACCCGCAAGGTGGAAGAGCAGGACTGGGTGCGTCTGACGCAGTCGCAGTTCGCGCCCATCCACATCGGCAAGAACATCTGGGTCGTGCCGAGCTGGCACGAAGCGCCGGACGCCAACGGCCTGATCCTGGAACTGGATCCCGGCCTGGCCTTCGGCACCGGCTCGCACCCGACCACCCGTCTGTGCATGGAGTGGCTGGAAGCGAATCCGGCGCCGGGCAAGACCGTGCTCGACTACGGTTGCGGTTCCGGCATTCTGGCCATGGTGGCCAAGAAGGTCGGCGCCGGCGAAGTGGTCGGCGTGGACATCGATCCGCAGGCGATCGAATCGGCGGCCGACAACGCGGTGCGCAACAAGTGCGAGATCGAGTACTTCCTGCCGGACACCTTCGCGCAATCGAAGCACGCCACGCAACGTTTCGACATCGTGGTCGCCAACATCCTGTCGAGCCCGCTGAAACTGATGGCGCCGATGCTGTCGGGCCGCGTGGCCGACGGCGGCGCGCTGATCCTGTCCGGCGTGCTGGCGCGCCAGGCCGAGGAAGTGGCCGCCGCCTACGCCCCGTTCATCAAGCTGGGCGTGTGGGCTGAGCAAGACGGCTGGGTGGCGCTGCACGGCCGTCTCGGCAGCGATGTGGTTCCCGCGGCACGCTAACCACAGCAATGGCGCTCGCCACCAAATGCCCCCACTGCAACACGATATTTCGGGTCGCCCATGACCAGTTGAAATTACGTGGGGGCATAGTGCGCTGTGGCTCCTGTAATGAAGTCTTTGACGGCAACGCGGCCCTGCTGGAGCCGCTCGCCGCGGCGCCCCCGGCGCCCTCCCCTTCCCCCTCTCTGCTGCCTGACACCAAGCCCTTCGACCAGAAGATGGCCGCGCTGGATACCCGCGCCGCCGAAGTGCTGGGCAGCGACACCGCCGAACCCATCTACACGCTCGAGCTCGACACCGCGATGGACGCGGCCGAAGCGCTCGCGCATGCCGACGCGCCCGCCGCCGTCGAGCCCGAACCGCCGGCCGACGCCGGCCAGCCCGACGACGACGGCCGCTACGACGACGAAGCGATCGCCACCAGCCCGCTGGCCTTGCCGGCCGAGCCGCCCGACCTGCCAGCCGCCGTGGAGGCCGCGCTGGACCTCGACCTGGACGTGGAGCCGGACGCTGAACCTGCGCCTGCGCCTGAGCCTGAGCCCGCTCTATCCGCAACCCAGGAACCGCACTGGGATGCCGAACCCCATGCCGAGCCGTTCGAAAACGCGCTCAGCATCGAAGCCATATCGGATGAGGAACTGGACGCCGCGCTGGAAGCCGAACTGGCCGTCATCGAGCACGATGCCGCCGAGCCCGAATCCTCGCCGATCGCCTTCACCTCCATGCTGGCCGACCAGCGCCGCGAGCCGACGCTGGACGCAGCGCCGGCCGCCGCCGCCGCCATCAGCGAGGCCGAGCGCTTCAACGAGCTCGACGAAGTTGACGAAGAGGCGCTGGTGCAGCTGTCCTCCGCCGGCCTGGCCGAAGCCCAGGTCCAGGCCGTCCACGCGCACGCGCTCCTGCCGGACGAGCCCGTCACCGAAGAAGCCGCCGCCGAAGACGCCGCCGAGGAACCCGGCTTCATCAAGCGCGACCGCCGCCGCCAGAAGTTCGGCAAGGCCGCGACCATCGCCATGAGCCTGGGCACGCTGCTGCTGCTGGCGACCCTGGCGGCCCAGGGCCTGACCACCTTCCGCAACCAGATCGCCGCCGCGCTGCCGCCGCTCAAGCCGGCGCTGACGGCCGCCTGCAACGCGCTCGGCTGCAAGATCGAACTGCCGGCGCAGATCGACGACCTCGGCATCGAACAGGGCGAGCTGCAAACCCTGAGCGAGACCACCTTCTCCTTCGCCACCCAGCTGCGCAACCAGAGCGCCACCGCGCAAGCGTGGCCGCACATCGAACTGGTGCTCGACGACGCCAGCGACAAGGCCGTGTTGCGCCGCGTGTTCACGCCGCGCGACTACCTGGGCGCCGACGTCGCGCTCGACAAAGGCTTTGCCCCGCACACCGAACAATCTGTCAAACTGTACTTCGAATTGAGCCAGCTGAAAGCATCCGGCTATCACATCGCAGTCTTCTATCCTTAAAGACCTATCATGACCCAGACCTCTTTGATTTGTGGCTCGATCGCCATCGACACCATCCTGCAATTCCCCGGCCGCTTCGACAGCATCCTGCTGGCCGACCAGCTGCACAAGGTCAACGTCTCCTTCCTGGCGCCGACCATGCGCACCGAGTTCGGCGGCTGCGCGCCCAACATCGCCTACAACCTGCAGATGCTGGGCGGCGAGCCGCGCATCGTCGGCGTGATGGGCCAGGACAACAGCGCCTACATGGAGCGCTTCCGCAAGCTGGGCCTGTCCACCGAGAACATCCTGATCAAGCAGGAAGCCTACAACGCCCAGTGCTTCGTCACCGCCGATGAAGACAACAACCAGATCAACGCCTTCCACCCTGGCGCCATGTCCTACGCGCACGAGAACGACGTCGCCAAGGCTGGTCCTGCCGCGCTCGCCATCATCTCGCCGGACGGCCACCTGGGCATGAAGAAGCACGCGGTCGACCTGGCCAAGCTGCAGATCCCGTTCATCTTCGATCCGGGCCAGCAACTGCCGATGTTCAGCGGTGAAGAGCTGATCGAGTTCATCAACCAGGCCACCTACGTCACCGCCAACGACTACGAGATCGAACTACTGATGGACCGCACCGGCCTGACCGTGCCGGACATCGCCAGCCGCCTGGAAGCGCTGATCATCACCCGCGGCGAAAAGGGTTCGGAAATTTACACCGGCGGCCAGCGCATCGAGATCCCGGCCGTGCCGGTGGCAGCGGCGATCGACCCGACCGGCTGCGGCGACGCCTACCGCGCCGGCCTGCTGTTCGGCATCACCAAGGGCTGGAAGTGGGAAACCACCGGCCGCCTGGCCAGCCTGCTGGGCGCGATCAAGATCGCCAGCAAAGGCGCGCAGAACCACTCGCTGACGGCCGCCGAGATCGCCGACCGCTTCGAAGCCGCCTTCGGCTACCGCTACTGATCAGTACGGCGCGCTGTAGGCGCGCGAAAAAAAAGCCCCGTCTGCACTGAGCGCGATCTTGAGCGCGTTCAGGCCGACGGGGCTTTTTACTTGAAGGACGGGTCAGCGTCCGCTGAACAGCATGCCCAGCACCAGCAGCGCGATCTGCAGCAGGATCAGCGCCACCAGCAGCGACAGGTCCAGGTTGCCGACCAGCGGCACCACGCGGCGCAGCGGCCGCAGCAGCGGCTCGTTGAGCGCGCGCACGAACGGCGCCAGCGGCGCATGCGGGTTCACCCAGCTGAAGATCGCCTCGATCACCAGCAAGGCCATGAAGCCGTACAAAATCCACTCCAGGAAGCGCTGGAAGGCCATCAGCAGCACCAGCGGCGTGGTCCAGCCGGCCAGATACATCACCGAGGTGGCCAGCAGCACGATCAGGAAGGCGCCGATCAGGCTGGCCCAGTCATAGCCGCCCACACCGGGCACGATGCGGCGCAGCGGGCGCACCAGCCAGTCCGACAGCTGGAAGGTAAATTGGGCCACCGATGCCGGCGGGCGGACACGGATCGCTTGCATCCAGAAACGTAACAATAAAGCCCCGCCCAACAGGGTGGCGATGGCGTCGACAATCAACTTAACGATACTGAGCACGAGTCCCCTCCAAAAAAAAGCCGCTGTGTGATTGTCTCACACAGCGGCCCATTGCCTCAGCAGGCATCCAAGCTATTTAATTAGCTAGGACGGGTGCTGGTTGGGAACGGCCAAGCTGCGGCCGGTGCCAACACGGTTTTTGCTGCAGGAGCGGCGGCCGGAGCTGGAGCGGCTGGCTTGGCGACAGCTTCCTTCTTCGGTGCAGCAGCCTTTTTAGGCGCAGCTTTTTTCGCGACTGGCTTGGCAGCGGCAGGAGCGGCGGCTGCCACTACTGGAGCTGCGGCCGGAGCGGCTACCGGTTTAGCGGCGGCCTTCTTGGCGACTGGCTTTTTAGCTGCTGGCTTAGCGGCCGCTTTAACCGGCTTTTTTGCTGCTGGCTTAGCCGCGGCCTTTGCAGCCGGTTTGGCTGCTGCTTTTACCACTGGTTTTTTGGCGACAGCTTTTTTAGCTGCTGGCTTGGCTGCTGCTTTAGCGGCTGGCTTGGCGGCCGGTTTGGCGGCGACTTTTTTCGCTGCTGGTTTAGCGGCTACTTTTTTCGCTGCTGGCTTGGCTGCCGCTTTTTTTGCTGCTGGTTTAGCGGCTGGCTTGGCTGCTGCTTTTTTAGCTGCTGGCTTGGCGGCGGCTTTGGCGACGACTTTTTTCGCTGCTGGCTTGGCGGCGACTTTCTTCGCTGCTGGCTTGGCTGCTACTTTTTTCGCTGCTGGTTTAGCGCTCGACTTCGCAGTCGAGCCTTTGGCGACGACTTTTTTCGCTGCTGGTTTAGCCGCTACTTTTTTCGCTGCTGGCTTGGCTGCTGCTTTTTTCGCTGCTGGTTTAGCGGCTGGCTTGGCTGCGGCTTTTTTAGCGACTGGCTTGGCGACAGCTTTTTTCACTGCTGGTTTAGCTGCTGCTTTTGCTGCTGGCTTGGCTGCTGGTTTAGCGACTGCTTTTTTCGCGACTGGCTTGGCAGCGGCTTTTTTCACAGCTGGTTTAGCGGCTGGTTTGGCGGCAGCTTTTGCTGCTGGCTTGGCGGCGGCTTTCGCTGCGACAGGCTTCTTCGCTGGGGCGGCGGCTTTAGCTGCCGGTTTCTTTGCTGCTGGTTTCTTTGCGGCTGTTGCCATTTTTAGTTCTCCTTCATCGGGGATGGGAAAAATTCATTACAAGATTTAAACCCGTCCGGCCCGGAATTAGGCCAGGCGAATTATTCATCGGCACAAACGAACGACGGTTTGCGCTAATGAATTCGGCACCAGCTGAACTGCTGCAACCCCTCACGAGTGCAGCACTTCAGCCATCAACCTGGTCGCCGTCCGTGGCCGGTCGGCGCTCAGGTACAAAATCTTGTTGCGACGTTTTGCGGGTGGTCGGGCGTGTACTCAGCTCCATGGACCTACGTCGCAGCCCCACACGGTTTTCGTTTTCAAACAAAAAACCGCCCAGCCCGAACCTAATCAGGCAAGACGGCTAAATAAAAACGGTGTGGTCTTGTGCATATCTGTGTGAATCTGTATCCCGTATCGCGATCATCTCTGCGGCGTGTGTGACTGCAAAATTCTGCGCACTTCAAAACACGTCTTTTCAATCTCGTAAAGTACACGAAAACCTTGTCGGTGCGCAACCAGCACGATAGATATTCACGCGCTTTTTTTCGCGTTAAGCGCTTCAACTCACATGCGCATGCCGATTCCGCATGCCCGCTTGCGTCGTCGCGTGGCGATGTGCGCGCTCTATCGAGTTCGAAAAAAACGTTCGCGGTGTCGCGCGAAAAAGGTGCGATTCAAAGCGCGCCTTGTGCCGTCTGGGTTTCTGCGACGCTGCCGTCGCCGGCGAAAAAACTGCGCCACCCACTTCCGAATTCGAGAGCGCTTGCGCATCGCTTGCGCGCCGCCGCTACTCACTGTTTTAATTTCGTCGCGATTATGAGACAGAGTGCGGCGAATGGCAAGCACAATACAGCGGTGCACGCCACTGCTGATGCGCTGCGATGCGGATCGCGGCGCTGTTCGCGCATCGCGCGCGCATGCGCGACGCGGCGCGCGATCGGATCACGCGCATCGCTCGTCGTCATTTTTGCGGCACGTTCATGTCGCCGGCGAAGCGCTTCATCAAGCACCATCGGTCACGTCGTTCGGCCACGCGCCTATCGGCCGTCAACTCGGCGACGCTGTTCTCGCACGCGCGGTCGATGGCGTTCACCATCTCGCGGCCGCGCTGCGAGTACGCAGCCTCGGATGGAAATCGGCGGCGGTACTGATCAGCCGCTACGATTGTTTACGCTATTGAATAGCGGCGGCCAGTCGCTGCTGCGCTATGAGCCGGTGTCGCGCGGATCCGGTTAGACATACGCTCGACAGCGCATTGTTGGCTATGCGACAATCGCCGCCGGTTCAGCATCCGCCGACGCAAACACTTGAACCTCTTCGACCAGCTGCTCCACCAAAGCAAACGCCTTTACGCGCAGCGCGGGGCATTCATCTTCATTGCGGCCTTCGCCGCCGCCAGCACGCTCGGATCTCTCCTCATGGGCGCCGTGTGCCAACTGCTATCGCTGCAATGTCCACCGTACTGGCGGCAGGCATTCCCTGCGGGATCGCGCTTGGACTGGCTTACGTCAGCCTGGTCGACCAGGGCAAGGGACGTGCATTCGTCATCGTCACGGCGATCCATGCGCTGCACAACCTGGTCGCCTCCGTCATAGCGTTGGCCTAGTCACTTGCGCCGCCGATCTGGTATGCGATCGCGGCGTCTTCAATGCGGTCTTCAACATCTGCGACGACCACGCCAAAAAATATTCGTGGCCGATGAGCTGCGACCGCGATCCGCAGCGCCACGATCAAGGCCATCAGCCCCGCCATCGCCGCCGATAGCAAACGGCTGGCGCGGGACGGAATTGTGGAGGCGGTTGATTGATGTTAGTCTGCGCGAGTTGTAAAAAAAGCATCCACCCTATTCCACTTCACCACACGGAGCATCCATGTCATATCACTTGCGGCACTTACGCTGGCTAGGCCTGAGCGCTTGCCTGGCCGCCGCTTTCGGCCACGCGCAATTACCGGCGCCGTTGACCACCGGCCATCCACACCTGATGGTCAACCAGGCCCGGTTCGACGGCTTGAAAACCCGGCTGCCGATCGCGCCAGCCAACTTCCCCGCAGCTGGCGGCACCATCGAGTTCGATTGGACGCCGCGCGCGAAGGGACCTTTCGATCAGAAGGACGACGCCATTTTCGGCGCCGTCGGCGGCACCCGCAACAGCATCCTTATCCGGCATGCGGATGGCAGCGACGGCAATGGCTACATTGGTCTCCAGATCGGATTGCAGCAAAAGAAGGTCGCTTCGGTCGACGGCTACTGGGTCGCCGACACCGTCATTACACTACCCCGGGATACAAAAGTTCACATCGCGCTGAACTGGGACAGCGCGAAGCGCCAAGCCAGCTATGCCATCGACCACGGCGCGCCCATAACCATGAAGTGGAAGGGGATGGTCGGCAGCCCGGCCGAACATTGGGAGGCCAACGAGCAAGTCTTTGAAATCGGCGCGCGCCATGGAGAGCAAGTCGGCAAGTTCCAGGTGCGGGACCTGCAGGGAGCGGCCGTCTTCGACCATCAGGAAGACGATCTGGGCATGATGGCCATGAGCTGGCGCGACTTCATCGCCAACGTCGACAACTACCGGAACACGCTGGCCGCTTGCGCGCCGACGGCGACGCCTGCGGCGGAGCCGTCTACGTGCGATGTCGCCAAAGGAAATCAGGATTCGATCTTCCAGATTGCCGAACAGCTCGCGCTCGCCTACAAGCTGGGCGGCGACAGGAAGTACCTGGACGCCGCCCGCAAATACATCGACCTGATCACCCAAGTGCCCGTCAACGCCGGCGGCGAGTACGCGATGGGCGGCAGGGTGGCGGCGCTCGGCATCATCTACGACTGGCTGTATAACGAATTGGACGACACCCCATCGAGCGGCACGCCGGTCTATCGCTCGCTGATCCCGACCATTATCAAGAAGACGATCCAGTCCGGCGACACCCAGGCGGACTTGAGCAATTACCTGTGCGATTACAAGACCGACGACCACGGCACAGCCATTGTGAATATCCGTCCCGCCAGCGATCCGGTGGTCGACTGCGCCGTCAAGCCGATCTACGACTACCGGAACTGGAACCGCAATGCGAATCCGCACGTGCCCTCGCTGGCGCCCTACTATATAGGCGGCCACCAGATCAGCGACATCAGCAGCACAGCCTTCGGCGTGCTCGCCATCGCGGCCGAATATCCGGAAGTGCTGCCGCTGATCGACACCCTGTACGCGCATTTCGACCAGGGTTTCTGGCCGGCGAAGGCGCAAGTATCCGTCGACGGCGGCCACCAGATGGGCTTTGGCTACAGCCTGGAAGGCAACCTGGCCGCAACCCTGCAGTTGTGGCGCAGCGCCTTCGACACCGGCTCCAGTCCCGCGGTTTTCCAGGGCGAGTGGCAAAATAAAATGATCTACCCGTATATTTACGGCCTGCGCAGCAACCTGAGTTACCCGGCGCGGGGCGATAATTTCGATTTGACCGGCAACCACATCGCGGTCGCCAAGCTGGCCTTGATGGCGGCAAGCCAGGCCGGCGACGGCATCGCGCAAGCGTTCTACCGGCAGCAGATCCAGGGCAGCCGTGCCACCCAAACCAGCAATCTGCTGGAACTGCTCTACTTCCCGCAGGCGAACAGCGCGCCGGTGGGCGATATCTCCACGCTGCCGCTGTCGCGCCACTTCCGCGTGGGAGGACTGGTGGTCGCGCGCGACCGCTGGGACTACGCCAATGCCACCGTGCTCGACTTCAAGGCGTCGAACTTCTCCAGCGACAATCACCAGCACTTCGACCAGAACAGCTTCAACCTGTACTACAAAGCGCCGCTGCTGCTCGACTCCGGCGCCTACGACACCTATACATCACAGCACCGCTTCAACTACTACACCCGCACCATCGCCCACAACACGATCACGGTCTTCAAGGCGGATGAACAGTTCAAGCGCTATGACAATTTGTATAGCAACGACGGCGGCCAGTGGTATCCGACCCGGGAAACGATGTACCCGACGCTGGGCGACATCCAGCCCGGCGGCATTAACTACCAGGACGGCATCGTCAACTACGAGTACGACCCGCGCTACACCTATGTGCGCGGCAATGCCAGCAAAGGCTATTCGAGCGTGAAGCTGGATCAGGCCAGCGGCTTCCTGCGCAGCCTGATCTTCCTGCCATCCAGCCCATTCTGGGGCGCCCCTGTCACGGTGGTGTTCGACACCGTACGTCCTGCCGCGAGCGGGCTGGAAACCACCTTTCTGCTGCACATGACGAATGAACCGGCGGCGGCGGTCGGCGCCCCCCATCAGGGCAGCGGCCGCTACCAGCTGGGCTTCGCCGCCGGCGCGCCGCGCCAGCTCACCGTCCGCAACGGGGGCGGCATGGCCACCATCCAGACGCTGCTGCCGGAAAACGCCACCGTCCTCAAAGTGGGCGGCACCTCGGCCAGCTGCCCGCAGGTGAGCCAGGTCACCGGCAACGACGGCGGCATGGCCAACGATTGCCGCTATACCGTGCGCGACACCCGGTCCGGCGGCGCCGTCTGGCGCAATTATGCGCCGACGACCGACGCCGACAACTCCAAGGTCGCCAAGGCGGACTTCGGCGCCTGGCGTCTGGAGGTCGGCGGCGCCGCCTCGCAGGCCAATGTGCCGCAATACTTCCTGCATGTCATCGGCGTGGCCGACAACGACAACGGCAGCGGCCTGTCCGCCATGCCGTCCGCCCAGCGTCTGGTGGCCGATAGCGACACCGAAGCCGTGCGGCTGGGCACCAGCACCGTGATCCTGTTCAACCGTAACAGCGCGCCGGCGGCCAGCTTGTCCTTCGTGGCCGACCTGAGCCAGCCGTCCATCCTGGCCACCGGCCTGAAGCCGAATGCGGCCTATGCCCTGCTGACCACCACGGTGGCCGGCGGCACCCGCTTCCAGCTGACGGAAGCCAGCGACGGCAGCGCCACGCTGCGCAGCAGCAGCGAGGGGGTCGTCACGCTGAACTTCTAAGCGCGCATAAAAAAACGGACTCCGAGGAGTCCGTTTTTTGATGGCCGCAGCCGTCGGGCGTTTAATCCCAGTTCAGCGCGCCGCCGGTCTGGTATTCGATGACGCGGGTCTCGAAGAAGTTGCGTTCCTTCTTCAGGTCGATCATCTCGCTCATCCATGGGAACGGGTTCTCTTCCTGCTCGAACAGCGTCTCCAGGCCGATCTGGGTGGCGCGGCGGTTGGCGATGAAGCGCAGGTAGCCCTTGAACATGGTCGCGTTCAGGCCCAGCACGCCGCGTGGCATGGTGTCTTCGGCGTAGGCGTACTCCAGGTCCACGGCCTTCAGGAACAGCTGCTTGATCTCTTCCTTGAACGCCGGCGTCCACAGCAGCGGGTTCTCCATCTTGATCGTGTTGATCAGATCGATGCCGAAGTTGCAATGCATCGACTCGTCGCGCAGGATGTACTGGTACTGCTCGGCGGCGCCCATCATCTTGTTCTGGCGGCCCAGCGCCAGGATCTGGGTGAAGCCGACGTAGAAGAACAGGCCTTCCATCAGGCAGGCGAACACGATCAGCGACTTCAGCAGCTGCTGGTCGTTGTGCACGGTGCCGGTGGTGAAGGCCGGGTCGGTCAGCGTGTTGATGAACGGGATCAGGAACTCGTCCTTGTCGCGGATCGACTTCACTTCGTTGTAGGCGTTGAAGATCTCCGCCTCGTCCAGGCCCAGCGACTCGACGATGTACTGGTAGGCGTGGGTGTGGATCGCCTCTTCGAAGGCCTGGCGCAGCAGGTACTGGCGGCACTCGGGGGCGGTGATGTGGCGGTAGGTGCCCAGCACGATGTTGTTGGCGGCCAGCGAGTCGGCGGTGACGAAGAAGCCCAGGTTGCGCTTGACCAGACGACGCTCGTCTTCGGTCAGGCCGTTGGGGTTCTTCCACAGCTCGATATCGCGCTGCATGTTCACTTCCTGCGGCATCCAGTGGTTGGCGCAGCCGGCCAGGTATTTGTCCCACGCCCACTTGTACTTGAACGGCACCAGCTGGTTGACGTCGGTTTTGCCGTTGATGATGCGCTTGTCGTCGGCATTGACGCGACGCGCGACTTGCTCGGCATTGGCTTCGCCGGTAGCCAGTACGGCAGGATTGACAGCTTGCGGTGCGGCCGATGCGGCCTCTTCGTCCCAGGACAGCGACATGGTGGTTTCCTTCTGAATTCGGTGTAAAAAGAACCGCCCGGACGGGCCGGGACGGTTCACTCTCTATATTAGTACGATTTTACTGGCAGCTTATTGGCAAGCTTCGCATTCCTCGAAGCCGTCGTCGCCCGGACGCAGGTAGCAGGCCGCGCCGTCGGCTTCGGCTTGCGCCACCGACGATGCCGATGCCGCCGAACCGGCCAGGGCCGCCGTCGCCGGACCGGCCGCCGACATCGCGCTGGCCGACATGCCGCCGTCCACCGCCACCGCGTTCAACGCGCCGGTCTTGGAGGTCGATTTCTCCATGTGGGTGGCGGCGATGGTGCGCAGGTAGTAGGTGGTTTTCAGGCCACGCAGCCATGCCAGCTTGTAGGTCTCGTCCAGCTTCTTGCCCGAGGCGCCGGCCATGTAGATGTTCAGCGACTGCGCCTGGTCGATCCACTTCTGGCGGCGCGATGCGGCTTCCACCAGCCAGGTCGGCGAGACTTCGAACGCGGTTGCATAAATGTCACGCAGGTCTTGCGGGATGCGGTCGATCTTGGCCAGCGAGCCGTCGAAGTACTTCAGGTCGGAGATCATCACCTCGTCCCACAGGTCGCGCGCCTTCAGGTCGCGCACCAGGTAGGCGTTGATCTCGGTGAACTCGCCCGACAGGTTGGACTTCACGTACAGGTTCTGGAAGGTCGGTTCGATGCAGGCCGACACGCCAATGATATTCGAAATGGTCGCGGTCGGAGCGATCGCCACGCAGTTCGAGTTACGCATGCCGAACTTCTTGATGCGGTCGCGCACCGGGGTCCAGTCCATGGCGGCGGAGGTATCCTGCTCCAGATAGCCGCCGCGTTCGTCGGCCAGCAGCTTGATCGAGTCCTGCGGCAGGATGCCGCGGTCCCACAGCGAGCCTTTGTACGACTGATAGTGGCCGCGTTCTTCGGCCAGTTCGGTCGACGCCAGGTAGGCGTAGTAGCACACCGCTTCCATCGAGGTGTCGGCGAAGGACACGGCTTCGTTCGACGAGAACGGAATGCGCATCATGTGCAGGCAGTCCTGGAAGCCCATCACGCCCAGGCCCACCGGACGGTGACGCATATTGGCGTTGCGCGCTTTGTCGACGGCGTAGTAATTGATGTCGATCACGTTATCCAGCATGCGCATCGCGGTGCGGATGGTCTTCTTCAGCTTGACGTGATCGAGCTTGCCTTCTTTCATATGGGCTGGCATGTTGACCGAACCGAGGTTGCAGACGGCGATTTCGTCAGGGCCGGTGTTCAACGTGATCTCGGTGCACAGGTTGGAGCTGTGGACCATGCCCACGTGCGACTGTGGCGAACGGATGTTGCATGGGTCCTTGAAGGTGATCCATGGGTGGCCGGTTTCGAACAGCATCGACAGCATCTTGCGCCACAGGTCCAGCGCGGCGATCTTCTTGAACACGCGGATTTCGCCGGCGGCGGCCTTGGCTTCGTAGCCCAGGTAGGCTTTTTCGAAGGCCTTGCCGACCAGGTCGTGCAGGTCCGGGCAGTCCGATGGCGAGAACAGGGTCCAGTCGCCTTTTTCCATCACGCGCTTCATGAACATGTCCGGAATCCAGTTGGCGGTGTTCATGTCGTGGGTGCGGCGGCGGTCGTCGCCGGTGTTCTTGCGCAGGTCCAGGAACTCTTCGATGTCCATGTGCCAGGTTTCCAGGTAGGCGCAGACCGCGCCCTTGCGCTTGCCGCCCTGGTTGACCGCGACGGCGGTGTCGTTGACCACTTTCAGGAACGGCACCACGCCTTGCGATTTGCCGTTGGTGCCCTTGATGTGGGCGCCCAGTGCGCGCACCGGGGTCCAGTCGTTACCCAGGCCGCCGGCGAACTTGGCCAGCAGCGCGTTTTCCTTGATGGCGTCGTAGATGCCTTCCAGGTCGTCCGACACGGTGGTCAGGTAGCACGACGACAGCTGCGAACGCAGGGTGCCCGAGTTGAACAGCGTCGGCGTGGAGCTCATGAAGTCGAAGGTCGACAGCAGGTTGTAGAACTCGATGGCGCGCGCTTCGCGGTCGGACTCGTTCAGGGCCAGGCCCATGGCGACGCGCATGTAGAAGGCCTGCGGCATTTCAATGCGGACGTCACGGACGTGCAGGAAGTAGCGGTCGTACAGGGTTTGCAGGCCGATATAGCCGAACTGCAGGTCGCGGTCGGCGACCAGCGCCTTCGACAGGCGGGCCAGGTCGAACTCGGCCAGTTTGACGTCCAGCAGTTCGTTGGTGATGCCCTTGGCGATGTATTGCGGGAAGTAGGTCACGTATTCGGCGGCGGCGGCGCCCTGCGCGACTTCCTTGCCGAAGACTTCCTTGCGGATCGTGTGCAGCAGGATGCGGGCCGTCACTTGCGAGTAGGCCGGATCTTTTTCCATCAGCGCGCGGGCGGCCAGGATGGCGGACTTGTGCAGCTCTTCGACCGGCACGCCGTCGTACAGGTTCTTCAGCGTCTCGGCCAGGATGGCGTCGGCGTCGACGTGCTTTTCCAGGCCGATGCAGGCGGCGTTAATCAGGCCGGTGACGCGGCTCATGTCCAGCAGCTTGCGCTCGCCGTTTTCGACCACGTGGATTTGCGGCGCGTCGATCGCGGCGGAGGCGCCTTGCGCTTCCTTGGCGGCGCGGCGCTCTTCCATATGCTTGGCGCGATACAGCACGTAGGCGCGGGCGACATCGTGTTCGCCGGAGCGCATCAGCGCCAGTTCAACCTGGTCTTGCACGTCTTCGATGTGGAAGGTGCCGCCCGATGGCTGGCGGCGCACCAGCGCGGTGACCACGCTGGCGGTCAGCTGTTCTACCAATTCGCGCACGCGCGCCGAAGCTGCGCCCTGGCCGCCGTTAACGGCCAAAAAGGCCTTGGTCACGGCGATGGCGATTTTCGACGGTTCAAACGCGACGACCGCGCCGTTACGGCGGATGATGCGGTAGTCACCGAGGTCGCTGGCGGCCGTGACCGGGCTGCTGGCGGTGCTCGCAGCGGCTGCTGGTACCAGCGCTGGATTGATGGTGATGTCTTGAGTAGATTGCATTTAAGCTCCCCGATAACAGCGTGCAGTCAGTGCTGCGCGACGTAATGTTGTATAAAAAAAGGCCAAAATGAAGCGACCGGCCAAACCTGCCTGGCTGGTTAGACTGCAATAAAATGGGTGGTGAACTGGCCTTGTCGGCTTGTAAATAGTTTAAGAACCAGTGTCATGAGAACTACTATATCTAGTGATTGGTGTGAATCGATACACTGATTGTAGTGGTCAGGTAAGGGTAAGACAAGTGGAAATTTTGCCTTAAACGGCAATTTTTCTATTGACTTTGCGAAAGCCCTTTTGCGAAGCGTAGTCCGGCGCTAGCGCCCACTAACGCGAGCTCAGTCGGTGCCTTTTGATTAAGCAAAGTCTGCCAGCTTTTCCGATACCATTCCCAATCGAACAACGGTCCGGGGTCGGTTTTCCGGCCCGGCGCGATGTGTTCATGGCCCTGCACATCGGTCAGCGGATAGCGCGTTTGCAGCGCCAGGGTCAGCGCCGCCAGCGCTTCGTATTGGGCCGGTTCGAAGCCGCTGTCGTCGGTGCCCTCCAGCTCCACGCCGATCGAATAGTCGTTGCACTTCTCCCGTCCCCGGAAGGACGACAGCCCCGCGTGCCAGGCCCTCTCGTTGGCAGAAACATACTGCAGCACGCGGCCGTCACGACGGATGAAGAAGTGGCTCGACACTTTCAACCCTCGCAGGTCGGCGAACGAGGGGTCAGTATTATAGTCCAAGCGGCCGCTGAACAGGTCGGACACGTGCGGACCGCCGAAACAACCGCCCGGCAGCGAGATGTTGTGGATCACCAGCAGCGTGATGTCGGCCGGGTCGGGACGGCAGTCGGCATGCGGGCTGTCGTAGCGCAGCGCCGGCAGCCACCAGCCGTCCGCGCCCAGTGCCGGCGGCGTCACGCCTCCGGCTCCTGGATGTTCAGCTTCTGCATCTGGTAGCGCAGCTGGCGGAAGCTGATGCCCAACAGCTGGGCGGCCTGGGTGCGGTTGAACTGGGTCTGCGCCAGCGCCCGCAGGATGATGTCGCGCTCGATCTGGTTCAGGTAGTCGGGCAGGCTGCTGGGCAGCGCATCGAGATGCGGCAGCGGCGGCGTGCCGGCGGCGGGCGGCGCCGGCTCGGCCGGCGGCGGCGGCGACGGCATAGGCGCCACGCCCAGCGCGGCGGCCTCGGTGGCGGCCAGGTTCAAAGTCGACAGCGGCAACGCCGGCGTCGGCAGCGGCACGATCGCTTCGACCATGCGCGCGCCCTTCAGCGCCAGGTCGGCCACTTCGATCACGCCGTCGTTGGCGAAGGCCAGCGCCCGCTCCAGGATGTTTTCCAGCTCGCGCACATTGCCGGGAAAGGAGTAGCCGCGCAGCGCCTCGAGCACGCCCTCGCCCAGCCGCACCTGGTGTTCGAAGGTGCCCAGCCGGTCGAGGATGGCGCCGGTCAGCACGGCCAGGTCGTCGAGCCGTTCGCGCAGCGGCGGCAGGCTCAGTTCAATCACGTTCAGGCGGTAGAACAGGTCCTGGCGGAAGCTGCCCTGCTCCACGCACTGCGCCAGGTTCTTGTGGGTGGCGCTGATAATCCGCGCGTCGACCGGCTCCTCGGCGGTGGCGCCGATCTTGCGCACGCGCCGCTCCTGGATCGCCCGCAGCAGCTTGACCTGCATCGCCAGCGGCAGGTCGGCCACCTCGTCGAGCATCAAGGTGCCGCCGTTGGCCGCCTGGAAGAAGCCGTCCCGCTCATCGGCCGCGCCGGTGAAGGCGCCCTTGCGGTAGCCGAAGAACTCGGCCTCCATCAGCGCCTCCGGAATGGCGCCGCAGTTGACGGCGATGAAAGGTTTGCCGTTGCGCGAACTCTGGGCGTGGATCTCGCGCGCGGCCAGCTCCTTGCCGCTGCCCGATTCGCCGTTGATGGCGATCGGCGCCATCGAACGCGCCAGCCGCGCGATCTGCGCGCGCAGCGCCTGGATCACGGCCGATTCGCCCTTCAGCCGGCTGGCCGGCGGTTCGTCGCTGGGCGCTTCACCCGGCGGCGGCTCGGCGTTCAGCCGCAGCGCCGACTGCACCATCACCCGCAACTGGTCCAGCGCCACCGGCTTGGAGATGTAGTCGAAGGCGCCGGCCTTGAGCGCGATGACGGCGTTGTCGGCGCTGCCGAAAGCCGTCACCACCGCGATCGGCGTGTTCTTGTAGGCGGCGCTCACTTCGCGCACCAGCTCCAGCCCCAGGCCGTCGGGCAGGCGCATGTCGGTCAGCACCAGCTGGTACTCGCGTTCCGGCGTGGCCAGCAGGCCGCGCGCCTGCGCCAGCGTGGCGGCGCTGTCGACGTCCAAGCCCATTTTCAGCAGGGTCAGTTCCAGCAGCTCGCGCAGGTCGGCCTCGTCGTCGACCACCAGCACGCGAGGCGCGCGTTGGGAACCTCTAGCACTCATCGAACAGCCTTTCTACGTCTGCGCCGGATGGGCGAAGGTGATTACAAATCGCCCGCGCGAGCGGGGAGTCCCATCGGGGCTGGCTTTGATATCAAAACGATATTCGTAGTCCAGCCGCGCCTCGTTATTCAAACACAATTCGCGCGCCAGATATAGTCCCAGCCCGGTGCCCTTGCTGGATGTGGTGTAAAACGGTTCAAACAGGTGGGCGCGCACCTCGGGCGAGATGCCGGGGCCGTCGTCCTGCACGTGCAGCTCCATGCGCCGCGCCTTGTCGTTCACCAGCTCCATGCGGATCGAGTCCGGCCCGCCGCTGGCGTAGCGCACCGCGTTGTTGAGCAGGTTGAGCACCACCTCGCGCAGGTGCAGCGCGTCGAAGCGCACCAGCGTGCCGGCCGGCGCCGAGGCGCCGATGATGTCCGGGGTCAGGCCGTGGGTCTCGACGAATTCGGTTTTCAGCTCGGCCAGGAAGACGTCCAGCGCCAGCGGTTCGCTGTGCGGCTGCACCTTGCGCGACAGCTGCAAAATATCCTCGACCATGCGGTTGACCCGCGCCACGTTGTCGCCGACGATCTTCAGCAGCCGCAGGTGGACCATGCTGTCGAGGTCCTCGCCCAGCAGCGCGGTGGCGTGGCCGATGGCCGACAGCGGATTGCGCACCTCGTGCGCGATGCTGGCGGTGAGCCGCCCCATCGACGCCAGCTTCAGTTGCTGCGCCTGGTTTTCGATGCCGGTCACGTCCTGCAGGAAGATCACGCTGCGCTCGGTGCCCAGGCCGGCCGTGTTGACCGCCGCGAAACGCACCTTCAGATGCGCGGACAGGTCGCGGCGCGCGCTCCAGGCGGCCGTCACGTCCTGCAACGCCGCCTCGGCATACGGCTTGATGGTGACATACGAGGTGCTGCGCGCGGCGTCGGCGCGCCATTCGGCATAGGCTTGCGCCAGCGGCGCCAGCGCGGCGGCGGCCGACAGGTGGAACTTCATCTCGGGGCCGACCATGCCCAGCATCTGCTGCGCCGCCGGATTGCCGGCGAATACCTGGCCGTCGGGATCGACCACCAGGATGCCGTCGCCGACGTTGGCCATCACCAGCCGGTTCACGGCCTGCTGCACGGTGATCTCGACGCCGCGCTGGATCGCCAGTTCTTCCTGGCCGATCAACTTGGCCGCCATGCGGTTGACCACCAACACCGCGGCAAAGAAGGCCGCGCCGAACAGGCCCGCCTGCAGGTAGGGCTGGTCGCCCTCCATCATGAACACCCGCCAGGTCGATTCGGCCAGCATGAACAGCGCCACCAGCGCGGCGCAGAACAGCGACAGCATCAGCGGCGCCAGGATGGCCGAACCGGCCAGCGGGAACAGGTAGAGGATGGCCAGGCCGCTGCGCAAGCCGCCGCCGGCCACATACAGCAGCGAGATGATGGCCAGGTCGCAGGCGATCTGCGACAGCAGCTGCAACAGGAAGCGGCGCTGCCAGTACACCGCCGTCAGCGCGAACATGATCGCCAGGCCCAGGTAGATCAGGCAGATTTGCAGGTAGAGGTAGGGGCCGGAGGCGCGCAGGCCGTGGTTGTCGAAGCTCAGGTAGACCAGCAGCACCAGCGCGATCACCACCCGGGTCGCGTTGAGCGTCTGCAACGAACGCCAGAAGGTTGCGCGCGATTCGGCCGACAGGGCTTGCAGGCGCGCGATCACGCGCGGGGCCTTATGCCGCCGGCAGCGTGGCGTGGGCCGCGCTGCAATAGTCGCGGCCGCGCGCCTGCACGGATTCCGATGCCGGATAGAAGATGCCGCAATGGGCGCATTGCAGCATGGTCTCGGCCTCGGCCACGACCTTCTCATTCGAACGCGCGCCGCCGCCGGCAGGCTGCTGCGGCTCGCGGAACTGCTGCTGGTGGCGCTTCTGCGCCTCGCGGATCTTGCTGCGGACGGCGAAGATCACCAGGAACACCAAGGCCAACCAAAAGATAATACGGCTCATGCCCAACCCTTATGCAAAACCACTTCAAACACAAAACGGCTGCCGACGTAGGCCAGCAACAAGGTGGCGAAACCGGCCAGCGTGAAGCTGAGCGCGGTCTTGCCGCGCCAGCCGCGGAAGCGGCGGCCCGCCAGCAGCGCGGCAAACAGCACCCAGGACATCAGCGTGAACACCGATTTGTGATCCCACTTGAGCGCCTGGCCGAACAGCTGTTCGGAGAACACGATACCCGATAACACGGTCAGGCTGAGCAAAGCGAAGCCGATACCTATCATGCGGAACAACAGTTTTTCCATCGTCAGCAGCGCCGGCAGCCGGTCCAGCGCGCCGGACATGAAGCTCTTGCTGTCGGTGCCGGCGTGCAGGCGTTTTTCCTGCAAGGCCATCAGCACCGCGTGGAAGGCGGCCACCGTCAGCGTGCTGTAGGCCAGCGTGGCGATGGCGATATGCCAGCCGAACAGCGGCGACTTGCCCTCCAGCGGGATCACGCTGCCGGGGAAGCCCAGCTGCAGGGCGGCCGCCAGCGCCGCGTTCGGCATGACCAGACGGCGCATGCCGTCCAGGCTGAAATTCTGGTTTTCTATCCAGTACGCGCCCACCGACACCCACAGCGCCGACGACAGCATGGCGGCGAAGCCGATGCGGATAGAGCCCGCGCTGGTGCCGGTGCCGGGAAAACCCGCCACCTCGGACCACAGGCCGGCGCCGTGCAGCAGCCAGGCGGCGGCCGTCAAGCCGGAAATCAGGACGGCGCGGCGCGACGGCAGCACCGCGCAGAGGAGGTACAGCGCGATGGCTGCGAAGAGTAAGGAAGTCTGCATGTCCTTCAGTTTACACCATCGCTCAGTCGACGGCTGCCATGCGCAGCTCGTCGTTGTGATGGCGTTGCTGTTCTTCCATCACCAGTTGGCCCAGTTCGCGCTTGAGGGCGTTGAACTCGGCGGAGGCCGGATCGCGCAGGCGCGGCAGTTCCACCATCAGGTCGCGCTTGACGGTGCCGGGACGGTAGGTCATCACGACGATGCGGTCGGCCAGGTAGATCGCTTCCTCGATGCTGTGGGTGACGAAGATGATGGTCTTCTTCAGCTCGGCCCAGATGCGCAGCAGTTCGTCCTGCAGGTTGCGGCGCGTCAGCGCGTCGAGCGCGCCGAAGGGCTCGTCCATCAGCATGATCGGCGAGTCCAGCGCCAGCACCCGGGCGATCGCGACCCGCTGGCGCATGCCGCCCGACAGGTCCTTCGGGAAGCGGTGCTTGAAGTCGCTCAGCGACAGCATGCCGAGCAGCTGGTCGACCTTGGCCGTGATCTGCGCCTGCGGCATGCCCTTGATTTCCAGGCCGAAGGCGATGTTCTTTTCCACCGTCATCCACGGGAACAGCGCGTATTCCTGGAACACCATGCCGCGCTCGGGGCCGGGCGCCGTCACTTCCTTGCCGTCGGCGATGATGCGGCCGGAGCTGGGCGGCGCGAAGCCGGCGATCGCGTTCAGCAGGGTCGACTTGCCGCAGCCCGAAGGCCCCAGCAGGCAGACGAACTGGCCCTGCGGGATTTCCAGCTCGATGTCCTTGAGCGCCACCAGCTGGCGCTGATCGGCGGTCTGGAACACCTTGCTGACGTTCGATACGACGATGTGGGACGGGTTCATCAGTTCTCCAGGCCGCGGTGCCAGCGCAGCAGATGGTTGTTCAGCTGGTTGACGGCGGTGTCGATGATCAGGCCGATCAGGCCGATGGTGATCATGCCGGCCATGATCTTGTCCGACCAGAAGTACTCGCGCGCCTCCAGGATGCGGAAGCCCAGGCCGTTGTTCACGGCGATCATCTCGGACACGATCACCACGATGAAGGCGGTGCCGATGCCGATCCGCACGCCGGACAGGATATACGGCACGGCGGCCGGCAGGATCACGCGCAGGAACATGGTGCTGCCGCTGGCGCCGAGGTTGCGCGCGGCGCGCAGGTAGATGCTGTCGACCTGGCGCACGCCGGCGATGGTGTTCATCAGCACCGGGAAGAAGGCGCCCAGCACGATCAGGAAGATGGCCGGCGGGTTGCCCAGGCCGAACCACAGGATAGACAAGGGGATGTAGGCGATCGGCGGAATCGGCCGCAGCAGCTGCATCAGGGGGTTGAGCCAGGCGTACACGGTCTGGCTGGCGCCCATCACCAGGCCCAGCGGCAACGCCAGCGCCGCGCCGATGGCGAAGCCGACCACCACGCGGTACAGGCTGCCGAGGGCGTCGACGATCAGCTCGCCCGACACGGCCCACAGCAGCCAGCTGCCCTGCTCCGGGCTGTACGGCTGGATCGGCAGCAGATAGGCGATCCAGCGTTCCAGCACCGCCAGCGGCGACGGCAGCATCTGCGGATTGACCCAGCCCTTGATCGACACCAGCTGCCAGACGCCGATCACCAGCGCCGGCACGATCAGGCCGACACCGGCCTCCTTCAGCTTGAACTTGGCCATTTACTTGACACCCAGGCTTTTCTTGGCGGCGTCCAGCAGATCGGTCTTGACCCATTCCTTGGCGGCCGGCGGCTTGCTCATGCGGCCGACGCCGGTCTTGAACATGACGTCGGTGGTGATCTGGATGTGCTCGGGCGTGATGTCGTAGGAATACGGCGAATTGCCGATGGCGTCATTGAAATCGTCCTTGCTGATCTGGCCCTTGAACACCGTCTCGCGCACATACTTCTCGGCCACGGCCGGCTGCTCGATGAAGGTCTTGGTGGCTTCGACGAAGCAGCGCATGAACTTCTCGGCCAACGGGCGCTTCTCCTTGTAGAACTTCTCGGTCATCACCATGGTGCGGACCGGCTCGCCGATCGGGGTGTCGTAGGGCTTGAGGATCTCGTTGCCGTAACCCTTGTTGATCGATTGCGAAGACTGCGGCTCGGAGTTCATCATGGCGTCGATGTTCTTGCCCAGCAGCGCCTGGTTCAGGTCGGCGTAGGCCAGGTAGATCAGCTGCACGTCCTTGCCCGGCTGGTCGGACGCGGACAGGCCGGCCTGTTGCAGCTCGGCCAGCAGCAGCACTTCCTGGATGCCGCCGCGCGTGACGCCGACCTTCTTGCCCTTGAGGTCCTTGACGCTTTTCAGCTTCAGGTCGGCGCGACCGACCAGGCGCGCGCCGCCCTTGGCGAAACCGGCGACGACGAAGATGGGCGCGCCGCTGGCGCGGCCGGAGATGGCCGCCTCCGAGGCGGTGGTGCCAACGTCGAGTTCACCGGCGATAATCCCCTGCATCACGTCCAGTCCCTTGGCGAACACCCGTTCCTCGACCTTGATGCCGCACTTGGGGGCGATCTCCTTGATGTAGGAGACGGCGCCGTAGTGGGCGAACTTCAGGTTGCCGAGACGGACAACCTCCTGCGCCTGCGCGGCGCCGACGGCGGCCAGCAAGGCGGCGATGCTCAAGGTCTTGCCGATAGCGTTCAGATTCATCCATCTCTCCTGTCGTGGGTGGTAGCGCTGGGAAATGCAGATCATACCAAGCCGGCGATGAGTTGCCTATCGCCGTCAGTCCTTCAGGTATTTGTCGTAGATCGCCCGGTAGCGGCCGCTCTTGTGCAGCTGCGCCAGGCCGGCGTTGAAGTCGTCGCGGATGGCGGCGCTGCGGAACACCGGGCGGTAGTCGTTGGGGTCGGCGCGGATGAAGCTGTGTTCCTCCAGCGCCGGCATCACGAAGCCCGGCTGGCGCTGCTTGAGCAGGCGCGTGTAGTACTGGAAGATGCTGCGGTCGCTCAGCACCACCTCGTAGCGACCCAGCGCCAGCAGCTGCGGCTGGGCCTCCTGGCGGTTGTTCTCGACATAGTCCGGGCCGGGGACCAGCGGCTGCAGCCACACCGGGTAGCGCGCGGCCGCGCCGACAAAGGCAATCACGCTGCGACCCTGCAAGTCCTGCGGCTTGCGGATCTGTATCTTGCGGCTGGCCAGCGTGTAGAACACATTGTCGTAGATGACCGGCGCGGCGCCGTAGTGGCCGCCGTGGCGCGTCATGTCCTCGCCGACGTCCATCATGATGGCGTCGACGCCGCCGGCCTTGAACGTGAGCGGGATGCGGCCCATCGGCAGATAGCGCGCCTGCAGCACGTGGCCGCGGTAGGCCAGCGCCGCGCGCACCACCTCCACTTCGATGCCGGCATCCTCGCGCACTAATATAAAGGGCGGCAGATTGTCGCCGAAGGCCATGCTGACGGTGGCGGCGCCGGCCGGCCCGGCCAGCGCCAGCATTGTGCTTGCTAAGAGGTACGCTCGGTTCATGCGGTAAATGATAACAGGCCTGCCGGCGCCCGCCGCCTGCCCGATGGGGTAAAATGACGGCCACTGTTCATTCCGGGTTCATCATGCTAGACAATCTTACCCAACGCCTTGCCAAGGTCGTTAAAACCATGCGCGGCGAGGCCCGCCTGACCGAAGCCAACACCGCCGAGATGCTGCGCGAAGTGCGCCTGGCGCTGCTGGAGGCCGACGTCGCCCTGCCCGCCGTGCGCGAATTCATCGCCAAGGTCAAGGAAAAGGCCCTGGGCGAGGAAGTGATCTCCTCGCTGACGCCGGGCCAGGCCCTGGTCGGCGTGGTGCAGCGCGAGCTGGCCGCCCTCATGGGCGCCGACCTCGGCCCCGAGGCTTCGCAGCTGAGCTTTGCCCAGCAGCCGCCGGCGATCATCCTGATGGCCGGTCTGCAAGGTGTGGGCAAGACCACCACCGTCGGCAAGCTGGCCAAGTACCTGAAGGAAGAAAAGAAAAAGAAAGTGCTGACCGTCTCGGCCGACGTCTATCGTCCCGCCGCGATCGCCCAGCTGCAATCGGTCACGGCGCAAGTGGGCGCCGACTTCTTCCCGTCCACCGCGCAGGACAAGCCGGTCGACATCGCGCTGGCCGCGCTGGACTGGGCCAAGAAGCACTACCACGACGTGCTGATCATCGACACCGCCGGCCGCCTGGGCATCGACGAAGAGATGATGAAGGAAATCGCCGCCGTGCACGCGGCGGTCAAGCCGATCGAAACGCTGTTCGTGGTCGACGCCATGCTGGGCCAGGACGCGATCAACACCGCCAAGGCCTTCAACGACGCGCTGCCGCTGACCGGCATCGTGCTCACCAAGCTCGACGGCGACGCCCGCGGCGGCGCCGCGCTGTCGGTGCGCCACATCACCGGCAAGCCGATCAAGTTTGCCGGCGTGTCGGAAAAGCTCGACGGCCTGGAAGCGTTCGACCCGGTGCGCATGGCCAGCCGCGTGCTGGGCATGGGCGACATCATGGCGCTGGTGGAAGAGGCGCGCAAGGGCGTCGACACCAAGGCCGCGGCCGAACTGGCGGCCAAGGTCAAGTCGGGCGGCAAGTTCGACATGAACGACTTCAAGGCGCAGCTGGGCCAGATGAAGAAAATGGGCGGCATGGCCAGCCTGGTCGACAAGCTGCCGGCGCAGTTCCAGCAGGCCGCCGGCGGCGCCAACATGGACCAGGCCGACAAGCAGGTGCGGCGCATGGTCGGCATCATCGACTCGATGACGCCGCAGGAACGCGCCAAGCCCGAGCTGATCAAGGCCACCCGCAAGCGCCGCATCGCGGCCGGCGCCGGCGTGCAGGTGCAGGAAGTGAACCGCATGCTGACCCAGTTCGAGCAGATGCAGAGCATGATGAAAAAGCTGTCCGGCGGCGGCATGATGAAGATGATGCGCTCGATGAAGGGCATGATGCCGGGCATGCGCTAAGCCGGGGAAAAGCCTGCGCCATAGAGGGAAAAGCGCGCCGCCGCGGTGCGCTGCCCGGCGAAAGCCCGTGTTTACGTGGTGTTTCCGGGAAAAAACGCGAAAAACACTTGCATACTCGGTAAATCACCACCAATATTAGCCGGTGCGATCAATTGCGCAATTTTCCATGTGTTCGTTAAGGAGGCTCGAAGATGGCAACAGCCAAAAAAACCCCAGCAGCAGCACCAGCTAAGAAAGCCGCCGCGAAACCGGCAGCCGCAAAAAAGGCAGCACCAGCAAAAGCAGCAGCCAAGCCAGCAGCAGTGAAAAAAGCAGCCGCACCGGCAGCACCGCGCAAACCGAACGCCGCCTTCATGAAAGCGATGACGCCATCGGCCACCTTGGCCGCCGTGGTTGGCGCCGCCCCGCTGCCACGCACCGAAGTCACCAAAAAAGTCTGGGATTACATCAAGAAGCTCGACCTGCAAGATCCGGCCAACCGCCGCATGATCAATGCCGACGACAAGCTGAAAGCTGTGTTCGGCGGCAAAGCACAAGTGTCCATGTTCGAAATGACCAAGCTCATTTCCGACCACCTGAAATAAGCGCAGCGGCCAGTACAGCCGCGCCGGGATGCCGTCCTCGCTCACGCGATGACGGCATTTTTTACGTGGGGGTCAAGTCTGACATTCGGACACGGCCTCTGCCGTATGCGCCGCTACGGCAGAGGCCGTGTCCGAATGTCAGACTTGACCCCCGCCTCTTTCCAGTTGTTCCAGGCCGAGAGCACGGCGTTCGGATATTCGGGCTTGCCGCGGCTGCCGTTGTAGCGGCCCAGCGCCAGGTAGAGGTTGCCCGACTCCATGTCGATGTACATGCGCAGGATGGCACAGCCGTAGCGCAGATTGGTCTGCATATTGAACAGCGCGCTGCGGTTGCGGTCGCCGATCACATTGGTCCAGAACGGCATCACCTGCATATAGCCGCGCGCGCCCACCATCGACACCGCGTATTTGCGGTAGGCCGATTCCACCTGGATCAGGCCCAGCACCATGCCCGGCTCCAGGCCGGCGCGCCGCGCCTCGTACCAGACGGTGGTCAGGAACTCGTTGCGGGTTTGCTCGTCGGGCAGCTTGCGCTTCAGGCGCGACGACAGCTGCGCCAGCCAGCCCTGGTAGCGCAGACGTTCGGTGTCGGTGCGGAAGCTCGGCTGCGGCGGGGTCGCATCCTTGATGGCGTTGGCCAGCGCCAGCCGAACCGAATCGGCCAGCGCTTCTTCCTTCTGGTTGCCGGCGTGGGCATGGCCGATGGCGCCGGCCAGCGCCAGCACCACCGCCCACCCGGCCAGCATAGGCTTCACGTTCACGCCGCCATTTTGCCTTTGATGAAGCTGACGATGTCGGCCACCGGCACGGCGGTCGCTTCGGTGTCGCGGCGGCCCTGGTATTCCAGGTTGCCTTCCTTCAGGCCGCGGTCGCCGATCACCACGCGGTGCGGCACGCCGATCAGCTCCCAGTCGGCGAACATGCCGCCCGGACGCAGGCCGCGGTCGTCGAGGATGACGTCGATGCCGGCCGCTTGCGCGTCGGCGTACAGCTGCTCGGTCGCTTGCTTGACCGCCTCGCTGCGGTCCATGCCCATCGGGCACAGCACCAGCTCGAACGGCGCCAGCGAGGTCGGCCAGATGATGCCCTTGTCGTCGAAGTTCTGCTCGATCGCCGCGCCCAGGATGCGGGTCACGCCGATGCCGTAACAGCCCATCTGCAATGGCGCGGGCTTGCCGTTCTCGTCGAGGAAGGTGGCCTTCATCGCTTCCGAATACGCGGTGCCCAGCTGGAACACGTGGCCCACCTCGATGCCGCGTTCGATCGCCAGCACGCCCTTGCCGTCCGGCGAGGCGTCGCCCGCCACCACGTTGCGCAGGTCGGCCACGATGGTCGGCTCGGCCACGTCGCGGCCCCAGTTGGCGCCGGTGTAGTGGAAGCCGGCGTCGTTGGCGCCGCACACGAAGTCGGCCATGTTGGCGACGGTGCGGTCGGCCACCACGGTGACCGGGGCCTTGGTGCCGATCGGGCCCAGGTAGCCAGGAACGCAGCCGTACACTTCCAGCAGTTCCGCCTCGGTCGAGAAGCGGTGCGCCGCCAGGCCCGGCACCTTGCCGACCTTGACTTCGTTCAGCTCATGGTCGCCGCGCAGCAGCAACATGAAATACTGTTTAGCTACTTTGCCGTCGGTCTCGGTTTCCACCGTCAGCGCGATGGTCTTCACCGTCTGCGACAGCTCCAGCTTGAGCAGCTCGGCCACCGCTTCGCACTTGGTGGCGTTCGGAGTCGAGGTCTTGCTCAGGGCCTGGGCCGCGGCCGGACGGGCGACGGCCAGCGGCAGCGCTTCGGCCGCTTCCATATTGGCGGCGTAGTCCGAGGTCTCGCAATACACGATGGCGTCCTCGCCGGTGCTGGCGATGACATGGAATTCGTGCGAACCAGTGCCGCCGATGGCGCCGTTGTCGGCCGCCACGGCGCGGAACTTCAGGCCGAAGCGGGTGAAGATCGCCACATAGGCGTCAAACATGACTTGGTACGACGCTTGCAGGCCGGCCAGGTCGCGGTCGAAGGAGTAGGCGTCCTTCATGGTGAACTCGCGGCCGCGCATCAGGCCGAAACGGGGACGGCGTTCGTCGCGGAATTTGGTCTGAATGTGGTAAAAATTCAACGGAAGCTGCCGGTAGGATTTAATTTCCGACCGCACCACATCGGTGATGACTTCTTCCGAAGTGGGCTGGATCGCGAAATCGCGGCCGTGACGGTCCTTCACGCGCATCAGCTCCGGACCCATCTTGTCCCAGCGTCCGGTCTCCTGCCAGAGCTCGGCCGGCTGCACCAAAGGCATCAGCAGCTCAATGGCGGCGGCCTTGTTCATCTCTTCGCGGACGATGGCCTCGACTTTGCGGATGACGCGCAAGCCCATCGGCATGTAGGTATAAATGCCCGAACCGAGGCGTTTGATCATGCCGGCGCGCATCATCAACTGATGGCTGACGATCTCTGCGTCGGACGGCGCTTCTTTAAGCGTGGAAATAAAAAATCGTGAGGCGCGCATACGGTGAATTCTTTTTAAAAAGAGAGAGTTATAATCAACCTAATTTTAAAGGATTAGCTGGCTGATGCGTCCATACTTTATACAAATGCGTTCAATTGATGCCTCTCCGGCCGTTTTCGTACCCCGAAAACCCAGCCGTAGCGCGGTTTTGTGGGCAAAAATATAAGCAGGGAGCTCGGTCGCAGAAAGTTTGAGGTGCAAAATGCTCGATCGTGAAGGGTTTCGGCCCAACGTCGGCATCATCCTGCTAAACGCCCAGAACGAGGTGTGGTGGGGCAAGCGGGTGCGCGAGCACTCATGGCAATTTCCGCAAGGCGGCATCAAGTACGGAGAAACGCCGGAACAGGCGATGTATCGGGAGCTGGAAGAAGAGATCGGATTACGGGCAGAACACGTCAAAATCGTCGGCCGCACGCGCGATTGGCTGCGTTACGAAGTGCCCGACCACTTCATCAAGCGCGAGATTCGCGGCCATTACCGTGGCCAGAAGCAGATTTGGTTCCTGCTGCGCATGTGCGCCCGCGACAACGACGTCAACCTGCGCCTGACCGACCATCCCGAATTCGACGCCTGGCGCTGGCACGACTACTGGGTGCCGCTGGACGTGGTGATCGAATTCAAGCGCGACGTCTACCAGCGCGCCTTGCAGGAGCTGTCGCGCTTCCTGACCTGGCCGGCCAACGGCCACGAGCGCCGGCACCACGGTTCGCGCTATCTGCGCCAGCCGCACCCGCCGCGGCCGAATCCGGAAGCGCCGGGTTCGACCTGCGGCACGGAGGCGCCGGCCGAAGCGGCCGTGGTCGCAGAGCCGCAAAAGAAGATCGGTTAAATAGAACGGGACAGTCTGACTGTCCCGTTTTTTTTGCGGCGCAGCTTAGCTTCAGACGATGCGGCAAGCCTCGTCGAACGCCAGGCGCGGCGCGCGCGGACGCAGCTTGGCGGGATCGCCGTAGCCGAGGTTGCACAGGAAGTTGGACTTGAGCGCGCTGCCGGCGAAGAAGGCCTGGTCCACCTTGGCGTTGTCGAAGCCGGACATCGGTCCGCAGTCGAGGCCGATGGCGCGCGCCGCCAGGATCAGATAGCCGCCTTGCAGCGACGAGTTGCGGAAGGCGGTGGCCTGGATCGCCGCGTCGTTGCCGGCGAACCAGGAGCGGGCATCGACCGCCGGCGACAGCTGCGGCAGCTTCTCATAGAACTCCAGGTCCATGCCGACGATGACGGTGACCGGCGCCGCCATGGTCTTCTCGGCATTGCCGGCCGACAGCGCCGGCAGCAGCCGGGCCTTGGCTTCCGGCGAGCGCACGAACACCAGCCGCGCCGGCGAACCGTTGGCCGAGGTCGGCGCCCATTTCATCAGGTCGTACAGCAGCTCCAGCTGGGCGTCGCTGACGGCGCGGTCCAGCCAGCCGTTGTGGGTGCGGGCGTTGTAGAACAGGGTGTCGAGGGCGGTTTGATTGAGCATGGTTGATCCATCAAGTTTAAGGAATTGCTATTGTGGCGCGGGGCCACAGTACACATTGTAGCCAGCGGGTACAATGGCGCCATGTTTAATCCATCTTCCGACGACGTGCGCCGCTTCTTTTGCGAGACCTTCCGCAAGCAGCGCGCCAACGAAATCCTGACGCCGCTTGAAACCATGGCGGCCGACTGGGTGCGCCACCATCCCGAATATCACGACGTGCTGAGCGACGTCGACGCCGCGCTCGCGCGCGACTACTCGGTCGAAGGCGCGCAAGCCAATCCGTTTTTGCATTTGTCTATGCACCTGTCGATCGACGAGCAGATCTCGATCGACCAGCCGCGCGGCATCCGCGACGCCGCCACCGCGCTCACGCTCAAGCTCGACGACGCCCACGCGGCGCAACATGAAATCATGGAATGCCTGGGCGAGATGATCTGGAACGCCCAGCGCAACGGCACGCCGCCCGACGGCGAGGCCTACATCGAAGCGATCAAGCGCCGCATCAAATAAGGCGGGGGTCAAGTCTGACATTCGGACACGAACTCTACCGTAGCGGCCGCTACGGCAGAGTTCGTGTCCGAATGTCAGACTTGACCCCCGTGATTTTTTGCCTGGTTTAGCGGTGGACGGCCAGCGTGCCCGGCAGGCTGTGCAGGTAGGCCGCCAGGTCCTTGATGTCCTGGTTGCTCAGCGGCTTGACCTGGCCGGTCATGATCGCGTTGTTGCGGCCGTTGGCGCCGTCGCCGCGCTTGTAGGCAGTCAAGGCGTGCTCCAGATAGTCCTTGTGCTGGCCCGCCAGCTTCGGATAGCTGGGGTCGATCGGGGTGTTGAAATCCTTGCCGTGGCAGGCGAAGCAGCTGTACTTGTCGGCCAGCGCCTTGCCAGCGTCGATATTGCCGCCAGCCATGGCGGAGAAGGAAACGGCGGAGCAGAACAGCGCGGTGATCAGTTTTTTCATGTCGTCGGTCCTCATTTCGCGGCGGTGGCGGTGGCGGTCTGCTGCGAATAGAACGCGGCGACGTCGGCGATGTCCTGGTCCGTCAGGCTGCCGGCGATCCCTTTCATCGACGGATGCTTGCGGTCACCCTTTTGATACGCCTTCAACGCACCCTCGATGTACTTGGCCGACTGGCCGCCTATCATCGGCACCTGGAACACTTCCGGGAACGTGGCCTTGTAGCCGGGAATGCCGTGGCAACCTATGCACATTTCAATCTTGGCCTTGGCGTTCTGGGCGTTGCCCACGATGTCGGCCGCCGTGGCGAATTGGGCGAGGCCTGCGAGCACGAGGAGTGCGGTGATTTTTTTCATGGTATTTGCAAGGTAAGTAATCGGATACTACCGCGGATGCAAAACTTGACTTTTGCACTATTAACCTGCGATTCTAACTCAAGACTTTCGGCTACGCCACAGGGAATCATTGCCGCAACAACACACTGTCAAGCCCGGGCGGCCGAGTACTCCCTCTAACGAACTCCCCTATACTCTGACTTATCCCCTTCTTTTTGAGATCGACACGCATGCACGCCAAACAACGCTTTGAAGGTTCCGACCAGTACGTCGCGACCAGTGACCTGAAACTGGCCGTGAATGCGGCTTTGACGCTGCAGCGCCCGCTGCTGATCAAGGGCGAGCCGGGCACCGGCAAGACCATGCTGGCCGAGGAGGTGGCGGCCGCGCTGAACATGCCGCTGATGCAGTGGCATATCAAGTCCACCACCAAGGCCCAACAGGGACTGTACGAATATGACGCAGTGTCGCGTTTGCGCGACTCCCAGCTGGGCGACGAGCGCGTGCGCGACATCCACAACTACATCGTCAAGGGCGTGCTGTGGCAAGCCTTCACCGCGCCCGAGCCGGTGGTGCTGCTGATCGACGAGATCGACAAGGCCGACATCGAGTTCCCCAACGACCTGCTGCGCGAGCTCGACCGCATGGAGTTCTACGTCTACGAAACCCGTGAAATGGTGCAGGCCAAGCACCGCCCGCTGGTCATCATCACCTCCAACAACGAGAAGGAGCTGCCGGACGCCTTCCTGCGCCGCTGCTTCTTCCACTACATCAAGTTCCCGGACCGCGACACGATGGAGCAGATCGTCGCGGTCCACTACCCGAATTTGAAGAAGGAATTGCTGGCGCAGGCGCTGCAAACCTTCTACGAGGTGCGCGACGTGCCGGGCCTGAAGAAAAAGCCGTCGACCTCGGAATTCCTCGATTGGCTCAAGCTGCTGCTGGCCGAGGACATCCCGGCCGAGGCGCTGCGCAGCAAGGACGCCAAGGCCATCGTGCCGCCGCTGCACGGCGCGCTGCTCAAGAACGAGCAGGACGTGCACCTGTTCGAGCGCCTGGTGGCCATGAACCGGGCCAACCGCTGATGCACCAGCTCGCCCGCCCCGCCGCCCCGATCGCTCCCGTCACGCTGGAACTGCACGGCGTGCGCCTGGAACCGCTGGCCCCGCAGCACGCCGACGGCCTGCGCGCGGCCGCCCACGACGGCCAGCTGTGGAAGCTGCGCGTGACCTCGGTGCCCGAGCCGGAACAGGTCGAGGCCTACATCGCCACCGCGCTGGAAATGCGGCCGGCGCGGCTGGCGTTCGCCGTGGTCGAGGTCGCCAGCGGCGCCGTCATCGGCACCACCAGCTACCACGACATCGTGCCGGCCATCGCCCGGCTGGAGATCGGTTATACCTGGTATGCGCAAAGCCGCCAGCGCAGCCACGTCAACACCACCTGCAAGCTGCTGTTGATGACGCACGCCTTCGAAACCCTGGGCGCGGCGCTGGTGGGCCTGCGCACCGACAATTTCAACTTCGCCTCGCAGGCGGCCATCGAGCGCCTCGGCGCCAAGCAGGACGGCGTGCTGCGCCACCACCAGCTGCGCCGCGACGGCACCGTGCGCGACAGCGTGATGTACAGCATCGCCGCCGGCGAATGGCCGGAGATCAAGGCGCAACTGCGCTACAAGCTGGCGCAACACGGGACGAGCTGACATGCTGATCGATTTCTTCTTCACCCTCAAGGACGCCAAGATCCCGGTCACGATCAAGGAGTTCCTGACCCTGCTCGAGGCGATGCAGCAGAACGTCATCGACGCCTCGATGGACGACTTCTACTACCTGTCGCGCCTGACCCTGGTCAAGGACGAGGCCCACTTCGACAAGTTCGACCGCGCCTTCGCCCAGTACTTCAAGGGCATCAACGCCGCCTTCGAGACCAACAGCGCGATCCCGCTGGACTGGCTGATCAAGCGCATGCAGCGCGAGCTGAGCGAGGAGCAGAAGGCCCAGCTGGAGAAATTCGGCTACGACAAGCTGATGGACCGGCTCAACGAGCTGCTCAAGGAACAAAAGGAGCGCCACGAAGGCGGCAGCAAGTGGATAGGCACCGGCGGCACCTCGCCGTTCGGCAACGGCGGCACCAATCCCGAAGGCGTGCGCATCGGCGGCAAGGGCGGCAACCGCACCGCGGTCAAGGTGTGGGAGGCGCGCGCCTACAAGGACTACGATGGCGAACGCGAGATCGGCACCCGCAACATCAAGGTGGCGCTGCGCCGGCTGCGCAAGTTCGCGCGCCAGGGCGCCGAGGACGAACTGGCGCTCGACGCCACCATCCGCGCCACCGCCAACAACGCCGGCTTCCTCGACATCCGGATGCAGCCCGAGCGCAAGAACAACATCAAGGTGCTGATGCTGTTCGACGTCGGCGGCACCATGGACGACCACATCGAGCGCACCGAGGAGTTGTTCTCGGCCGCCAAGACCGAATTCAAGAACATGGAGTTCTTCTACTTCCACAACTGCGTGTACGACTATATGTGGAAGAACAACCGCCGCCGCAATTCGGAGCGTTTCCCGACCTGGGACATCCTGCGCAAATACCCGCCGGACACCAAGCTGATCTTCGTCGGCGACGCCACCATGAGCCCCTACGAGGTGCTGCAGCCGGGCGGCTCGGTCGAGTACAACAACGAGGAGGCCGGCAGCGCCTGGCTGGCGCGCTTCACCAGCGCCTTCCCCAAGTTCGCCTGGCTCAATCCGGAGCCGGAGGGCGTGTGGCAGTACCGGCAGTCGATCGCCATCATCCGCCAACTGATGAACGAGCGCATGTTCCCGCTGACCATGGACGGCCTGGAGCGCGCCATGCGCACGCTGAGCAAATAAGCGGGAAACACAAGTGTTTCCCACGTAAAACAATGTAAAGAGTGCCCGCTACAATTTTAAACAAATATTAACTTGCCATCGTATCGTACGACGTTTAGCCTGTCTTTTCTTTATGCTGTAGGCCCTCTCCCCGCCCACAAAGACCGCACGTTTTTATGTTACGCACAAAAAAAATTCAACTGCGCCTGCGCCGCCTGGCGCGCCACGCCAGCAGCCGCCTGATCTTCGCCGGCCTGCTGGCGCTGGAGGCGCTGATCTTCCTGCTCGACGTCGACACCGGCGCCAGCATCTCCTACTCGCCCTTCCTGGTGGCGCCGACCGCGCTGGCGGCCTGGCTGCTGGGGCGGCGCGCGGCGCTGTTGTTTGTCGTCCTGTCCAGCCTGGCCCGCGTGTTCGACTACGCCACCACGCGCGGCCAGCACGACGGCCCTTCCCTGCTGTTGTACGAGTTCCTGCAAAGCGCGCTGCTGTACGCCATCGTCGCACTGCTGGCGCTCTACCTGCGCGGCCGGCGCGACGCGCTGCTGCGCCATGCGCGCAAGGTGCGCGACGCCGCCCGCCGCGAACGCCACCGGCGCATCCTCGATTCGGCCATCCGGCGCGCGATCCCGGAAGACGTGGCCGCGATCATCCGACTGACCAACTCGGGCGGAGAGAGCGGCGGCTTCGACCAGGCCGTCACCGACAGCGTGCGCCAGGCCACGCTGGCCGCCACCTTCACCGCCGGCATCGTCGACGGCGCCGCGCTGCGCGACTTGTGGAGCGGCGGCCAGACCACGGTGCCGATCGAGTTCTGGGTCTGCGAAATCGACGCCAAGGTGGTCAGCTACATGATGATACTGGGGGTGGACGGGCAGAAAAGCATGCAACGAGAACTGCACGCGATGGTGGTCGAGGACAACTACCGCGGCCACGGCGTGGGCAGCCTGATGGTCGACTTCTTCTGCACGCATTACAAGCACCGCCGCCTGGTCTCGGCCTGCCGCGACGGTTCGGCCATGCTGCACATGCTGACCCGGCGCGGCTTCGCGTTGCTCACCCGCAGCGACCAAGGCTACCTGATCCTGGCGCGCGACTAAGCCTGCCGCGCGGCCTCAGGCCGGCAGTTGCAGGCGGTAGCCGACCGCCGTTTCGGTCAGCAGGTAGCGCGGCTGGGTGGGGTCGGCCTCCAGCTTGTGGCGCAGGTGGCCCATGTAGATGCGCAGGTAGTGGCCGTTCTCCGATTGCGACGGCCCCCACACGGCGCGCAGCAGTTGCGGGTTGCTCATCACGCGCCCGGCGTTGCCGACCAGGACCGCCAGCAGCCGGTATTCGGTCGGCGTCAAATGCACATGTTCGCCGCCGCGCGTGACGCGGCGGTTCTGCAAATCCACGGCGACGTCACCGAACTGGATCACGCCGGCGTGGTCGGCGGCCGGCTGGCGCTGGCGGCGCAGGGTGGCGCGCACCCGCGCCAGCAGCTCGCCCACGCCGAACGGCTTGGTCAGGTAATCGTCGGCGCCGGCGTCCAGCGCGCGGATCTTGTCGGCCTCGTTGACGCGCGCCGACAGCACGATCACCGGCACGCTGGACCACTTGCGCAGGTCGGTCATGAAGTCGATGCCGTCGCCGTCCGGCAGGCCAAGGTCGAGCACCACCAGGTCGGGCTTGCGGGTGCCGGCGTCGATCAGGCCGCGCTGCAAGGTGGCCGCCTCGTGCACCTGCCAGCCCTCCTCCTCCAGCGCGCTGCGCACGAAGCGGCGGATCTGCGGTTCGTCTTCCACCAGCAAGGCGGTGGGGGCGGTATCGGGGGTGCTCATAGTGTTCCTTCGGTTTCCGGTTCCGGCATGGCCGGCGGGCTGCCCAGCGCCAGCGTCATGACGAAGGCGGCGCCGCCCAGCGGCGATGGCGCCGCGTGAATGCGGCCGCCGTGCGCCTCGACGATGGCGCGGCAGATCGCCAGCCCCAGTCCCACGCCCGGCTTGGCCGACTCGCGCTCGCCGCGGGTGAATTTTTCAAACACGGCTTCTTCGCGCCCGTGCGGCAGGCCCGGACCGTCATCATAAACCATGACGTCGATCCAGGCGCCGCGCAGCGCGGCGGCGATCTCGATGCGCGAGCCCGGCGGCGTGTACTTGGCGGCGTTCTCGAGCAGGTTGCACAGCACCCGCTCGATCAGCACGGCGTCAAAGCTGAGCAAGGGCAGCCCGGCCGGCAGGTGGGTGCGCAGCGTGTGCCCCTGCAGCAGCGAGCCGCTGGCGCGCAGCGCGCTGCCGACCACCTCTTCCAGCGCCTGCCATTGCAGGTTGAACTTGACCTCGCCGCTCTGGATGCGCGCCATGTCGAGCAGGTTGGACACCAGGGCGCTCATGCGCAGCGCCTCGTCGTGCAGCAGGGTCGCCGTCTCCAGCTGGGCCGGCGCCAGCGCCGGCCGCGAGCCGGCCAGCGATTCGGACAGGCCCACCAGCGACGTCAACGGCGTGCGCAGGTCGTGCGACAGCGCCGCCAGCAGCGAGTTGCGCAGCCGCTCGGACTCCATGTTGACCAGCGCGTTCTGCGCCACCTCGATGTAGTGCACGCGCTCGAGCGCGATCGCGGCCAGCGCGGCGAAGGTGTCGAGCTGCTGGCGCTGCTCCGGGATCAGCATCCAGCGCCGGTACTCGGGCTCGATCGCCAGCACGCCGCGGGTGCGCATCGGCGCCACCAGCGGCAGGTAGAAGATGCGGCTGGCCGGCAAGGTGTCGGTGCCCAGGCCGGCGCCCTCGGCGCGGTCGAACGCCCATTGGGCGATGCCGATGTCGAGCACCATGCGGTGGCTGCGGGCGCCGGCGTCGGCCTCGCGCGGCGCGGCGGCCGGCGCCAGCAGGCGGCCGGCGTCGTCCGGCACCAGCAGCGTGGCGCGGGCGCGGAAGGCGCGCTGGATGAAGCCTTGCGTGATCTCGAAGATCTGCTCGGTCTGCAGCGCGCCCGACAGCTCGCGGGCGAACTCGTACAGCGCGCGCGAGCGCTTCTCGCGGTGCGAGGCCACGCGCGCCTGGAAGCGCAGGTCGGCCGTCAGGTGGCCGGTGATCAGTCCCACCGCCAGCATGACGACAAAGGTGACCAGGTACTGCAAGTCCGACACCGCGAAGGTGAAGCGCGGCGGCACGAAGAAGAAATCGAAGCAGGCCACGCTGACGCAGGTGGCCACCACCGACGGCCCGCGCCCGAAGCGCACCGCCACCAGCACCACCACCAGCAGGAACAGCATGGCGATGTTGGCCAGGTCGAGGTAGGCCAGCAAGGGCGTGGCCAGCAGCGCGGTGGCGACGCTGGCGCCGCTGGCGGCCACGTAGCCGAGCGCGCGCCTGCGCGCCTGCGCCGGATCCGGCTCGCCGTCCGGGCCGGCGTCGGCGGCGCTGCCGGCGTGGCCGGCGCTGGCGCTGGCGGCGTCGGCGCCGCGCGCGGCCGGCGCGGCCTCCTTGCTGGGCGCGCCGATCTCGACCAGGTCGATGTCGGGCCCGTAGCGCGCCAGGCGCTTGATGTGCGGCGCGCGCCACGGCCAGGTCGGGTGGGCGCGGCCCACCACGATCTTCGACAGGTTGTGGTTGCGCGCATACTCCACGGCGGCCAGCGCGATGTCGTGGCCGGACACCACGGCGGTGCTCGCGCCCAGGTCTTCGGCCAGCTTCAGGGTCTTGAGGATGCGCTCGCGCTGGACGGCCGGCAGCCGTTGCAGCGACGGCGTTTCGATGTAGATCGCGTGCCAGCCGGTACCCAGCTGGCTGGCCAGGCGCGCCGTGCTGCGCACCGTGTGCTCGCCGCCCGCGCGCGGGCCGACGCAGGCCAGCAGCGCGGCGCCGGTCTTCCAGATGTCGCCGATCGACTGCTCGACGCGGTAGGCGCGCACGTCGTCCTCGATGCGGTCGGCGGTGCGGCGCAGCGCCAGCTCGCGCAGCGCGATCAGGTTACCCTTGCGGAAAAAATTCCTGGAGGCGCGCTCGGCCTGCTGCTCCTTGTACACCTTGCCGCTCTTGAGACGGGCCAGCAGTTCGTCGGCCGGAATGTCGACCAGCACCACCTCGTCGGCCTGGTCGAACACGGTGTCGGGCACGGTCTCGCCGACGCGGATGCCGGTGATGCCGCCGACCACGTCGTTCAGGCTTTCCAGGTGCTGCACGTTGACCGTGCTGAGTACGTCGATGCCGGCGTCCAGCAGTTCCTCGACATCCTGCCAGCGCTTGGGATGGCGCGAGCCGGGCGCGTTCGAATGCGCCAGCTCGTCCATCAGGATCAGCGGCGGCCGGCGTGCCAGCGCGCCGTCGATGTCGAATTCGGCGAGCTGCTTGCCGCGGTGGGCGACCTGCCTGAGCGGCAGCACGTCCAGTCCCTCCAGCATGGCCGCGGTCTCGCTGCGGCCATGGGTTTCGATCACGCCGACCAGCACCGGCTGGCCGTCGGCCTGCAGCTTGCGGGCGGCGGCCAGCATGGCGTAGGTCTTGCCGACGCCGGCCGAGGCGCCGAAGTAGATGCGCAGCTTGCCGCGCGCCGCCTTGCGTTCCTGGGCCTGCACCTGGGCCAGCAAGGCGTCCGGATCGGGGCGTTCTTTATCGTTGGGGAACATGTGGTATCGCTAAACCTTGGGCTGAACACGCTGATTTAGCGAGTATGCGCACTTTCCGCGTCCAGCGCCAGATTCAGCGCCAGCACATTGACCCGCGGCTCGCCGAAGAAGCCCAGCGTCTGCGACTGGCGCTGGGCGTCGATCAGGGCCTGGACCCTGGCCGGGGCCAGCTGGCGGACGGCGGCGATGCGCGCCAGCTGGTACTGGGCGCCGGCCACGCTGAGCTCGGGATCGACGCCGCTGGCCGAGGCCGTGACCAGGTCGACCGGGATCGCCAGCCGGTTGGGCTGGCCTTGCGGCTCGGCCGCCTTGAGGGCGTCGATGCGGCCCTTGACGGCGTCGTTCTGGGCCGGGTTCAGCGGACCGAGGTTGCTGCCGCCGGAATTGGCGGCGTTGTTGGGCATCGGGCCGGTGGCCGACGGGCGGCCCCAGAAGTACTTGGGCGACGAGAAGGACTGGCCGATCAGCGAGGAGCCGATCGCCTTGCCGTTCACTTCGATGATGCTGCCGGCGGCCTGGGCCGGGAAGGCGACGGTGCCGACGCCGGTCACGGCCAGCGGATACAGCACGCCGCAGATCACGGTCAGGGCGCCGAACAGCACCAGGGCGGGACGAATTTGGGATGTCATGATGGCTCTCCTAGTTAGACGAGATGGAACATGGTCAGCACCACGTCGATCAGTTTGATGCCGGCGAACGGCAGCACCAGGCCGCCCACGCCATACACCCAGATGTTACGGCGCAGCAGCGCGGCGGCGCCGATGGCGCGGTAGCGCACGCCCTTCAGGGCCAGCGGGATCAGGAACACGATGATCAGCGCGTTGAAGATCACGGCCGACATGATGGCCGAGTTCGGGCTGCTCAGGTGCATGACGTCGAGCGCCTTGAGCGCCGGGAAGGTGCCCACGAAGGCCGCCGGGATGATGGCGAAGTACTTGGCGACGTCGTTGGCGATCGAGAAGGTGGTCAGCGAACCGCGCGTCATCAGCATCTGCTTGCCGATCTCGACGATCTCGAGCAGCTTGGTCGGGTTCGAATCGAGGTCGACCATGTTGCCGGCCTCTTTCGCGGCCTGGGTGCCCGAGTTCATCGCCACGGCGACGTCGGCCTGGGCCAGCGCCGGCGCGTCGTTGGTGCCGTCGCCGGTCATGGCGACCAGCCGGCCTTCGGACTGGTAGCTGCGGATCAGCTTGAGCTTGTCCTCCGGCGTGGCCTCGGCCAGGAAGTCGTCCACGCCGGCCTCGGCGGCGATGGCGGCGGCGGTCAGCTTGTTGTCGCCGGTGATCATCACGGTCTTGATGCCCATGCGGCGCAGCTCGGCGAAACGCTCCTTGATGCCGCCCTTGACGATGTCCTTCAGTTCGACCACGCCCATCACCCGGCCGGCGTCGACCACCACCAGCGGCGTGCTGCCGCGGCGCGAGACGTCGTCGACGGCGCGCGCCACTTCCACCGGATACGGCTGGCCCATCGCCTCCACGTACTGGCGCACGGTGTCGGCCGCGCCCTTGCGGACGTGGCGGTCGCCGAGATCGACGCCGCTCATGCGGGTCTGCGCGGTGAACGGCACGAACACCGCGTGCAGCGCCGCCATCTCGCGTTCGCGGATGTTGAACTTCTGCTTGGCCAGCACCACGATGCTGCGGCCTTCCGGGGTTTCGTCGGCCAGCGAGGCCAGTTGCGCGACGTCGGCCAGCTGCTGCTCGGTCACGCCGGGGGCGGCGTAGAAGGCCGAGGCCTGGCGGTTGCCCAAGGTGATGGTGCCGGTCTTGTCGAGCAACAGCACGTCGACGTCGCCGGCCGCCTCCACCGCGCGGCCGGAGGTGGCGATCACGTTGGCTTGCATCATGCGGCTCATACCGGCCACGCCGATGGCCGACAGCAGGCCGCCGATGGTGGTCGGGATCAGGCACACCAGCAGCGCGATCAGCACGGTGATGCTGATCGGCGTGCCCGATTTGGCCGCCTCCACCGAGAACAGCGAGAACGGCAGCAGCGTCACGGTCACCACCAGGAACACGATGGTCAGCGCCACCAGCAGGATGGTCAGGGCGATCTCGTTCGGGGTCTTCTGGCGCTTGGCGCCCTCCACCATCGAGATCATGCGGTCGAGGAAGGTCTCGCCCGGATTGGCTGTGACCTTGATCACCAGCCAGTCCGACAGCACCCGGGTGCCGCCCGTGACGGACGAAAAGTCGCCGCCCGATTCGCGGATCACCGGCGCCGATTCGCCGGTGATGGCGCTTTCGTCGACCGAGGCCACGCCTTCGATCACTTCGCCGTCGATGGGGATCACGTCGCCCGCTTCGACCAGCACGAAGTGTCCCTTGCGCAGGTCGGCGGCCGACTGCGGCAGCCAGGTGGTGCCGTGCTTGGGCGAGGCCAGCTTCTTGGCCGTGACCGACTGCTTCAGGCTGCGCAGCGAGGCCGCCTGCGCCTTGCTGCGGCCCTCGGCCAGCGCCTCGGCGAAGTTGGCGAACAACACCGTGAACCACAGCCAGATGCTGGTGGCGAGGATGAAGCCGGGCGCGGCTTCGCCCTGGCCGTACAGCGCCTGGATGTACAGCAGCGTGGTGATGATGCTGCCGACGTAGACCACGAACATGACCGGGCTGCGCAGCTGCACGCGCGGGCTCAGTTTGCGGAACGAATCGACGATGGCCGGCACCAGCAGTTCCGAGTCGAACAGCTTGAGTTTTTGCGCTGGCGGATTGGACAACAGCGTCATCTCTTTTTGAGTGGCTTGTGACATGATGATTCCTTATTTGGCAAACAGCTGCAGGTGTTCGACCACAGGGCCGAGCGCCAGCGCCGGTACGTAATTGAGCACGCCGACCAGGGCGACCACGCCGACCAGCAGGCCGACGAAGATCGGGCCGTGGGTGGGCAAGGTGCCGGAGTTGACTTCCAGGCGCTGCTTGCCGGCCAGCGAACCGGCGATCGCCAGGATCGGCACGATCACGCCGAAGCGGCCAAACCACATGGCGATGGCCAGCATGGTGTTGTAGAACGGCGTATTGGCGGACAGGCCACCGAAGGCGCTGCCGTTGTTGTTGGCGGCCGAGCTGAACGCGTACAGGATCTCCGAGAAGCCGTGCGCGCCGGGATTGAGGATGCCCGCCTTGCCGTCGGCGCACATGACGGCGATGGCGGTGCCGGTCAGCACCAGGGTCGGCGTGACCAGGATGGCGATCGAGGTCATCTTCATTTCATAGGCCTGGATCTTCTTGCCCAGGTATTCGGGCGTGCGGCCTATCATCAGGCCGGCGATGAACACCGCCATGATGGCGAAGATCAGCATGCCGTACAGGCCGGAGCCGACGCCGCCGAAGATCACTTCGCCGAACTGCATCAGCAGCATCGGGATCATGCCGCCGATCGGCATGAAGGAATCGTGCCAGGCGTTGACCGCGCCGCACGAGGCGGCCGTGGTCACCGCCGCGAACAAGGTGGTGGCGCTGATGCCGAAACGCGCTTCCTTGCCTTCCATATTGCCGCCCGGTTGCAGCGCGTTCATGGCCTGGTCGACGCCCATCGCCTGCAGCGCGGGGTGGGCTTGCTGCTCGGCGCCCATCACCGCGACGGTGCACGCCACGAACAGCAAGGTCATGGCGGCCAGCACGGCCCAGCCCTGGCGCTGGTCGCCGACCATGCGGCCGAAGGCGAAGCACAGGCCGGCCGGGATCAGGAAGATGGACAGCATCTGCGCGAAGTTGGTCAGCGCGGTCGGGTTCTCGTAGGGATGGGCCGAGTTGGCGTTGAAGAAGCCGCCGCCGTTGGTGCCCAACATCTTGATCGCTTCCTGCGAGGCGACCGGTCCCATGGCGATACTCTGGGTCGAGGTGGTCAGCGTTTCGGTGACTGCTTCGCCCTTGGCGTCCTTGAGCGGCTGGCCGTCGGCGCCGACTTTCGGCTGGGTGTAGGTGACGGGGTCCATCAGGGCCACGTCCTTGTAGGCCGAGAAGTTCTGGATCGCGCCCTGGCCCACCAGGAAGATGGCGAAGATGAACGACAGCGGCAGCAGCACGTACAGGGTGGAGCGGGTGACGTCGACCCAGAAATTGCCGATCGATTTGACCGAGCGCGACGAGAAGCCGCGGATCAGCGCATAGGCCACGGCGATGCCGGTGGCGGCCGAGAAGAAGTTCTGGGCGGCCAGCACCAGCATCTGGGTCAGGTAGCTCATGGTCGTCTCGCCGCCGTAGCCCTGCCAGTTGGTGTTGGCGACGAAACTGACGGCGGTGTTGAACGAGGAATCGGGGCTGACGTTACCCAGGCCCTGGGGATTGAGCGGCAGGTACAGCTGCACCCGTTGCAGGCCGTAGGTCGCCAGCGCGCCCAGGCCGTTAAACAGCATCAGCGCGATGGCGTAGGCCTTCCAGTTCTGGCCTTCGGTCTTGCCATCCTTGCCGGCGATGCCGGCGGCGCGGTACAGCAGGGATTCGATCTTGCCCAGCCAGCCCAGGCCGGGGACGGCGCCGCCGTCGCCGACGCGGGCCAGCAGGATGCCCAGTGGGTAGGACAGCGCCAGCAGCGCGGCCAGGAACACCACCAGCAGGATGATGGATTGGGTAGTCATTACAGGTCCTCCGCTTTCAACAAGGCCACCACCAGGTAGACCAGCAGGCCGGCCGCAGCCAAGGCCCCGATCAGGTAAAAGGTGTTCATTGCTTACCTCCTAACTTGTCGCAACCGATGGCAAACGCCACCGTCACGGCAAAGAAGACCACCAATGCACCGATAAATACTATGTCCATCACACCCCTCACAGGTCTTGTTTTTGATACTCGAAAGGTTAGCGGCTAGGGTCTAAAGATTGTGTAAAGACTTGGGGGCGGGGTGTAAACAAGATGTAAAAATGGCCGGTATTTACGTTTTATATACACGCGCGGCCCGACTATTTAGAACATTTTTACGGGGGCAGGAATACGCTTTTTCTGTCGCAACTACCTGAAGAAAACATGCTTACCTCCCTACACGGCATCTGGGTGCCGCTGGTCACCCCCATGCATCATGGTGAAATCGATCTACCCCGTTTACAGAACCTGGCCGCCGACCTGATAGACCAGGGCGTGCACGGCCTGGTGGTGTGCGGCACCACCGGCGAGGCGCCGCAGCTGGACCTGGCCGAACAGGGCGCGGCGCTGGCCGCCGTGCTGGAGGCGGCGCACAAGCGCTGCCCGGTGCTGATGGGCATAGGCGGCAGCGACACCTACGCCGCCGCCAGCCGCGTGCTGCAATTCGACGACATGGACCTGGCCGGCTACCTGGTGTCGACGCCGGCCTATGTGCGCCCTTCGCAGGAGGGCCTGGTGCGGCACTTCGAAACCATCGCCGCCTCGACCGGGCGTCCCATCGTGCTGTACAACGTGCCGGCGCGCACCGGCGTCAACCTGGAGCTGGCCACCGCCAGCCGGCTGGCCGAGCGGCCGCAGTTCGCCGCCATCAAGGAAGCCGGCGGCCGGCTGCGCCAGATCACCGACCTGGTCGAACACACGCCGCTGTCGGTGCTGTGCGGCGACGACGCGCTGCTGCTGTCCGCGTTGTGCAGCGGCGCCCACGGCGCCATCTCGGCTTCGGCCCACATCCGCGTCGACTTGTTCGTGCAGCTGTATGAACTGGTCGAGGAGCAGCGTCTGCCCGAGGCGCGCGAGCTGTTCGCCAGGCTGCAAAGCCTGATCCAGCTGATGTTCTCGGAACCCAACCCGGCGCCGCTGAAGGCCGCGCTGGCGATGCAGGGCGTGCTGCGCGAAGAACTGCGCCTGCCCATGACGCCGGCCACCACCGGCTGCAAGGCGCGCATCGCGACCATGCTGGAAGCGCTGGACGATGTTCCCTTTTACGCTTCGGCGGAGGTCATATGATCGTCGCCCTCACTGGCATGGACGGCAACGCCACCGTCTCCGACCTGGCCGAAGACCTGGCGATGCTGCGGGTGGCGGCCGGCAGCAGGGTGCTGCTGGTCAGCCCCAACCCCGGCGCCTACGATCCGCATCTGTACGACGACCTGGTGATCGACGCCTCCGACCGCGACGCCGACGCGGCGCTGGCCCGCGCGGCCGTCATCGTGGCGCTGGTGCGCCCGGCCGAAATAGAACAAGGCCGCCACGCCGACTTCCTGACCCGGCTTCGACGTGCGCAAGAGCTCAATCCTTGCGCCCGCGTGCTGGTGACCGTGGCGCACGGCAGCAAGCCGCTGACGCCGCACCAGACCGGATGCCTGCTGGTGTTCGTCGCGCAAATCCCCGGCGCGCGCCTGGCCGACACGCTGGAACTCGACCAGCGCGGCACCTACCATTCCCACCACAGCGAACTGGAACTGGACTCGCGCAAGACGGCCTATGTGCTGTGCGCCCCGGAAGTGCGCCATCTCTACAGCGAAGTATTCCGCGGCGGCGGCGCCAAGGCTTACACATGGGGGTCGCCCTAAAATCGGTTTTTACTAAGCGCTGCTAACCACTGCTGCGGTGTTTAGCGGCGTTTAGTTCCGAAATATCGCGGACTCGCACGAAATATCGATGGTTAGCATTGGGTAGTAGTGGTTATCGCGTTTTAGTAACAGTCGAAAAAACAGGCCCCGCCCTCCGCATACCTAACGTCGCGGGCAAAAAAGAAAAGGGGCGCGCGCAACGCGCCGCCCCTTTGAAGACCGGATGCTAGACCGATCAGAACACTTTGCTGATGGTCAGCTGCAGCGCGGTCTTGCCCAGGAATTTGCCGTTGGCCGGCGAAGCGTAGGCGGTTTTATCGGCGTTGGTGCCGATCACCGCCAGCGCGCCGGTCACCACGCCGAAGTCCTTGGTGGCGCCGATTTTCCAGTCGCTATAGCTGGCCGCGCCGTTGTGCTTGACGTTCTGGTGGCCGGCATGCAGGTTGACGGTGTAGCCCTCGCCCGCCTCGATGTTGGCGCCCAAGTCCAGATAGCCGCTGTTCTTGCTGTCGACAAAACCAAACAGATTCGTCACCGAGTGCGAATACTTGATATAAGCCGGGCCATAACCCAGCTGGCCATACACCTCGGTGGTGTTGGCGTTGGCGAAGCCGCTGACGTGCGACAGGTCGTTCGACGGGTAGACATAGGTCAGCACGCCCACGTCGTAGGACACATCGGCGCTGATCTGGCCGCGTTTGCCGGCGTAGATATCCCACTCGATGTCGCCGCTGCCGCCGGCGTCCTTGGTCCATTTGATGGTCGACAGCCAGGTGCCGGCGTAGAAGCCGGTCGGGTTGTTGGTGTAGTCAAAGCCGCCTTGCAGGGCTGGTTTCAGGCGCGTCTGCGAAATGCCGCGATAGCGGTAGTCGCTGATCACCGCGGCGTTGAAGCTGGTCTCATTATCCGGCTTGGCGGCCGGCGCTGCATCCTCGGCGTAAGCCTGCGTGCCCGTGAAAGCAGCGACGACGGCTGCGGCGAGTATCAATTTCTTCATGATGCGGTCTTTCTGTTGGTGGTTAGATCAAGTGGTAAAAACATCAAACGGTAAAAACTTCGCGGTACAGGGCGTCCATATCGGCCGGCGCCTGTCCGTGGATAACGGTGCTGGCCAGCGTGGCCGACATCACCTGTGCCACATAGGCGCGCACCGCGGCGCGCTCGGACTCCGTGGGTTCGCCGGCGCCGCCGACCAGCACAAACAGCACGTGCAAGCCGGGATTGAACATGCGCGCGGCATTCAAACGGGCGATCAGCTGGTAGCGGGTCGACAGGTCGGCCTGGTCCGGCTTCAGCGGCACCACCGCCAGCCGCGCGGCGGCCAGCGCGGCCCGGCTCTCGGCGCTGTCGCGGCCCTCGGTATCGACCAGCACCGCCGCGCCGTCGTGCCGCCTGGCGGCCGTCACGATCATGCAGCGCCCCGCGCCCTGAAGCTGAAGCGGCCGAATTCGGCGCCGGGCAATGCCTGCATCACCGCCTCCATCACCCGCGCCACCAGCGATTCGCCCACGCACAGCCACACTTTCATGCGGGCGCCGTGTTCGCAGGCCTCGATGCGCATGAACTCCAGCGCGTCGCCGCAAATGCGCATCACCATCTGGCGCAGCGCCGTCACGGCGCTGGTGTCGACGGTCAGCTGCATCACGCAGGCCGGCGCCGTTTTGCGATAGTCGGTGGCCCAAATCGAGCGGCGCTGGGCCGCCCTGGTATGGAAGAAAGCATGCATATCGAACCCCTGGATTGATCGTTGCGATACAAAACAGCTTATCGATGGCGCCGTAAAAACGGTCTAAAAAGGCGGGCCGTGGTTGTAAACATCGTGTATAAATTGGCCCGCGCCGTTTTTTTGCCGCGATTACGCCCGGTTGAGGATAGAATACGCAAACGTCCGCATAAAACTGTACATAAACCCAGTATCGAAATTACAAGCTTGATCACGTATGGCCACTAAAAAACCAGTTTCCGACTACAGCGAAGCATCCATCCGGGTCCTCAAGGGCCTCGAACCCGTCAAGCAACGCCCGGGTATGTACACCCGCACCGAGAATCCGCTGCACATCATCCAGGAGGTGATCGACAATGCCTCGGATGAGGCGCTGGGCGGACATTGCAAAAACATTATCGTCACGCAGAACGCCGACGGCAGCATCACCGTCGAAGACGACGGCCGCGGCATCCCGGTCGGCCTGCACCCCGAAGAGGGCGTGCCGACGGTGGAAATCGTGTTCACCCGCCTGCACGCGGGCGGCAAATTCGACAAGGGTTCGGGCGGCGCCTACGCCTTCTCCGGCGGTTTGCACGGCGTCGGCGTGTCGGTCACCAACGCGCTGTCCAAGCGCCTGGAGATCACCGTCTGGCGCAAGGAGCCCGACGGCACCGGCCTGCACAAGCTGGCCTTCGAGCACGGCGACGTGGTCGAGCCGCTGTCCTCCGTGGTCGCGCCGCGCGACGGCAAAAAGTCCGGCACCCGCGTCACCGCCTGGCCGGACGCCAAATATTTCGACTCCCCCGCCATCTCGCAGACCGAGTTGCAGCGCCTGTTGCGCTCCAAGGCCGTGCTGCTGCCGGGTGTGACCGTCACGCTGACCAACGCCAAGACCGGCGAATCGCAGGTCTGGCAGTACAACGACGGCCTGCGCGGCTACCTGACCGAGGCGCTGGCCCAGGCCACCGACGGCGAGACCCTGATCCCGCTGTTCGAAGGCGCGCAGTTCGCCGGCCCGGACGCCGAAGGCTTCGCCGAGGGCGAAGGCGCGGCCTGGGTGGTGGCATGGACCGAACAAGGCGCCGTGGTGCGCGAATCCTACGTCAACCTGATCCCCACGCCCAACGGCGGCACCCACGAATCGGGCCTGCGCGACGGCTTGTACGGCGCGGTGAAGAGCTTCGTCGAGATGCACTCGCTGCTGCCCAAAGGCGTCAAGCTGCTGCCGGAAGACGTGTTCGCGCGCGTCTCCTTCGTGCTGTCCGCAAAAGTGCTGGACCCGCAGTTCCAGGGCCAGATCAAGGAACGCCTGAACTCCCGCGACGCCGTGCGCCTGGTCTCGACCTATTCGAAGCCGGCGCTGGAGCTGTGGCTGAACCACCACGTCGACTACGGCAAGAAGCTGGCCGAACTGGTCATCAAGCAGGCGCAATCGCGTCTGCGCTCGCTGCAAAAGGTCGAGAAGAAGAAATCGTCCGGCGTGGCCGTTTTGCCGGGCAAGCTGACCGACTGCGAATCGACCGACGTCGCCCGCACCGAACTGTTCCTGGTCGAGGGCGACTCGGCGGGCGGTTCGGCCAAGATGGGCCGCGACAAGGAATTCCAGGCCATCCTGCCGCTGCGCGGCAAGGTGCTCAACTCCTGGGAAACCGATCGCGATCGCCTGTTCGCCAACAACGAGATCCACGACATCTCGGTGGCGATCGGCGTCGATCCGCACAGCGCCGACAGCATGCCGGATCTCTCCGGTCTGCGTTACGGCAAGATCTGCATCCTCTCCGATGCGGACGTCGACGGCTCGCACATCCAGGTCTTGTTATTGACGCTGTTCTTCAAGCACTTCCCCGGCCTGATCGCCAACGGGAATATCTGCATCGCCCGGCCGCCGCTGTACCGCGTCGACGCGCCGGCGCGCGGCAAGAAGCCGATCCAGAAGCTGTACGCGCTCGACGCCGGCGAACTGGTGGCGATCGAGGACAAGCTGCGCAAGGACGGCCTGAAGGAAGGCGCCTGGTCGATCTCGCGCTTCAAGGGCCTGGGCGAGATGAACGCCGAACAGCTGTGGGAAACCACGATGAACCCGGACACCCGCCGCCTGCTGCCGGTATCGCTGGGCGCCTACGCGCACGGCGAATCGTCGGCGCGCTTCAATATGTTGATGGGTAAGGGCGAAGCGGCCGCGCGCCGCGCCTGGATCGAAGAACACGGCAACGAAGCCGAAGCAGATATCTAATTACTGACCGACTATGACTCATCAAGCAAATCTCTTTGACGAACCGGCGCCGCAAGCGGCAGCGGTGGCTCAACCTGTGGCACCTGCGGCACCTGCGCCCTCGCCTGCGCCCGCGCAAGCGGCCGGCGACGAGGCCGTGCACGACGGCGCAAGCGCCGCTCCGCAGGACGGCGGCGGCAATGACCACAATGGCGGCGGCAACGACGGCAATGGTGGCGGCAACGACGGCCCACCGGGCGGCGGCGATGACGGCGACGGCGGCGACACGCTGACCCTGTCCACCTTCGCCGAACGCGCCTATCTCGACTACGCCATCTCGGTGGTCAAGGGCCGCGCGCTGCCGGACGTGTGCGACGGCCAGAAGCCGGTACAACGCCGCATCCTGTACGCGATGAACGAAATGGGCCTGAACAGCACCGCCAAGCCGCGCAAGTCGGCGACCGTGGTCGGCGACGTGCTCGGTAAATTGCACCCGCACGGCGACCAGTCGGTGTACGACGCCATGGTGCGCATGGCGCAGGACTTCTCGCTGCGCTACCCCCTGGTCGACGGCCAGGGCAACTTCGGCTCGCGCGACGGCGACGGCGCCGCGGCGATGCGATACACCGAAGCCCGATTGACGCCGATCGCCAAGGTGCTGCTCGACGAGATCAACCTCGGCACCGTGGAATTCCAGGCCAACTACGACGGCTCGACCGAAGAACCGTGCCTGCTGCCGGCACGCCTGCCGATGGTGCTGCTGAACGGCGCCTCCGGCATCGCGGTCGGCCTGGCGACGGAAATTCCGTCACACAACCTGACCGAAGTGGCGCAAGCGGCCGTCGCGATGATCCGCAATCCGAAGATCAGCCACGCCGAATTGATGGCCATGATCCCGGGCCCGGACTTCCCCGGCGGCGGCCAGATCATCACCCCGCCGTCGCAGATCAGCGACATGTACGCGACCGGCCGTGGCAGCATGAAAGTGCGCGCCCGCTGGAAGATCGAAGAGCTGGCGCGCGGCCAGTGGCAGGCGGTGGTCACCGAACTGCCGCCGGGCACCTCGTCGCAAAAGGTGCTGGAAGAGATCGAAGAGCTGACCAACCCGAAGATCAAGATGGGCAAGAAGGCGCTGTCGCCGGAACAGATGGCGCTCAAATCGCTGATCCTGAATTCGCTCGACACGATACGCGACGAATCAGGCCGCGCCGCGCCGGTGCGCCTGGTGTTCGAACCGAAGTCCAAGAACCAGGACCAGACCGAATTCATGCTGCTGCTGCTGGCGCATACCTCGCTCGAATCGTCGGCCTCGATCAACCTGGTGATGATAGGCGGCGATGGCCGTCCACGCCAGAAGGGCCTGACCGACATCCTGCAGGAGTGGGTCGAATTCCGCTTCGCCACCGTCACCCGCCGCACGCAGTACAAGCTGGGCAAGGTCGACGCGCGCATCCACATCCTGGAAGGCCGCGAGACCATCCTGCTCAACATCGATGAAGTGATCCACATCATCCGCAATTCGGACGAACCGAAATCGGCGCTGATGGAACGCTTCCGCCTGTCGGAGATCCAGGCCGAAGACATCCTGGAAATCCGCCTGCGCCAACTGGCCCGCCTGGAAGCGATCAAGATCCAGCAAGAACTGGCCGAACTGCGCAAGGAAAAAGGCCTGCTGCAAGACCTGCTCGACAACCCATCGTCGATGAAGCGCGCCATCATCAAGGAAATCGACGCCGACGCCAAGACCTATGGCGACGCCCGCCGCACCCTGATCGAAGAAGCGCAGAAAGCCGTGGTTGAACAGAAGGTGGTGGACGAAGCGGTCACCGTCATCATTTCGGAAAAAGGCTGGATACGCGCGCGCACCGGCATCGGCCACGACGCCGCACAATTCACCTTCAAGGCCGGCGACACACTGTACGGCGCCTTCGAATGCCGCACGGTGGACAACCTGCTGGCCTTCGGCAGCAACGGCAAGATCTATTCGGTGCCGGTAGCGGCCCTGCCTAACGCGCGCGGCGACGGAGTGCCGATCACCACCCTGATCGACCTGGCGTCCGGCGCCCGCATCCAGCACTACTACGCCGGCACCGGCAGCACGCAGCTGCTGCTGGCCACCAGCGCCGGTTTCGGCTTCGTCGCCAAGGCCGGCGACATGGTCAGCCGCATCAAGGGCGGCAAGGCCTTCATCACCCTGGAAGACGGCGACGTGCCGCTGCCGCCGGCGGTCATCGCCGACGGCGCCAGCGCGGTAGCCGTGTTGTCGGCCAATGCGCGCGTGCTGGTGTTCGGCATGGACGAGATGAAGGTGCTGACCAACGGCGGCCGAGGCGTGATCCTGATGGAGTTGGACGACAAGGAAACGCTGATCGCGGCCAAGCCTATCAGCCAGAAAGGCGTGATCGTGGCCGGCATCGGCCGTGGCGGCAAGCCGCAGGAAGAACGCCTGTCCGCTTCGGCGCTGGCGGTCCACTTCGGCAAGCGCGCCCGCAAGGGCAAGGCGCTGGCGACCAAGATCAAGCCAACCTCGTTGACGCCTATCGTCTAAAACACACAGACGAAAAAAACCCCGGAGGGGGTCAGTTCCGGCATCGTGCCACGCGTGGCACGATGCCGGAACTGACCCCCTCCGGGGTTTTTTATGCGCTGCCGATTAGTTCTTGGCGGCGGCGGCTTTGATGTCGGCAGCCGATTTGGCTTTGACGGCGTCGGTCTTGTTGGCGGCGATGGCTTTGTCGGCGGTCGCGTCAACGGTTTCCTTGATGGCCTTGGCGTCGGCTTTCACGTCTTTTTTGCCGGCTTTTTCTTCAGCCTTGGCGACCGATTTGTCGCCCTTAGCTTCTGCCTTGGCTTTGTCTTCAGGATCGGCCTTGGCTACTTTTTCGTTGGCTTTGGCCTTTTCCACGCTGACGTGGGCGGCGCCGGCGTCATGGGTCTTGTGGGCTTTGGCGACAGCCTTGTCGACTTTCTTGTCGGCCTTGACGTCGGCCTTCAATTCCTTCTGCTGCGCCTTGGCCACGTCCTGGCCGGCTTCATTTTCAGCCTTGACGACGGCCGGAGTCTGCACCGGGGTGGTTTGTGCGTAAGCGGCGGTTGCAAACAGGCCGGCGATCAGGGTAGCGATAATCTTGTTCATGGTGTTTCCTCTCAAAGTTTTATTTGGATGCGTTCTTGTCTTGCCACGTACCCAGAATAGGCCGATGCGATGAAGCACTCTGTACGGTATCGTACTTAAGGCCGATTACTTGCCCGCCCCCGGCCGCGAGTACAAATCGATGATGGCGCCGATGGCGTCGGCGCAGACGGCGCAGAACTTATCGCTGCGGTCGAACATGATGCACTGCATCTGCGGACGATAGTAGCCGCTGGCCTCATAGTTCGCCCCCTCGAACGCGCCCACCGTGTGGAACTGCGGGTCTTTCGAGAACAGCGCGTTGGTCGATTCCAGGTCCTTGCGGAACAAGGCGCTCATCTCCGACTCCGGCCGGTTGGCGGCGCGCAGCGCGGCGCGTTCCTTCTGGTAGGCGCGCGACGCGGTTTCATAGGTATCCTTGGCCCACGGCGTCGGCAGCGGCGTGCCGTCCTTGACGAACTTCTTCCATTTCAGCTTGGACGGGTCGCGCAGCGCCGTGGCATTCGGCTCCCACGGCTCCTGGCGCGTGCCGTTCGACTGGTAAGCCACCGGTGAGGTGTAGTACTCGTCGGCCAGGCCGGCGAAGTGGTGGCCGAATTCGTGCACGAACAGGTAGTCGGCCCAGTCGTTGTTGGCCGCCGCGGTACTGAACTGGCCGAAGATGCCGCCGCCGCCGTAAGTCTCGTTGTTCACCAAAATCTCGATGAACTCATACGGCGCGTACTGCGCCAGCTCGCGCAGCGCGCGGTTGTCGGTGGTGAGCACATAACGCTCGCTGCCGAAGATGTCGTAGCGCGTACCCAGCGCCGACGCATGATGCACGCCGGTCGAAGGACGCGACACGCCCGATTCCTCGGTCGGCAGCGCCAGCGCCCAGACGTTGAAGTCCTTGGCGCGCTCCTTGAACGGCGAGGTGGCGAACAGGTGGTCGGCCAGCTTGCGCGCGGTCGCTTCGAACTTGGCCATGTCGGCCTTGGTGTAGCCGTCGCCCAGGATCAGCAGGTCGACCTTGTCCGGCGACGGGCCGTTGACGCGGATCGCGATCGGCTTGGGCGCAGCCGCCATCGACGCGGGCGGCGTCTGCTTGCGCACCACGTCCATCGCGTCGGTATCGACATCGGCGGTCCACACCACCGAGAAGGCGTTGCGGTCGTCGCGCTTCAGGATGCGCACGCGCACCGGGCGGTCCGGCTTGGGAAAGCGCACCGATTCCTGGAAGCCGCGATTGCCGTGCGCCGCCTCGTCGGTGCTGCGCCATTCGGCGAACACGGTGGAGAAACCACGCGAGTACAGCAGCTCGCCGGTCTTGGCGTCCACCACTTCGACCATGTTGTTGCCGCGATTGGTGTCGTCGATGGTGCGGCGCATATCGCCCGGCCACGGCAGCGGCTCGATCACCACGCGCTCCATCGCATAGTTTTCGTTGAGCGCGTTGCCGCTGTGGAGATAGTCGAGACGGACGGTGGCGGGTTGCGCGGCCATAGATGGCAGGGCGGCGACGGCAGCGAAAGCGGCCAACGCAAAGGATAAAAGGCGGCTCATGGTCATCCTGTGGTCAAGTTACAGAGACCGCCATTGTAATCCCGGCAGGACGGGGTGATGGGAGTGACCTACCCACTCGCCGCACTGAAACCTCCTGCTTTTTCCGCTGGATCTTACTTGTTTATCCTGTTTTTACAGTGTAAGCGTGCAGCCGCCCCATCTGGCATCGATGACTGAAAGCGTGGACACTTCGAATTTTTAACGTCGGAGGGTCTGATGATTGTTTCAGCAAAGGACAGGTTGTGGAAAGAGCGGATCGCTCAATGGTATGAGAGTGGGCTGACGCAGAGTGCCTATGCCAGGCAGATTGGCGTTGCTCAGAAGAGCATTAGTTACTGGGCTCATAAATTCAGTGGGCAGCAGGTGCTGCCAGCCACGCCAGCCTTGCTGCCGGTACAAGTCATCCTCCCATCAACTGATGCCGTAGCCGAAATGACGCCACCTATCACGCTGC
>NZ_JBWKQE010000006.1:0-269453 GCF_059418605.1 Duganella sp. GW821-FHT07G03
GAAAGTTAACAGCTTCCTCAAATGTTTACAAGAAATTTGAGGGGAAGGTTCAGGGTCAAGTCTGACATTCGGACACGGGCTCTACCATAACGCACGCTAAGGTAGAGCCCGTGTCCGAATGTCAGACTTGACCCCGGAGGTTATTTTTTGGCCAGATCTTTCTTCACGCCCACCTCGGCCTGCACCACCGCAGTCTCGGGCTTGGCCAGCTGCACCGGCAAGCCTTTCAGGTGATTCAGCGCCTGCGCCAGCTGGAAATCGTCGGCGCTGCCGTATTCCAGCGGCTTGCGTTTCTTTTCCAACGCGACGATGCGCAGCTGCTCTTCCAGCTCGTCGCGCTTGCTCTTGGCGATTTCCTGGTCGCGGTCGTTCGTCAGGTGCTTGTCGAGGTCGGCCTCGCGGGTGCGCAGCGCGTTCAGGCCGTCGCCGTCGGCGTTTTCATCCACCGCCAGGTCCGGCACGATGCCCTTGGCCTGGATCGAGCGGCCGTTCGGCGTGTAGTAGCGCGCCGTGGTCAATTTGACAGCGGTGTCGGCCGTCAGCTGGCGGATGGTCTGCACCGAGCCCTTGCCGAAGGTCTGGGTGCCGATGATGTCGGCCCGCTTGTAGTCCTGCAAGGCGCCGGCGACGATTTCCGAGGCCGAGGCCGATCCGGTGTTGACCAGCACCGCCATCGGCACCAGTTTGATCGCGGCCGGCAGCTTGGCCAGCGCGTCGCTGTCGTTGCGCAGCGCGTAGTATTCGGGACGGCCGTAGAAGATCTGCTTGGAGTCCGGCAGCTGGCCGTTGGTCGAGACGATGGCCGCGTCCTTGGGCAGGAAGGCCGCCGCCACGCCGATCGCGCCTTGCAGCACGCCGCCGGGATCGTTGCGCAGGTCCAGCACCAGGCCCTTGATGTTCGGGTCCTGTTTGTACAGTTCGATAATCTTGGCGGCCAGGTCGTCGACGGTCGGTTCCTGGAACTGCGAGATGCGCAGCCAAGCATAGCCAGGTTCGACGATCTTGCCCTTGACGCTCTTCTGGTGGATCTCTTCGCGCGTGATGTTGAACACCAGCGGCTCGGCCTCGCCCTTGCGCAGGATCGTCATGCTGACCTTGGTGTGCGGCTCGCCGCGCATCTTCTTGACCGATTCGTCCAGGCTCAGGCCCTTGACCGGCGTGTTGTCCAGGCGGGAGATCAGGTCGCCCGCCTTGATGCCGGCGCGCCAGGCCGGCGAATCCTCGATCGGCGCGACGATCTTGATGTAGCCGTCCTCGCTCTGGCCGATCTCGATGCCCAGGCCGACGAACTTGCCCTGCGAGCCTTCGCGCAGTTCGGCGTAGGCTTTCTTGTCCAGGTAGGCGGAATGCGGGTCCAGCGAGGCCACCATGCCGGAGATCGCTTCGGTCAGCAGCTTCTTGTCCTCGACCTTTTCAACGTAGTCGGACTTGATCAGGCCGAATACGTCGGCCAGCTGGCGCAGTTCCTCCAGCGGCAGCGGCGGGTCCACCGGCTTTTGCGCCATGGCGGAAAATTGCAGGGACACAGCGATGCCGGCGATGACGCCCAGGCCGACCAGTCCGGAGTTCTTTAATTTCTTGCCCATGTTTCACCACCTATCGAAGCTGTTGCCGACAGCCGTCGCCGGTGGGCCACCCCGCCGCAACGCGCTTGAGTTGAGTATAAACCTGATTCTCGGCAAACGTAGTAGCCGTCGCGAAATCATTTATACCTTTACGAGAATTTACAACGCTTGCCGTTGACATTTGAAGTACACCAGCGCCCGCTTGGCGTTGCATCAAGTTTGCTGTTTTGTACGCAGTGTATCCTGCACGTTCACGTCCGTAAGCAATTGTAAGAAGTCCTGTAACGGCGGGGGGCGCGACCTAAACTGAACTCGTATTTCTCTCTACCCTGAAGTGGTTTTCGCCTGCGCCCCAAGCGCAGGCTTTTTTTTATCGACGGAGCTCCCATGCGTACCAATTTCTGTTCCACGTTGCAGCGCGCGGCTGTCGCGCTGGCCCTGAGCGCGGCCCTGCTGCCGGCCTTCGCGCTGCCTGTCATGGACATGCGCGCCGAGGATTTCCTGCCGATGGCGGCCGAGCTGAAAAAATCGCTGAACCTGAACCCCAACCAGCAAGTGCTGTGGCAGCAGACCGAAAGCAAGACCCGCAACCTGCTGCGCGAGCGCCAGTCGCGCCGCGAACGCCTGCAGGCGGCCACGCTGGAGGGCAGCAAGGGCGCCAATGTCGAGCTGCGCGATCTGGCCAAGGCGGTGGACGAGGAAACCACCGCCAGCGCGCTGGAGGAAAAGCTGATGCGTGAATGGTGGCTGACCGTCAACGATGCCCTGAATGAAACCCAGCGCCAGGCCGTGGTGCAACTGGTCGGCGAGCAGTTGATGCGGGTGCCGGACAATGGCGTCCGCAGCGGCGGCGCGCCGCGCAAGGAAGAGGGCGGCGAGCAGCATCGCGGCGGCCGCAAGGGCGGCATGGGCGGCAGCATCGGCGGACCCGGCGGCGCCAGCATCAGCCTGCCGGGCGGTGGCGGCTAAGGGATCCCCGTAGCCCGCTGGCGCGGGTGTGTATCGTAAAGTAAAAATCGGCCTGCTGGCCCTTTTGCCAGCAGGGCTGCCGGTAGAATGTGCAGCCTATGAGCAAACTGATCTCCTTCGCCTGCCTGGCCCTGTTGGGCGCCTCCGATGTTTATGCACAAGCCTCGCCAAGCACCGCGCCAGCCAAGCCGGTCCTGGGGCCGGACGGCAAGCCCGTGCCCCAGGTCACCATCAGCGGCGGCCGCGCCAGCGACATGGACGAGCGCCGCAACTCGGTGGCCGGCAAGCAGGTCTACGGCCGCGAGGAGCTGGACCGCAACGGCGACAGCAACCTCGGCGACATCCTCAAGCGCCTGCCGGGCGTGACCATCGGCGGCCGTCCCGGCCGTGGCGGCGACGTGCGCATGCGCGGCATGGGCAACGGCTACACGCAGGTGCTGCTGAACGGCGAACGGCCGCCGGCCGGCTTCTCGATGGAATCGCTGTCGCCCGACCAGGTCGAACGGGTGGAAATCATGCGCGGCCCGATCGCCGAGCACAGCACGCGCGCCATCGCCGGCACCATCAACATCATCCTGCGCGACGGCTACCAGCAAAAGGACAAGCAGCTCAAGTTCACCGACAGTATCGAGCAAGGCCGCCACGCGCCGAACGTGTCGCTGACGGTGCCGGGCAAGGTGGGCGGCCTGACCTGGCTGCTGACCGGCTCGGTCTTCGAGAACCGCCAGCACGACCAGACCGAAACCTACAACCGCGACACCCGCGCAGACGGCGTGCTGCTCAAGGACCAGAACGTCCTCGACGAAACCAGGCGCACCTCGCGCGGCATTCACCTGACGCCGCGCCTGTCCTATAAATTCGACGGCGGCGATACGCTGAACTTCCAGCCCTTCCTGATGGTCAACCGCAGCGACGGCAACTCGCGCAGCGACCTGACGCAGAACTTCGGCCTGGTGCCGCCGGCCCTGCAGCAGCCGCCCGAGTACAACCTGGCGCTGACCGGCACCCACGCGGAATCGACCTTCCTGCGCGGCTTCGGCAACTGGGTGCACAAGCTGCAGGGCGCGTCCAAGCTGGACGTCAAGTTCGGCTTCGGCGCCGGCCACAGCGACAGCGATTCGCTGCGCTATCAATACGACAACGCCGGCAAGCTGCTGCAGCGCTACACCGACGACGCCACCGTGCGCGACCGCAGCGCCAACAGCGGCGGCAAGTACACCACGCCGATCGGCAAGGAGCACTCGCTGGCGGCCGGCTGGGATGTCGAGCTGGGCCATCGCGTCGAGACCAAGACCTCGCTGGACAAGAACGGCGTGTCGCAGTTCGGCGATTCCGGCGACAACCTGAGCGCCGACACCCGCCGCCTGGCCGTGTTCGCACAGGACGAGTGGGACATCAACAAGCAATGGTCGGGCTACGTCGGCCTGCGCTGGGAAGGCATACGCACCACCAGCACCCGCGCCGGCCAGGACATCGGCAACAGCAGCAGTGTGCTGAGCCCGTTGCTGCACGGCGTCTACCGCATCCCCGAGCACGACAAGGACCAGATCCGCGCCAGCCTGACCAAGAGCTACAAGGCCGCCAACATCCAGGACCTGATCGCCCTGCCGTCGCTGTCGCGCCTGAACAGCGCCACCCGTCCCGACCGCACCGGCAACCCCGACCTGAAGCCCGAGCTGGCGACCGGCCTGGACTTCGCCTACGAGCACTACCTGGGCCGCAGCGGCATCATCACCGCCGGTGGCTTCGTGCGCGACATCAAGGACCTGATCCGCCGCGAGCTGACCCTGCAGAACACGCCGACCGGCCCGCGCTGGGTGTCGACGCCGGCCAACATCGGCCACGCGCGCACCAAGGGCATCGAGCTGGAGGCCAAGCTGCAGTTGCAGGAACTGATCGCGGACGGCCCGGCGATCGACTTCCGTTCCAACTACAGCCGTTTCTGGTCCAGCGTGGACGGCATCCCCGGACCCAACAACCGCCTCGACGCGCAGCCGAAGCAGACCGCCAACGTCGGCCTGGACTACCGCCTGAAGCCGGTGCCGCTGACCCTGGGCGCCAGCCTGAACTGGACGCCGGAAACCGTCATCCAGAGCAGCGCCGAGCAGGTGGTGAGCACCAGCCGCAAGCGCTCGTTCGACGCCTACGGCCTGTGGAAGTTCAACGCCCGCAATCAAGTCCGCATTTCTGCAAATAATTTAATGGCGGAAGACGCGCTGGGTAGTAATATCGTGACCACCAATGGCCTGGCACAACTGGCCAACACGACCAACCAGACTTACGTAGTCTGGAGCGTCAAATACGAAATGAAATTCTGACCAAGAAGGAAATGCAGTGAAACGATACTTGCTGAGCACGCTTACCCTGAGCCTGATGACCGCTTTTGCCGGCGCCGCCGATACTGCCCCGGTGTCCGGCATCGCCACCCAATACATCGACGCCAGCGTGCGTCCGCAAGACGACTTCTACCACTACCTGAACGGCGAGTGGCTGAAGACCACGCAAATCCCCGAAGACAAATCCAGCTGGGGCACCTTCGCCAAGCTGCGCGACGATGTGCTGCCGCAGCTGCGCGCCATCATCGAAGCGGCCGAGGCCGACAAAGCCCGCAAGGCCGGCAGCGACGCCCAGAAAATCGGCGACCTGTACGCCAGCTTCATGGACGAGAAAAAACTGGAGGCGCTGGGCGTCAAGCCGCTGGCGGGCGAACTGAACCGCATCCGCGCCATCCGGGACAAGAAAGCCTTCCCGATGCTGATCGCCCACCTGGACGAGATCGGCGTCGGCGCGCCGTACGGCATCTACGTCAGCCAGGATGCGCGCGAATCGACCAAGTACGCGGTCGGCATCTCGCAAAGCGGCCTGGGCCTGCCGGACCGCGACTACTACCTGAAAAAGGACGACGCCAAGCTGGCCGACACCCTGGTCAAGTATGAGGCGCACGTGGCCAAGATCCTGGCGCTGGGCGGCGACAAGCAGGCCGCCGCCAGCGCCAAGGCCGTGGTCGCGCTGGAAACCGCGCTGGCCCAGGTGCAATGGACCAAGGTCGAGAACCGCGACCCGGTCAAGCGCTACAACAAGATGTCGATCGCCAAGCTGGCCGAGCTGGCACCGGGCTACGATTGGCAGCATGCGCTGGCGGCGGCCGGCGTGGCCAACAAGATCGACTACGTCATCGTCAACCAGCCGAGCTACCTGAGTGGCTTTAACGCCGCGCTGGAAAAGACCGACCTGGCGACCTGGAAATCCTACTTCGAATGGCAGCTGCTGCGTCGCGCCTCGCCTTACCTGTCGAAGGACTTCGCCGACGCCAACTTCGATTTCTACAGCACCGTGCTGACCGGCGTGGCCGTCAAGCCGCCGCGCTGGAAATCGGCGGTGAGCCTGGTGGAGGGCAGCCTGGGCGAAGTGCTGGGCAAGCTGTACGTGGGCCAGCACTTCCCGCCGGAGCGCAAGGCGCGCATGGAAGAGCTGGTGAAGAACCTGCTGGCCTCGTACAAGGCCAGCGTCGACACGCTCGACTGGATGAGCCCGGAAACCAAGCAGCAGGCGCAAGCCAAGCTGGCCAAGTTCACGCCCAAGATCGGCTACCCGAACAAATGGCGCGACTACTCGTCGCTGGCCATCGTCAAGAGCGACCTGGTGGGCAACGCCATGCGCGCCTCGGTGTTCGGTCACCAGCGCATGGTCAACAAGCTGGGCAAGCCGGTCGACCGCGAAGAGTGGGGCATGACGCCGCAGACCATCAACGCCTACTACAACGCGACGATGAACGAGATCGTGTTCCCGGCGGCGATTTTGCAACCGCCGTTCTTTGACGCCAAGGCCGACGACGCCGTCAACTACGGCGCCATCGGCGCGGTGATCGGCCACGAAATCAGCCACGGCTTCGACGACAAGGGCAGCCAGTCCGACGGCGACGGCAACCTGCGCGACTGGTGGACCAAGGAAGACCGCGCCAACTTCAAGGCCAAGGCCGACGCGCTGACCAGGCAGTACGACGGCTACAGCCCGATCAAGGGCTACCACGTCAACGGCTCGCTGACGCTGGGCGAGAACATCGCCGACAACAGCGGCGTATCGATCGCCTACAAGGCCTACAAGCTGTCGCTGGGTGGCAAGGAAGCCCCGGTGATCGACGGCCTGACCGGCGACCAGCGCTTCTACATGGGCTTTGCGCAGGTATGGCGCAGCAAGACGCGCGACGAACAGCAGATCGTGCTGATCAAGACAGATCCGCACTCGCCGGGCCAGTTCCGCGCCAACGGCACCATGGTCAACCAGCCGGGCTTCTACGAAGCCTTCGGCGTGAAGCCGGGCGACAAGATGTATGTTGCGCCGGAACAGCGCGTGATCATCTGGTAAGCGCTTAACCGCCGAAAAAACCCATAAAAAGGCCACCAAGTGTGGCCTTTTTGCTATCGTTGCAACAGCGGGGGTCAAGTCTGACATTCGGACACAAACTCGACCGTACGCACTTACTACAGAAGAGGTCGTGTCCGAATGTCAGACTTGACCCCCATGATTTGGAGAAAGATTTGAAAGCACAATTGTTAAGCGCGTTGATGTTGGCGCTGCTGGCTTCGGCCGGCGTTCAGGCACAACAAAAAATCTCGGGCGTGGATCTGGGCGATCTCAACGCCGCAGTACGCCCGCAGGACGATTTCTTCCTCAACCTGAACGGCAAGTGGCTGGCCAAGACCGCCATCCCGGCCGACAAATCGAGCTGGGGTTCGTTCGAGAAGCTGGACGACGACACCAAGCCGCAGCTGCGCGCCATCATCGAGGCGGCCGCCGCCGACCCGAACAAGACGCCCGGCTCCGACGCCCAGCGCATCGGCGACTTCTTCGCCAGCTATATGGACGAAGCCAAACTGGCCGAGCTGGGCCTGACCCCGCTGCGCACCGAGCTCGACCGCGTGGCCGCGCTGAAGGACAAGAAGGAAATCCCGGCCCTGATCGCCCGTTTCAACCGTTACGGCGTGACTGCGCCCTACGGCTTCGCCATCCACCAGGACAACAAGGATTCGACCAAGTACGTGGCCGACCTCGGCCAGGACGGCCTGAGTCTGCCGGACCGCGACTACTACCTGAAAAAGTCGGACAAGAAGATGGCCGACACCTTGGCCAAGTACCAGCAGCACGTGACCAAAATGCTGACGCTGGCCGGCATCGCCAACCCGGCGGCCGACGCCAAGGCCATCGTCGCGCTGGAGACCGAGCTGGCCAAGATCCAATGGACCAAGGTCGAGCTGCGCGACCCGGTCAAGGCCTACAACAAGGTGGCGCTGGCCGACCTGTCCAAGCTGGCGCCGGGCTACGACTGGACCACCTGGCTCAACGACACCGGCATCGCCGGCAAGGTCGACTACGTCATCGTCAGCCAGCCCAGCTTCATCTCCGGCTTCAACAAGGTGCTGAACAAGACCCCGCTGTCGACCTGGCAGGCGTGGTTCCGCTGGCAGGTGATCCACGCCGGCGCGCCCTACCTGTCGAAAGATTTCGCGCTGGAAAACTTCGCCTTCTACGGCACCGTGCTGAGCGACACCAAGGAACAGGAGCCGCGCTGGAAACGCGCGGTCAACGCCACCGACGGCGCGCTGGGCGAGACCCTGGGCAAGCTGTACGTCGAGCAGCACTTCCCGGCCGAGCGCAAGGCGCGCATGGAGGCGCTGGTGAACAACCTGCTGGCAGCCTTCAAGCAAAGCATCACCACGCTGGACTGGATGGGCCCGGCCACCAAGGAACAGGCGCAGGCCAAGCTGGCCAAGTTCATGGTCAAGATCGGCTATCCGAACAAGTGGCGCGACTACTCGTCGCTGGTGGTGGTCAAGGATGACCTGGTGGGCAATGTGCGCCGCTCGCGCGAGTTCGACTACAACAAGGAAGTGAACAAGCTCGGCAAGCCGGTCGACCGCGACGAATGGGGCATGACGCCGCAGACCATCAACGCCTACTACAACCCGGAGCTCAACGAGATCGTGTTCCCGGCCGCCATCCTGCAACCGCCGTTCTTCAACGCCGACGCCGACGACGCCGTCAACTACGGCGCCATCGGCGCGGTGATCGGCCACGAGATCAGCCACGGCTTCGACGACCAGGGCGCCCAGTACGACGGCGACGGCAACCTGCGCGACTGGTGGACCAAGGCCGACCACAAGAACTTCGCCGCCAAGAGCAAGATGCTGGTCAAGCAGTACAGCGCCTTCAGCCCGGTCAAGGGCTACCACGTCAACGGCGAGCTGACCCTGGGCGAGAACATCGCCGACAACTCGGGCGCGGCGATCGCGCTCAAGGCTTACCAGATCTCGCTCAACGGCCAGCCGTCGCCGGTGATCGACGGTTTGACCGGCGAGCAGCGCTTCTACATGGGCTTTGGCCAGGTGTGGCGCAGCAAGATCCGCGACGCCCAGCAAATCGTTTACCTTAAATCCGACCCGCACTCGCCGGACCAGTTCCGCGCCAACGGCACGGTGCGCAACCAGCCGGGTTTTTACAACGCTTTTGGCGTAAAACCCGGCGACAAGATGTATCTGGCGCCAAAAGACCGCGTCATCATGTGGTAGCCCTTTATGCGTTAGCGGCCCTGTGATATAAAGCGCAACAGGGCCAAACATCGTGGATTGGCCTTTATTAAATCAAGAGGATATTTTCGTGAAACGTCATCTCGTAAGTGCATTGACCCTGAGCCTGATCGCAGGCCTGGCGGGCGCAGCCGACAACACCACAAGTGTAGCTCCGGCCAGCGCCCAAGTAGCAAACGCCAAGCTGGCTTCCGGCATCGCGGTGGAATACATCGATCCAGCGGTACGCGCGCAGGACGACCTGTTCACCCACATGAATGGCAAATGGCTGGCCACGACTGAAATCCCGGCGGACAAAGCCAGCTGGGGCAGCTTCGCCAAGCTGCGCGACGACATCCAGCCGCAACTGCGCGCCATCATCGAAGGCGCCGCCGCCAACAAGGCCGGCGGCCCTGAAGCCCAGCGCATCGGCGACTTCTACAGCAGCTTCATGGACGAAGCCAAGCTGGAACAGCTGGGCCTGACCCCGCTGAACGCGGAACTGGCGAAGATCGCCGCCGTGAACAACAAGAAGCAGCTGCCGGCGCTGATCTCGCACCTGAACAAAATCGGCGTGACCGCGCCGTACGGCTACGGCATCCACCAGGACAACAAGGATTCGACCAAGTATGTGGTCGACATCGGCCAGGACGGCCTGGGCCTGCCGGACCGCGATTACTACCTGAAAGCGGACGACAAGAAGATGGCCGATGCGCTGGCCAAGTATGAACTGCACATCGGCAAAATGCTGACCATGGCAGGCGACGAGCACGGCGCCATCACCGCGCACGGCATCGTGGAGTTCGAAAAAGAACTGGCCAAGATCCAGTGGACCAAGGTCGAACTGCGCGACCCGGTCAAGGCCTACAACAAGGTCGACATCGCCAAGCTGGGCAAGGTCGCGCCGGGCTACGACTGGAACGCCTACCTGACCGACGCCGGCGTGACCGGCAAGGTCAAGTACGTGATCGTCGGCCAGCCGAGCTACCTGAAGGGCATGACCGCGCTGCTGGCCAAGACCCCGCTGGACACGCTGAAGTCCTACTTCCGCTGGCAGCTGCTGCGTTCGGGCGCGCCTTACCTGAGCAAAGCCTACGTCGATGAAAACTTCGCCTTCTACGGCACCGTGCTGAGCGGCGTGACCGAACAGCGTCCACGCTGGAAGCGCGGCGTTTCCGTGACCGAAGGCGCGCTGGGCGAAGCCGTCGGCAAGATCTACGTCGAGCAGAACTTCCCGGCCGAGCGCAAGGCGCGCATGCAGGCGCTGGTCAACAACCTGCTGGCCGCCTACAAGGTCAGCATCGACCAGCTGGACTGGATGAGCCCGGTCACCAAGAAACAAGCGCAGGAAAAGCTGGCCAAGTTCACCACCAAGATCGCGTACCCGGACACCTGGCGCGATTACTCCAAGCTGACCGTTGCCAAGGATGATCTGGTGGGCAACGTGATACGTTCGCGCGAGTTCGAGTACAACAAGGAACTGGCCAAGCTGGGCAAGCCGATCGACCGCGCAGAGTGGGGCATGACGCCGCAAACCGTCAACGCCTACTACAACCCGGAAATGAACGAGATCGTATTCCCGGCCTCGATCCTGCAGGCACCGTTCTTCAATGCTGACGCGGACGACGCGGTCAACTACGGCGCCATCGGCGGCGTGATCGGCCACGAAATCAGTCACGGCTTCGACGACCAGGGCGCGCAGTACGACGGCGACGGCAACCTGCGTGACTGGTGGACCGCTGCGGACCACAAGAACTTCGCGGCCAAGACCAAGATGCTGGTGGAGCAGTACAACCAGTTCAGTCCGCTGCCTGGCTACCACGTCAACGGCGAACTGACCCTGGGCGAGAACATTGCCGACAACAGCGGCGTGGCGATTGCATACAAGGCCTACAAGCTGTCGCTGGGCGGCAAGGAAGCGCCAGTGATCGACGGCCTGACCGGCGACCAGCGCTTCTACATGGGCTTTGCGCAGGTATGGCGCTTGAAGATGCGTGAAGCGCAGCAGATCGTGCAGATCAAGACCGACCCGCACTCGCCAGGCCAGTTCCGCGCTAACGGCCCGATGCGCAACCAGCCAGGCTTCTACGACGCCTTCAACGTTAAGCCAGGCGACAAGATGTACCTGGAACCAAAAGACCGCGTGATCATGTGGTAACAACCGCATAGAAGCAAACAAGGGCCGCAGCGATGCGGCCCTTTTTTATTTCAGAATTGATCGATTGATTTGCGCAGGATATTGCAAACTTTCGGCAGCCCTTGACGCTCATAGATTGCGATCAGCTGGTGTGCGGTCTTGGGTGGATTTTGGAGACGCTGTCGAAGCGTTCCGATGGCCGCTATAGTCTTCTGAGGATCAAGCGTATATTGCGTCGCAAGGAAATCGTCTGGGTGTATCGCCGGAACTCCGCATGTACCGGGAAAGTCCTTGGTATTGAAGGTAACAATTGCGGTCGCTTGGCTTGCAATTGCAGCTGCTAGTACGTGCCTATCGTTCGGGTCCGGCAGTGTTAGTGTATCGATCAGGGGTTCAAAATTTTCAATGACGCTGTCTTTGATGGCGGCATTCATCAATTCAACAGTCCTAGTCAGGGCTTCACGGCGCAGATCAGGGCGGTTCGCAGATAGTTTGCTTGTCCACTCATCTTGAATGACTCGTGTCCAGCGTGCTTGATAGATGCCAGCGGCGGCCAAACTGAGCAGTAAATCGCGTAGAGGGGCGGGGTAAAGTACACACGCATCCAAGACTGCCTTATATCGATGAGTTGCCATCAATACCCCATGTTTAGCTCCTGAGCTTGCTCTACCAGTTGCTGGAGCGCGTCCTGAGAAATTTTCGTCTGTTCGTCTTTGTATTTCGCCAAGTCCGAGGTTGCCAGCGTGACTTTGCCTTCCGACAGCAGTCCCATAAGATAAGGGCCTGATACGTTTAAAAACTCCGCAGCCTCGGCGAGTGTCATATCCTGCGCGATTGGAATGCTCGACATGATGACCCTCCTGTGATCATAGAATTTAAATCAAATACCTCCAGGGACCTTGGCATCGATCAGCGATCAGCCCCTTTTTCAATTCAGAGTAAACTACGGGCTTCGAATTACAAGAAACCGGTACCCCATGCGCTTGCGTTATTCCGCACTCCTCGTTTTGCCCCTGCTGCTGGCCGCTTGCGGCGATTCGTTCACGCCGGTCGATGTCTACATGGCGAAAACGCCGGAGTGCTCCACCTGGCAGGACGGCTCGCGCTACCAGCTGCCGCGCGGGATCAGTGTGTCGACCACGCCGCCGGTCACGCTGCCGGACGGCGGCGCCGAGTTCACCTTCGTCTACCTGGTGCCGCGTGGCGAGCGGGCCATGTTCCTGACCCGTGAATATCACGTCACCACGCCGAAGGGCCCGGTGATCGCCAAGGCCGAATTGGTCAGCTTCTACCAGCGCGCTACCAACTCGCGGCCGGAAATCGTCGATGTGATCCCCAAGGTGCCGGACATGCTGGTGGCCGGCGCCACCAGCGACGATACGATCTGGCGCGTGCGCCTGCGCGTGAAGGACAAGCTGCCGGAACGCTTCGACGTGGTTCCGCCCGCTTTCGAGATCGCGCTGACCAAGTACCCGATGCGCACCTTCACCTATCGCTACTTCGCCGACCGCAAGGCCTTCGGCCTGTGCAGCTGAGATGCGCCGTCAAGCTTGGCGGATTTCCGCATAAGCACCGCCCGGTTCATGCGGTTTTCCGCCTGAACCGCCGCGCGCCGGTTTCGCCATCCCTTATAAATCAATGACTTGAACCGCAGCCCGTGCTTGGCACGGAAGCTGCAATGTCTCCCGGTAACTACAACCACAAAGGAGACAAGCATGTCCAAGTTCCGTCGGTTATCGCTGACGCTCGCCATCGCCGCCGCTGCGTCCGGCGCGCAAGCGCAGGAAGTGGTCCGCCTCGGCAACCTCAAGTTCGCCCACTACGGCGCCGTCTCGTACATCAAGGAAATCGCGCCCAAGTGCGGCATCAAGGTGGAGGAGAACGTCTTCGCCAAGGGCCCGGACGTGATGCAAGCCATCCTGGCCGGCGAGCTCGATGTCGGCGCCACCGCCTCCGAGGCCGCCATCTCCGGCCGCGCCAACGGCGCGCCGATCTATGTGGTGGCCGGCTTCGCCAAGGGCGGCGCGCGCCTGGTCGCCCGTCCCGGCAGCAACATCAAGTCGGTCAAGGACTTGAAGGGCAAGAAAGTCGGCGTCACGCGCGGTGGTATTCACGAAGTGCTGCTGATCGCCGAACTGGCCCAGGCCGGCCTGACCGCCTCCGACCAGCCGGGCAAGGATGTGCAACTGATATTTCTGGCGTTCGCCGACCTGAACCAGGCACTGATGGGCAAGAACCTCGACGCCATCATGCAAAGCGAACCGCAATCCTCGCAGGCCATCAACAAAGGCTACGGCGTGGAAGTGATGAAGCCCTACGATACGCCGATCGGCGCGCCGGTGCGCACCATGGTGATGAGCGAGAAGTTCTACAAGGAGCATCGCGCCACCGCCGCCAAGTTCATGAACTGCTTCGTGCAGGCCACCAAGCTGTTCATCGACAACAAGCCGGTCGCCGAGAAATACGTGCGGGAAGTGATCTTCAAGAACCAGATCAGCAAGGACGATTTCGACGACGCCATCAGCAACTCGCCTTACAGCTACGACATCACCGCCGAGCACATCCAGATCACCACCGACGTCATGGCCAAATATGGCACAGGCAAGATGCGCGCCGCGCCGGTGGCCAAGGACTGGGTCAAGACCGACTTGCTGGACGCGGCCAAGAAAAGCCTCAATATCCAATAACCACGGAGACACATCATGAGCAAGCAAGACTGGCGGCAATCCGCCTCGGGCGCGGTCGTGCCCATCCTTATCGTCGCCCTGTGGCAAGCCAGCGCCATGCTGGGCTGGGTCAATCCGCAGGTGCTGCCGTCGCCGCTCGCGGTGGTGCACAAGTGGATCGAATACCTGCTGCCGCTGACGGCCTACGATCCGTCCGCGCAATCGTGGCTGGGCTGGGCATTTTCCGGCGAGCTGCTGGGCGACACCTTCAGCAGCATGTACCGCGTGATCGTCGGCTTTGCCATCGGCGCCGGCCTGGCGCTGCCGCTGGGCTTGTTGATGGGATCGAGCCAGCGCATGTATGCGTGGTTCAATCCGCTGATGCAGGTGCTGCGGCCGATTCCGCCGATCGCCTACATTCCGCTGGCGATTCTGTGGTTCGGCCTGGGTAATGCACCGGCCGTGTTCCTGATCGCGCTGGGCGCCTTCTTCCCGGTGCTGGTCAACACCATCGCCGGCGTGCGCCAGGTGGACGGCATCTACATCCGCGCCGCGCGCAACCTCGGCGTCAGCCAGCGCACCATGTTTGTCCGCGTGATGCTGCCGGCCGCCGTGCCCTACATCCTGTCGGGCGTGCGGATCGGCATCGGCACCGCCTTCATCGTGGTGATCGTATCGGAGATGATCGCCGTGAACAACGGCCTCGGCTTCCGCATCCTCGAAGCGCGCGAATACTTCTGGTCCGACAAAATCATCGCCGGCATGATCAGCATCGGCCTGCTGGGCCTGATCATCGACGTCGGCATGAACAAACTGAACAATCATTTGCTGCGCTGGCACCGCGGCCTGGAGAACTGACATGACCCATATCGAAGTCAAAGCCGTCAACAAGGTCTTCAAGACCGACAGCCGCGAAGTGATCGCGCTCAAGGACATCAACCTGGAGATCCCGCAAGGCCAGTTCGTCTGCCTGCTGGGGCCTTCGGGCTGCGGCAAGTCCACGCTGCTGAACGCGATCGCCGGCTTCTCGCTGCCGTCGTCCGGCGCCATCACCGCCGACCGCAAGCTGGTCACCGGCCCTGGCCCGGAACGCGGCATGGTGTTCCAGGAGTACGCACTGTTCCCCTGGATGACGGTGGAAAAGAACATCGCCTTCGGTCTGGAAATCAAAGGCATGCCGCAGGCGCAGATCACGGCCAAGGTCGATCAGCTGCTGGGCATGCTGTCGCTGAGCGACTTCAAGCACCGCTTCCCGAAAGACCTGTCGGGCGGCATGCGCCAGCGGGTCGCCATCGCCCGCGTGCTGGCGCTGGACTCGCCGATCATGCTGATGGACGAACCCTTCGGCGCGCTCGATGCGCTGACCCGCCGCAATTTGCAGGATGAACTGCTGCGCATCTGGGCCGAGCTGAAGAAGACCATCATCTTCGTCACCCACAGCATCGAGGAGGCGATTTACCTGGCCGACCGCATCGTCGTGATGACCTACCGTCCCGGCACCGTCAAGCGCGACCTGATGGTGGAACTGCCGCGCCTGCGCGATCCGGCCTCCGCCGAGTTCAACGCGCTCAAGCGCGAGCTGGGCCAGCTGGTGATGGAAGAGCAGCAACGCCACCACAACGACGAGATGCGCATGGCGGCGGTGGACTGAGCAGGTGCAGTAGAATCAGCGTATGCGCGCTCAAAAAAACCTGCTACTGCTGTTCGCACTCGTGTGCGCGCTGGGCGTGATTGCCGGGTCCTACCTGGCCGGCACCTGGCGCGCGCGCGAAGAACTGCGGCAGCAGGGCCAGCGCCAGTTGCAACTGATGGCGCCGGACCTGCAATCGCTGCTGCAAAAATATGAAACGCTACCCTTTGTTTTGGGCTTCCAGCCCGACTTGATTGAAGCGCTGGCGCATCCGGCCGATGCGCAAGCGATCACCCGCCTCAACAGCGCGCTGCAAACCATCCAGCAGCAGGCCAAGGTGGGCGCCATCTACGTGATGGACCGCGACGGCCTGACCATAGGCGCCAGCAACTGGGACCAGCCGCTGGGCTTCGTCGGCAAGAACTTTTCCTATCGCCCCTATTTTGACGCCGCGCTGCACGGCAGGGCGGGGCGCTTCTACGGCATCGGCACCAGCACCAGCGAGGCCGGCTACTTCATCGCGCAGCCGGTGTATCGCAACGGCACGGCCGGTGGCCCGGTCACCGGCGTGGTGGCGGTGAAGATCAGCCTGGCCGACTTCGAACGCACCTGGCGCAGCAGCGACGACGCCATCGTGCTGGCCGACAGCACCGGCGTCATCTTCCTCAGCAACCGCCCGGACTGGATCTACCGCAGCCTGCACGCGCTGGACGCGGACACCGAGCGCCAACTGGCGCACACCCAGCAATACACCGGCCAGAAGATCACGCCGCTGAGCGGGCATGCCGACCTGTTCGTCACGCAATCGGTGGGACAGCTGGGCTGGCAGCTGATGCTGTTTCCTGGCCAGTCGCGCGTGGTGCGCACCGGCGTGCAGTGGGCCGCTGCGGCGGCGCTGCTGCTGGCCTGCGCGGCGGTGTCGAGCTGGGCGCTGCACCAGCGCCGCCGCCGTCTGGAAGAACGCATGGCCTCGGCCGCCGCGCTGCAAAAGGCGGCCGACGAGCTGGACGACAAAATCGTCGAACGCACGCAGCAACTGCGCACCACCAATCAGCATCTGGAGAGCAAGTACGCCAAGTTGCAGGAGACCGAGCATCTGCTGCGCTCCACGCAGAACGAGCTGGTCCAGGCGGGCAAGCTGGCGATGCTGGGCCAGATGGCGGCAGGCATCACCCACGAACTGAACCAGCCGCTGGCCGCGATCCGCGCCTTCGCCGACAACGCCCGCGTGTTCCTGGCGCGCGGTCAGGGCGAGCAGGTCGAGGGCAACCTCGGCCACATCAGCGAGGCCAGCGCGCGCATGGGCGCCATCATCGGCCAGCTGAAGGGCTTCGCGCGCAAGGATGAAACGGTGGCCGTGGTCGACCTGGCGGCCTCGGTGCGGGCTTCGGCGTTTCTGCTGGAGAGCGAGTTCCGCCGCCACGCCGTCGCGCTGGACATCGCCGCTGCCGACGGCCTGCAAGTGACCGGCAGCAGCGTGCGCATCGAACAGGTGCTGATCAACCTGCTGCGCAACGCGCTCGACGCGGTGGAGACGGCCGAGCGGCGCGAAGTGGCCATTCGCCTGGAGCGCGACGGCGCGTGCGCGCTGGTGAGCATCAGCGACAGCGGCGCCGGCATACCGGATCAGGTGGTGGCGCATCTGTTCGAGCCGTTCTTCACCACCAAGCCGTCCGGCAAGGGATTGGGCTTGGGGTTGGCGATCTCGTCATCGATCGTGCAGGCCATGAACGGCCAGTTGACGGCGCATAATCAAGCGGATGGCGGTGCGCGCTTCGAGCTGCGCCTGCCACTACAACAAGAGGGAGCATAAAGTGCAGGCTATTTTGATCGAAGACGAAGCCGCGCTGCGCCTGGCCACCAGCCAGACGCTGGAACTGGGCGGCTTCAGCGTGCAGGCCTGCGCCAGCGCCGAGGAAGCGCTGGCGCTGCTGCGAGCCGACTATCCCGGCGTGATCGTCACCGACGTGCGCCTGCCGGGCCGTTCCGGCCTGGAGCTGCTGGCGCAGGCCGGAGCGCTGGACGCGGAACTGCCGGTCATCGTCGTCACCGGCCACGGCGACGTCGAGATGGCGGTGGCCGCGATGCGCAGCGGCGCCTACGACTTCATCGAGAAACCGTTCGCGGCCGAGCGCCTGCTGGAAGCGGTGCGCCGCGCCCAGGAACGGCGCCGGCTGGTGTTGGAAAACCGCCAGCTGCGCAGCGCCCGCGCCCAGCATCCGGACGTGCCCGACCTGGTCGGCCGCTCGGCCGCCATCGAACAACTGAAAGTCCTGATCCGCAACATCGCCCCGGCCGGCGTGGACGTGCTGATCAACGGCCAGACCGGCACCGGCAAGGAAGTGGCCGCGCGCTTGCTGCACGCCGCCAGCGGACGCAAGGGCAACTTCGTCGCCATCAACTGCGGCGCGCTGCCGGAATCGGTGTTTGAAAGCGAGATCTTCGGCCACGAGGCGGGCGCCTTCACCGGCGCGCAAAAGCGCCGCATCGGCAAGCTGGAGTACGCGCAGGGCGGCACCGTCTTCCTCGACGAGATCGAAAGCATGCCGATGGCCTTGCAGGTCAAGCTGCTGCGCGTGTTGCAGGAGCGGCGGCTGGAACGGCTGGGCGCCAACGAGACCGTCGCGCTGGACTGCACCATCGTGGCCGCCACCAAACTTGATCTATTACAGTTGAGCGCGCAGGGCCTGTTCCGCGAGGACTTGTACTACCGCATCGGCGTGGTCAGCATCGACCTGCCGCGCCTGCGCGACCGGCGCGACGATATCCCGCTGCTGCTGGCCCATTTCGCCGCCGACGCGGCCGCCCGCTACCATCGCCCGATGCCGGACTGGAGCGCGCAGCAGATGGCGCAATGGCAGGCGGCGGACTGGCCGGGCAATGTGCGCGAGCTGCGCAACTTCGCCGAGCGGCTGGTGCTGGGCATCGCCGCCGCGGCGGCGCCTGTGCTGGCGCCTGCGGCCGACGGCGTGGCCGTGTCGCTGCCGCAGCAGGTCGACCACCACGAACGCGAGCTGATCGTGCAGGCGCTGTCGGCGGTCGACGGCAACGTCGGCCTGGCGGCGGACAACCTGATGGTGCCGCGCAAAACCCTGTACGACAAGCTGAAGAAATACCAGATCGTCACCGGCCGCAAATGATCCGGGCGTAAAAAAACCGGCCGCTTGGGGCCGGTTCTTCTGGAGAGGCGGGGCTTACTTGGCTGGCGTGGCCGCTGCCGGCGCCGGTACTTCAGGCTCCTTGAACTTGGCGCCGCCTTTGTTGGCCATGTAGACCACGGCGCGCGCCACTTCCACGTCGTCCAGATCCGGATTGCCACCTTTGGCTGGCATGGCGCGCAGGCCTTCGACGGCGTGCTTGAGTACGGTATCGTAACCTTGGGCGATACGCGCGCTCCAGGCGCCAGCGTCGCCGAATTTCGGTGCACCGGCGGCGCCGCTGCCGTGGCAGGCTGCGCAGGTCGAGGTGTAGATGGCTTCGCCGGTCTGCAGCACTTTCGGTGCGCTGGAGTCTTTCAGCGTAAAGCCGGCGTCCGCGACGGGGGCGATGCGGGTAGCGATTTCTTCTGGGGCCTGGCTATTGGAGCCGGTGCCGGTCAATTTGTCTGCGGTCACGTACTGCACCAGCAGGATGATGCCAATTACTGTGACTCCAAAGAAGCCGACAACAGCAGCAACGAGCTGCTTGGGCGTTCTGATGGCGGATTCGTGTTCGTTATGTGCGTCGCTCATGATTTCCTTAACAGACTAATTTCGAAGCCGGGTGGCGTGAGAAGAAATGTATCAACCAGCTGCCTTGCAAAACCTTCACCAAACGGGCGATTATAGACTCAAAAATGCCTGCATGGAAACGCTAAGATGCTCAAAACGACACTTTCCATGGACGGCCCTCGATAAAAACGGTATCCTACGGCACACTTCAGAAATTCCCCCAGCGCGGCTGTAGCTCAGTGGATAGAGTATTGGCCTCCGAAGCCAAGGGTCGTGGGTTCGATCCCCGCCAGCCGCACCACAATTCCCCAATAAATTCAATGCCTTAGAGCGAGCTGAGTTGCATCATCGGCTGATCAAGCGAATTTTGGTGCAACCGGCGCCAGAATGGCGCGTTTGGCCAACGCTGTTCCCAGTTGTAGTAGGTGTTGCGCATAACGAGGTAGCGTCGATAGTCCTCGGCGATACCGTTCGCGCAGGCCGCGCTGGCACGGTCATGGATCGTCCGCGCCGCAGTGATCCCATTACTGATCGCCTTGACGATGCCCTGGGAGGTGATGGGATCGTAAGCGCAGGCGGCGTCGCCGATGGCTATCCAGTCGGCCCCGTGCAGCCGGTCGAGGCGGTAGGACGGCGCTGGAAAACTGAGTACATCCATGGCCAGCGGCGCGCTGTCGCCTGCCAGCCTGGCGGTGTTGGGCGCCGCCGCAAGCGCGCTCAGCCAGCGCTCCGGGTGCTGCAGGCGCAAAGCCTTGACGGTGGCCGCATCGCTGTAAAAAGTCAGCAGCAGGCTGGCGTCGGGCAGGTGGGCGGCATACCACCAGCCATGCTCTACCGCTTCCAGATGCGTCAGTCCGGATTGGGGGGCATCCGCCGGCGGGGCAAAGCGCATCGCCAGGCACACCAGCGGCAGCGTGTCGAGCTTGCGACTGCCGCGCTGGCGCGCAAACACTGCGCGCGCGCCGCTGGCATCGACGACAAAGTCGGCGTGGACCGTGGTCTGCTGACGATCGGTTGCCAGCTGGAGGTAGAAGCCGCCGCTGGCGGCTGGCGCGGAGGATGCCAAGGTGGTGAGCATGCGCAGCTCCGCCCCCGCTTGCTGTGCCTGCGCCGCCAGCAGGCGGTTGAAGCGTGCGCGGTCAAGATGCCAGCCATGCCCCAGCGGATCCATCAACGCATCGTTGTAGCCGCGCTGCGCGCTACCCCAGTAGGAACAGCTGCCATGGCAGGGCGCGTGCCCTTGTTCCAGGAAAGCCGGCGCCAGCCCCAGCTCGTGCAACAAGGGATTGGCCGACGGCGGCAGGCTCTCGCCGATGCGGAATTGCGTGTAGTCGCCGGCCTCGATCAGCAACACCGCCTGCATGCCTTGACGCGCCAAGGTCAACGCGCAGGCGCTTCCGGCCGGCCCGCCGCCAACGACGGCGACCCGGTAGCGCGGCGTCGGCGCTGCCGTCACGGTTTGGACGGCGAACCAGGCGGTGGATAGACGGCGTCGATTGCGGTGTTGCGCCAGGACTCGGCCAAATTGCTGTCGTCGCTTGTGAACAGGCTGGCCACCTCCAGGTACAGGTCCTTGTTTTTCGGCGGCGTGGGCATCGGGGAGATAGCGGTAATTTGAAGAACCACGCCGATCTTGTCCCAGTCCTGCAGGAACTGCGCACGCTGCTGGTAGCGGCCGACATGCAGCGCTGGCCGGTCGATTTTATTCTGCGGGTCCGGCACCCTGGGCACGTCGGCACGGGTACCGGGCCCGCGCACCGAGAAGCGGGGCGCTGGCAGTTGCCCGCCGCCGCTGGCCACCAGATCGTCGTAGGTGTAGACCGCGACCGGACGCTGCGCTGGCCAGGAGGAGTACAGCAGCGTGTTGGGCCGGATGGTATCCGGGTCGGTGACCACCGCGGTGGCGTCGGCGATGGCCTGCTCCGTGTCATACAGGACGCCGCCAGGATTCGGCGCCGGCATGTGGGTGGCGCAGGAGTTATAGTCGGTATGCCACGGCAGCGCCATGAATTTGGACAGGTCGCCGGGTTGCACCGGCGTGTCGCGCAAGGGGGTGTAGCCGATGCCCAGAAACGGCTGCTGCGCGACGGCGTCGCGATAGTTCAGGCGTTGCCGGTTGATGCGGAACGGGCCGCCGCTGTCGTGCCGCTGCCAGCCCCGTTGGTACAAGTTCGTATCGCGCACGATAAAGCTCATCTCGATGCCGGGACTGAAACGTCCACCCAGGCAGTTGAACAGCACGGTCTTGTCCAGCGCCTCGCCGGCCGCCAGCACTGGCGCCGGTTCGCTGCCGGTGGCGTACAAGTCATGCGCCCACTGGCCCATGAAGAAGTATTGTGCCGGGGTCAGCGACAGCAGGCTCTGGTTGGCGTCACCCAGCGACAGCGGCATCATGGGCGCGGCCGTGGCAGGCTCATGGTCCTGGCCGGGCGGACGCAGGAAGTTCATGATCTTGAATCCGTTGCGCTGGTCAGCCTTCATGTCGGCGAACAGGTCGTGTCCTTTGATGGCCCTGGATGGCAGGAAGGTGGTCCATTTTTGCAGCGCGGCGGCGCGCAGGACCGGCAGCACCTCGGCGTCGAAGTCGGTGCGATAGCTGGACTGATAACGCTGGCCGGCGTAAACCGTCGGTCGTAGCGCCAGCTGCTCCAGCCAGGTGCAGTACAGCTCGTCCCACAAGGTGACCACGTTGGGCGTTTGCGGCGCATAGGCCGGATCGGTGGCGATAACCCAGGCGCCGCCCTCGACCTCGCGCGCGCTGCCGTCGGCAAACAGCAGAATGGCGCTGACCGGGCCATCGGACACATCGTCGAACCAGTTGTTGTTGTTGACGTCGCCATCGAGCGCCGCGCTGGGCACGTGCTTGCCCAGCGCGTCGAACGCGCAGGCCTTGCCATAACCGCCAAGCACCACCAACCGGCCCGTGCTCTCCGTGCGGAGCGCCCCCAGCGAGCGGATCACGCTGCCGGGCACCGCCGCGTCGCCCGGCAGCGGGAAGGACAGCGGATAGTTCGGTGCGGCGCAGATGGCGGCGCTGGCGGCGTCGCCGTAGCAGGGCGTGGTCCCGGCGTCGAACTGGATCGCATGTTGCGCGCTGCCCAGCAGCGCGCGCGGCCCGGCATCGATGACGAGCTTGCTCAGGCGCGACGCATTGTCGAGGGCGCCGAAATCCGGATTGCGCAGCGCGGGCAATTGGCCGTCGACGAAAGGCTGGACGCCGTTGCCGCCTTGCCAGCTGTTGGCCTTCTTGTTCGCCAGATGCACGGTCCAGATGATGTCCGCGACCACCTTGCCGTCCACCACGCTGCCGGGCTGCACTTCGCTGGCCGGGCCGGCCGGCCAGGTTTCCGCGCCGTCGGCGCTGTCGAAGGCATACTGGTCAATGCGGAAGCGCGCCGCCTGCCGCTTCAGTCTGCCGCAGCTGTCGCGCAGCTCGGTGCTGAGTATGGTGTCGCGTTCGGTACCCGGCCTGATCGGCAGGCCGCCGGTCGTGTCCTGGCCGGGCTGGCGCATGCCGGCCATGCTTTCCGGGCCCAGGTAGTATTCCTCGCTGCTGCCGACGCGGGCAATGCCGATGGCCGGATGTATCCTGAGACCTGTGTACGCCATCTTGTTCTCCTGTGAGCTACGTCTTATGGCAGCATGCCGTCCCGAACCCATTGGTCGAAGATATCGATCGCCTGCTGCGGCATGCGGCCGTCCGGCGGCATCGGGTGCGGTGCGGATGCCACCCAGTCCTCGGTGCCGCCGCCTTGCTTGCGCAGCCGCTGCGCGGGGGGAACCCGCCACTTGCCGTCGCGGTCGCAGTCGTAGCCGTGGATGGCGACCTGTATCGCGTAATGGAATTCCTTGACGCTGGCGTAATCGTTCAGATACAGGATCTTCAGACCCGCGCCATTGGGCGCATTGATCGGTGGGGCCTGGTTCTGCATGTCGTTCGCGTATTTGAAGAACAAGACCAGTACGTCACGCATGAAACTTTTCGGTTCGCTCATAGCGCCCTCAATGTTGATGTGGTACTGGTGCGCAGCCGTTGGCGGAAATCACCGGGAGCTCGAAATTCGCCTGGCTGATTTGTCCCGCGCCGCGCTCGTTGGTGGTGACGGCCGCCGTCAGATGCCAGGCGGCGCCATGATGGGTTGGCACCAGGCTGTTGAGGATGCCGTTGACTTCTATGGCAATGCAGAGTGCGCCTCCATGGCCGTGGCCGGACAAGGCCCAGTGGCTGGTGCTGCTGACCAGATAGCGGTCGCGGAAAGCCTTGTCGGCGATCCTGGGCGGGCCGGGATGCAGGTAGACGTCGGCCTGGAAGCTGTAGTCGGGTGCGTCCGCTTTGCGCTGCAGGCGCAGGTAGCGCTTTGTGGTCCCGGTGGCGGTGGGGATGGCGTATTTGCTGCCGACCGTGATGCTGGGTTGGCCGACCGGGCCGTCGGCGGCGTCGTCGCTCAACAGTGCCGCAAACAGGCTCTTTTGATTGTCGCCGAAGACGAAGCCGGCGCCCTGGTGCGCATCGATCAGCCGCTGGATCGCATTCCTGCGGATGAACTCGCCACCGTAAGGCGGCTGATAGCCATAGCCTTGCTTGATGGTGTCGAAGTAAAGATCGGCTTGTCCCATGTGCGGCGTGTAGCTGTCGGCGGCTGGGAGCGTGCCTGCGCTGCCGGCGCTCCATCCGATCGGCTTGGGCAGCTTGCCATCCTGCTGCGCGCGCATTTGGGCGCTGCGGCCGTTGCCGGTGATGCCGGCGTCGCCATGTTCGTCGAGCCACTTCTCCAGGCTGTAATCGAGGAAATTGTGGAAGGCGTAAAACAGGGGATCCATGCCTGCGGTGGCGTTGTCGGCCATATTGCCGCCGATGTAGAACGCATGCATGTGGTTGTGAATGCGGGTTTCCAGCGCGCCGCCGCCGTTGCTGCCATATTCGTCACCGCCAAATTCCGGCCAGTCCATGTAATAGATCTGGTAGGCCAGCAGATACGGCGAGGCGGTCGCCATCGCGCTCGGCAGCCTTGCGCGTATGCGGGTGGCGTCGAACAGCGGCGAGCCTGGATCTTCGAAGGCCTGCGGATAACGCACGCCGCTGGGCTTGCGGGTGAAGTTCCAGTACGGTAGTGCGACGTCACGGGTGCTGGGGCCGCGTTGGCCGTCGGGGTCCGAGGCTTGCAGTGCCTGCTCGAAGTAGTACAGCTGGGCACGGTGCCATTGCAGGAAGGTGTTCTTCTGGTGCTCGCACTCGCCTGGACGCTCGGGGTGAAAGTTGGTATCGATTCCTGGACCGAAGTCGAGGAAGCCTCTGACATCGCAGCTGTTGCGATTCGGGTTGGCCAGCACTTGCTGCAGATCTTGCGGGGACAGCGGCGCTGCACGCGTCTGGTTGACTTGCACCGCCGGACAGTCATGCACCCAGGATTGCCACAGGTAGCCGCTGCGGTCGTAAACATTGAGCTGGCTTTTGCTCTTCAGCTCGGCCACGGCATGCTTGAAGGCTTCCAGCTCGGCAGGCGTCAGGTCGTCGATGTTCTTCCGGTAGTGCACCGGGCGCACGTCGTCCTGCGCCCCCGCGGAGAACGGACCGGCCAACAGCAGGCCGGCCAGCACAGTCAGGAGGATAGGGTTCATGCGTAGCGCTCCGGCAAGGGGGAGGGGAGATTAGTGGTGCTGGTGGGCGTCGCCCGCAGCTCCGCCCCTTCCGTCCGGCAGCACGACTTTGACGTTCTGCATCATGCCCTGGTCTTCGTGCTCCAGGATATGGCAGTGAAGTACGTACTCGCCAATGTAGCGCTCGTAGCGGGTGGCGATTTCAATCTTGTGCTTCGGCAGTACCAGCAGGGTGTCCTTCCAGGTGCCGACCATGTTCTGATAGTGGGGAGCGACCGGTTCGCCCGCCGTATTGGTAATGCTGATGATCTGGAATGGATTGACGTGAATGTGGAACGGATGTCCGCCCCGCTTGGACTGCAGCACCCACATCTGATCGGTGCCCAGCACCACTTTGTGGTCTATGCGGCCGGGATGGTAGACGTCTTCCAGCGAAGGTTGCGGCCGGTCTGCCGGCTCGACCAGGAAGCGGGTGATGTCTTTGCCACTGGCCTCGTCCTTGATGCCTGCGATGTTGAAGGTCACATATTCCTTGGGCGCGCTGCGCAAGCGGGCCACGTCCTCCGCGGTGAAGTCCGGATGCGGTGCAAACCTGCTGAGTTTGAATTGCTTCAGATCCGCCGCTATTTCATGCCTGAGATTGGCCGGCCGTATTGCTGGAGCAATGGCGTTGAACGCGCCCTGTAATTGCGATAGCAGGAATTCCTCAGGCGACTGCTCAGCCGGCGTTGGCGCCGCCGCTGGCGAAGGAGGGGTTGCGCGGATCACACCGATCAAGCGGGTGTTGGGAACGGCTCCCTTGTCCGCATTCTCGGGACTGGCAGGATTGAGGTTGGTCTCGCCATCGAACACGCAGTATGCACCGGTTGCCGGCAGTGAAAACAAGATATCGCTGCGATAGCCGGGCATGAGGAAATTGACTTGCTTGCGGATGATTTTTTCATGCGTCAGCCCGTCGGCGGCGACTTCGAACTGGGTGACGTCTTCACCGTCGCACAATGCCATCACCTTTTCATCCTGGTTGGGCTTGCTGATCGCCTCCAGCAGTTTGGCCGGGTCCTTGGCGCGGCGGATGTGGAAGGCGATCGACGCCTGGAAGCCGGTGTCGACCACGCGCCAGCGGTGCAGCTGGCGGGCAGCCAGCTCCAGAATGGGCTGGACCTTGCCGTTGACGGAGGTGTAGCGTCCCGATGTGCTCCAGGCGTCGGGCGGTTCGACCTGTCCGAACCCCTCCATCCCGGCGGTTTCGCCGCTGGCGCAAGGCCTGGTTGCGTCGCCATTGTCGTTGACGCAGCCGTAGGGGATCTGCTGCAGCAGAAGCACTTCCGCAGCGCTGCCCCGACGCGGCTGAAATTTTTTCAGCAGGATGTCGAGGTCGCCGTTCGCCTTGGCGGTGGGATAGCGCGCGCCTTCCACCACCAACGCCCCGGCCATGCCGCTGGCGACCTGCATTGCGGTCGAGCCGTGCGTGTGCGGGTGATACCAGAAGGTGCCGGCAGGATGATCGGAAGGGATGTTGTACTCGTACTCGAAGTTGACGTTGGGATGGATGGCGAGCAGGACGTTATCGCTGTTGCCGGACGGCGAAACCCACAAGCCATGGGAATGCAGATTGGTGACGTTGAAGCAGCCCTTGTGGCTGGGCAAATTGATATCCGTGCTGGCGCATTTTTTTGGATCCTGCTCCGGCAATTGGTTGTACAGCCGAAAGCGGACGGTTTGCCCTGGCCGCATCACCACCGTGGGGGCGAGGAAGGAGGAGGACGTCGGATCTTCGGCGTTCCATCCCTTGTCGGTGCGTTGCTGGTAGGCGCGCAGGCTGACCTTGTCGTAGTCGCCGGTGGTCGGATTGTAAATCGTGCCGTCGGCGTAGCGAATGAAAAGATCGTAGGCTTTTTCCAGGCCTCCCGGCTTGGCGGACGCGCGGGTGGGCGCGCGCAGGCTTTCCAGCAGCTGGGCCGGCGGATTCACCAGGCGTAGCTTGGTGGCCGCAGTGAGGACGGGGGCGGCGTGGTCGGTCTGCGCGGCCTGCGTGGTTGTGGCAAGGACAGCGAGGCATAACAGCGCCGGCTTGGAAAAAATGCGAGATTTCATGGAGGTTCCTAGCGGTTGAACTAAGGATTATTTTTGTATTTACATTTTTTTAATATCAAAAATTATCCATTGAGCAAGCCCCTCCAAATCTCTCCCTTTCTCACCTGTTGTTTTTTGTGGACTTTATGGCATCGCGCGGGCCCACAACCAGCCCTTCCTTGTGTGGCCCGACTGGCTTTGGTCCCGTTCAACCCTCGAAAATCGGATCGACTCAGTAGGTGTAGAACATGCGCTGGATTTCCTTGCTGTCGCTGGTCTTGGTCAGGGCCAGCATCAGCAGGATGCGCGCCTTTTGCGGGTTCAGCGTGTCGGACACGACGAAGTCCAGCGCGTCGTCGTTGGCCTCGCCGTTGCGCGCCACGATGCCCTGGCCGACGCGGGCCGAGCGCACGATCAGCACGCCTTGCTTGCGGGCTGCGGTCAGCGCAGGGGCGACCTTGGTGGCCAGGCTGCCATCGCCGACGCCGGCGTGGATGATGCCCTTGGCGCCGGCGGCCACCAGTGCGTTCAGCGCGACCGGGCCGACGTTGGCGTAGCCGTAGACGATGTCGACCTGCGGCAGCGCGTCGAGCTTGCTGATGTCAAACTCGGTGTCGGCCGTGTGCTGACGCGTGCTGGTGTGGTAGAAGTAAGGCTTGTTGCCCTGGATGTAGCCCAGCATGCCCAGTTCCGGCGTCTTGAAGCTGTCCAGGGTCGAGGTGTTGGTCTTGGTGACGTCGCGCGCGCCCTGGATCTGGTCGTTCAAGGACACCAGCACGCCCTTGCCGATGGCTTCCTTGCTGGCCGCCAGCAGTACCGCGTTGTACAGGTTGATCGGGCCGTCGGCCGACAGCGCGGTGCCCGGACGCATGGCGCCGACCAGCACCACCGGCTTCTTGCTCTTGACGACCAGATCCAGGAAGTAGGCGGTCTCTTCCAGAGTATCGGTGCCGTGGGTGATGACGATGCCGTCGACGTCCGGCTGCGCCAGCAGCGTGTTGACGCGCTTGGCCAGCACCAGCCAGTGTTCGTTGCTCATGTTTTCGCTGGCGATCTGGAACACTTGCTCACCCTTGACTTGCGCCACCTTGGCCAGTTCCGGCACGGCCTGGATCAGGCGGTCGACCCCGACCGTGGCGGCGGTGTAGCCGACCGTGGTGGTGCTGGTGGCGCCGCTGCCGGCGATGGTGCCGCCGGTGGCCAGGATGGTCACATGGGCCGATGGCGCGGCGTCAGCGGCGCGGACCGCTGGAGCGGCCCCGGCCAGCAGCGCCAGGGCGCACAGCGCGGACAGCAGACGGGAGGAAATAGTAACGTACATAGAGTCTCCAAGAAAGATCAGGGGTGGGATAGGGGCTGATCCCGAAAGGGGGCCAACCCCGGTGGTGCTTTGTGGGTTTGATTCGCCGAGATGTCAGAACTTATGCCGGATCCCGAGCGCCAGTGCTCGCGATCCATTTCCAGCTGCCGGCGCGCTGCCGCCGCTGGAGGCATCGCCGACCACATTGGTGGCGGCCAGCTCGTTGCGGAGGGTGCCGTATGAGCTGTAGAGGTTGGTGCGTTTGGAAAGAGCGTAGGTATAGCCCACCGCAAGCTGCCTTCCGCCGCGTTGGGTCGCGGAACGGTCCTGCTTTTTCACATACGAGGCCAGCAGCTTGCCCTGTCCGAGCGGCACCGAGGCACCCAGCAGGAAGTCGCGGAAATCGCCGCCGACGTCGTTCTTTTCGGTTTCAAACGCGGCGTGCACGGTGGCGGGGCCGAAGTTGTAGCTGGCGCCCAGCAGGACCTCTTTCATCGTATTGAAAGAAGTGACCTTCAGGCTGTCATATGCCAGGGTTCCCACCAACGGGCCCGCGGCATAGTCGATGGAAAAAGCGATGGTACGGCCCAAGGTGCTATCGCCGGCCTGTTCGCCAAAACCATACAGCGCGGTGGCCGACAGTCCATTCAGCTTGGGCGTCGCATAGCTGATGGTGTTATTGGTACGTGCCGTGCCGATGCTCATCAGATTGGTGGCGGCGCCGGTAAAGCCGGTTTCAAAGGGGTCGATGCCGTCCAGCGCGATGAAGATCGGGTTGCATTGACGGCCCAGGTTGACGGTACCGGCGCTGGTGGTCAGGCCGACATAGGCATGGCGGCCAAACAAGGCGCCGTTCTGGCGCGCCTTGCCGGTGTCGAGATCGAGCCCGTTCTCCAGCACGAAGTGGGCGTTCATGCCATTGCCCAGGTCCTCCTGCCCCTTGAAGCCCAGCCGACTGCCGGACTGCACGCCAGTGGCCAGCTTGTTGACCGCGCCATCGGCGCCCCCTGTTTCGCGGGCGATGCCCGCGTCCAGTATGCCGTAGACGGTGATGCCAGATTGCGCCGAGGCGGCGCCGGTTGCGGAGGCGAGCAAGAGACCAGCTACTAATGATGCTTTCATAAACGATCCAATTAAATTGTGCGGTAGGTACGATCACGCGACCGGGCGCATTGGAGCGCCGCATCCGGAAAATCGAGGGTGCAGCGATACCCGCCGGACCTGCGGGAGCAAGGTCCGGGCTCGGTCAGCCGTGAAATTAGCGATGGAGTGACGCGCAAGCGGCGCCGCCAGACGGGCGGTGCCGGCGCTTACGTCAAGAAGCTGGCTTGCGCGTTCGGGCGGGAATTACTTTGTTCATTTTTTGTCTCCGTTTTATTTGTAGTAAAAAGCGATCCGAAACGGATGACCGCCATCGAATATACTTTTCACAACAGAGATAGCACTATCCGTGCCATCGGAATGGCAAGCCGGACTATTGAACCAAGCCATTGATTACATGGGGTTCTTTTGAGATGGGTGGGGCCAGGCGTCGAGGCCCGAGTATGAACTTTCATACTCGGGCCTCGAGCCGATTTTCAATTTCGTTACCGCCGCCGCGATAGGCTTCCCGTCGCGGCGAGGTTATGGTCTTAGTCAGGCTGGTGCACACGCTGCTGCAGCGCTTCGCCGATCATCACCAGCACCGGGCCGTGCGCCGCTTCCAGGCCGTCGGCCAGGTCCGACAGCGTCAGCCGCGCAATCCGCTGGTCGGCGCGGCTGCAGTTTTCTATCACCACCACCGGCAGATCCGGCCGGCGGCCCTCGGCCAGCAGGCGGGTGGCGGTGGCGATGGCTTCGCGCCCGCCCATGTATTGCACCAGCGTGTCGGTGGCCGGCAGCGCCGGGTGCTGCGGTTCGTCGGGCGCGGTGCTGGAGGTGAAGAAGGCCACGCTGCGGGCCACGCCGCGCCGCGTCAGCGGCTGCTTGGTGGCCGCGGCCGCGGCCAGCGCGGTGGTGACGCCGGGCACGACTTCGACCTCGATGCCCTCGGCCTCCAGCGCGCGCAATTCCTCGTCGGCGCGGCCGAACAGCATCGGGTCGCCACCCTTGAGCCGCACCACCGTCCGGTGGCGCTGCGCCGATTCGACCAGCTGCTGGTTGATCAGCGTCTGCGCGGTCGAGCGCTGGCCGGAGCGCTTGCCGACCGAGATCAGCTGCGCCTGCGGACACAAGGCCAGCATCTCCGGCGTGACCAGCGCGTCGTACAGCACCACGTCGGCCTGCGCCAGCAAGCGCGCGCCGCGCACCGTGATCAGGTCGGCCGCGCCCGGCCCCGCGCCGATCAAATAAACTTTTCCCTGCACTGTCATGGCATTTCCTTGAAGACGTTCCAGCGCGCATGATACCGGTTGCGCGCGATTTGGTTTCGCTTGGCACGTGTCGGCGAGCTGGTGTAATATGCAACATTGGGTGCGCCAGATCCGTACGGAGATGGCGTTAAACGGGAAACCGGTGCAATTCCGGTGTAGCCCCCGCTGCTGTAAGCCAGACGAGTCCGTCAACACGTCACTGCCGTAACACGCGGGAAGACACGGACAAGGATGAAGGCGAGCCAGAATACCGGCCCAAAAAATCCAGCACCATTCCCCGGGGTAAAGGGAAGCCGCTGTCGACCGGCTCTCCGCTTGCCTGCTGTCGACCGTCTTTTCCTGCTCCCGCCTGGTGTCCATATAGTCCATTCGACGGGAGAATTCGAATGCATATCATGGAAGGCTTTTTGCCGCCGGCGCACGCGCTCGGCTGGGCAGCCGTTTCCTTACCTTTTCTGGCCTGGGGCTTGCGCGTCATCGGCCGCGACCTGCAGGCGCATCCCGAGCGGCGCATGCTGCTGGGCGTGGCCGCGGCGTTCGCATTCCTGCTGTCCGCGCTCAAGCTGCCGTCGGTGACCGGCAGCTGTTCGCATCCGACCGGCGTCGGGCTGGGCGCGGCGCTGTTCGGCCCGACCGCGATGGTGCCGGTGGGCTTTGTCGTGCTGCTGTTCCAGGCGCTGCTGATGGCGCATGGCGGCCTGACCACGCTGGGCGCCAATGTGTTCTCGATGGCGATCGTCGGACCGTTCGTGTCCTACGGCGTGCTGCGCGCCGTCGCGGCGCTGGGCCTGTCGCGTTCCGTGGCGGTGTTCCTGGCCGCCTCCGTGGGCGACCTGGCGACGTACATCACCACCTCGGCGCAGCTGGCGCTGGCGTTTCCGGCGGCGGTGGGCGGCTTCGGCGCGTCCTTCCTCAAATTTGCCGGCATCTTCGCGCTGACCCAGGTGCCGATCGCCATCAGCGAAGGCTTGCTGACGGTGCTGGTGGTGAACGCCATGGTGCGCTTCAATGCCCACGAGCTGCGTGCGCTGCCGGTGATGACGCTGGGCGCGCGCAAGGAACGCGCATGAAGGCGCGCACCTTTCTGTTGTGGCTGGCGCTGGTGCTGCTGACGGTGCTGCCGCTGTGGCTGGCGAGCGCGCCGCCGGCGGCGCCCGGCGCCGAGGCGCCCGCGATCTTTGCCGGCGCCGACGACCGCGCACAGCGGGCCATCGGCGACATCGCGCCCGGCTACAAGCCGTGGTTCGCACCGGTGTTGGCGCCGGCCAGCCCGGAAATCGCCTCGCTGCTGTTCGCGCTGCAAGCGGCCATCGGCGCCGGCGTGATCGGCTTCTGGCTCGGCACGTCCGTGGCCCGCGAACGCGCGCGCTCACCCCAGGACCGTCGTGCTGATTGAGGCGTCGGCGTACGCCAGCCGCTGGCGCGATGTGGCGCCGTCCGCCAAGGCGCTGTTTGCGCTGGCCGGCGTGCTCGCCGCCTGGCTGGCGCGCGGCCCGGCCGCGTTGGCGGCACTGGCGGCGCTGCTGATGCTGGCCGCGCTGCTCGGCGCGCGCGTGGACCCGCGCGCCTACCTGCGGGTCGCGCTGCCGCCGCTGGGCTTCCTGCTGCTGTCCTGCCTGACCATGCTGGCCGGGCAGGACGCCGACGGCCGCTGGCGCCTCACCACGGCCATGCTGCCGACCATCGAGCATACCGCGCTGCGCTCGCTGGCCATGCTGGCCGCGCTGCTCGGCCTGGTGCTGACGACGCCGCTGCCGGACCTGCTCAACCTGCTGCGGCGCCTGCGCACGCCCGAACTGCTGCTCGACCTGATGGTGCTGTGCTACCGCATGCTGTTCGTCATGCGCCAGGCCTGGGACGAAGGTATCACCGCGCAAAACGCCCGCCTTGGTTATCGCAACTGGCGCCAGGCGTGGCGCTCCACTGGCCTGCTGGCGGGGCAGATGGCTGTCCAGGTATGGCAACGCGCCGCCGCGCTGCAAATGGCCGCCGACGCCCGCGCCTGCCAGGGCACGCTGCGTTTCCTGCCCACCGTCTACCCGCACGCCCGGCGCCAACAGGCCCGGGCCGCGCTGGCCGGCGCGCTGATGCTGGCGATCGCGCTGGGAGACCGCCTGTGAGCGCGCCGCAACTTGAACTGCAGGCGGTCGATCACGTCTACCCGGATGGCAGCGCCGGCCTGCGCGACTGCACGCTGGCGCTGCAACGCGGCCGCCGCTATGCGCTGCTGGGCGCCAACGGCGCCGGCAAGACCACGGTGCTGCAGCACCTGAACGGCTTGCTGCGTCCCACGGCGGGCGTGCTGCGTCACGACGGCCAGCCCTACGACTACAGCCGCAGCGGATTGACCGCGCTGCGCAGCCGCGTCGGCCTGGTGTTCCAGAACCCGGACCGCCAGCTGTTCTCCGCGCTGGTCGAAGAAGACGTCTCCTTCGGCCCCCTGAACCTCGGCCTGCCGCCGGACCAGGTGCGCGCCCGCGTCGCCGCGGCGCTCGACGCCGTCGGCCTGCGCGGCCATGCGCGCCGCGCCGTGCACCAACTGAGCTTCGGCCAGAAAAAGCGCGTCTGCATCGCCGGCGTGCTGGCGATGGAGCCGCAGGTGCTGCTGCTGGACGAACCCATGGCCGGCCTCGACGCCCCCATGCAAACCGAATTGACCGCACTGCTGGACCGCCTCGCCGCGCGCGGCGTGACCGTGCTGCTGTCGACCCACGACATCGACTTCGCGCTGCGCTGGGCCGACGACATCCATGTGATGGCGGCCGGCCGCTGCATCGCCTCCGGCCCCGCGCCGCAACTGGCCGCGCGGACCGACGTGCTGCACGCCGCCGGCCAGCGTCCGCCGGCCGCACTGGCGCTGCACGCGGAACTGGTGGCCCTCGGCGTGCTGCCGGACGGCCCCGCCCCGCGCAGCGTCGACGCGCTGCTCGACACGCTGCGCGCGTTACAACCCTCAGGAGCAAGCATCGCATGACATCCCTCGGAAAAATCTGGTTCGTGGGCGCCGGCCCCGGCGACCCGGAACTCATCACCATCAAAGGCCAGAAGCTGCTGGCGCAGGCCGGCGCCGTGCTGTTCGCCGGTTCGCTGGTCGACCGCGCCGTGACGCTGTACGCACCGCCCGGCTGCGCCATCCGCGACTCCAAGGACATGACGCTGGAAGAGATGACCGCATGGCTGATCGAGCAGGCGCGCAGCCACGCGACGGTGGTGCGCCTGCAGACCGGCGATCCGGCGCTGTACGGCGCACTGATCGAACTGGCACGCCCTTTGAGCGACGCCGGCATCGAATGGTCGGTGGTGCCTGGCGTCTCCTCGGCCATGGCCTCGATGGCGGCGGCCGGCGAATCCATGACGCTGCCGGAGGTGACGCAAACCGTGATCCTCACCCGCGTCGAGGGCCGTACGCCGATGCCCGACGGCGAGGATCTGGCCAGCCTGGCCGCGCACCGCAGCACGATCTGCATCTTCCTGTCGATCACCTTGATGCACAAGGTGGAAACCGCGTTGCGCGCCGCCGGCTGGGCCGAGGACTCGCCGATGCTGGTGGTGCACAAGGCCAGCTGGCCGGGCGAGGAAAAAATCGTCCGTGGCACGCTGGCCGACATCAAGCAGCGATGCCGGCAGGCCGGCATCGCCAGCCAGGCGATGATCGTCGCCAGCCCCACGCTGGGCGCGCTGCACTGGGAAACCCTGGCGCGCTCCAAGTTGTATGACCCAACCTTTACCCATCGTTTCAGAAAGGCGAGCGCATGAACCCAGTACCCCACGAGACGATTCTGATTGTCGGCCACGGTTCCCGCGAGGACTCCGGGAACCAGGAGATTCGTGACTTCACGGAGCAGTGGCGCGCGCGCCGGCCGGACTGGCGCATCGAGTTGTGCTTCATCGAATTCGCGCCGCCCGAGATGAACGCCGCCTTGCTGAGCGCCGCGCGCAGTTCGCGCCGGGTGCTGGTGGTGCCGCTGATCCTGAACGCGGCCGGCCACGTCAAGATGGAGATACCGGAAGCGATCGAGCAGGCGCGCGCCATTTGCCCGCAGACTGAAATCCTGCTGGCGCCGCACCTGACGGCCTGCGATCCCATCCTGGCAATCCTGAAGCGCGGCCTGCGCAAGGCCATGACCGCGCTGGACATGCCCGATCCGACCACCACCGGCGTGGTGGTGCTGGGGCGCGGCTCGTCGGACCGCGGCGCCAATGGCGAGATGGCCAAGATGGCGCGCTGGCTGCTGGAAGAGGGCGATCATGAACTGGTGGACCTGGCCTTCACCGGCATCACCTGGCCGCGCCTGGAGAAGGTGGTGCAGCGCCAGGTGCTGCTGGGCGTGCGCCAGGTCGTGGTGCTGCCGTACTACCTGTACACCGGCACGCTGATGCAGCGCATACACCGCCAAGTGGAGCATTTGCGCGGGCAGTATCCGCAGCTGCGCTTTGCCTGCGGCGAGCATTTCGGCTTCGAGGCCGAGATTTTCGAGTTGATGGACCAGCGTGTGACCGACCTGCGCGCCGGCGTGCCGGACAGCCGCCTGCCCTGCGACGGCTGCACCTATCGCATCATCGCCCATGACCTGGGCCACGGCCATTCGCACGCGCACACGCACGACCACGCCGCCGCGCAGGCGCACGACCACGCCCACGATCACGCCCACCACGAGGGCCAGCCAGCATGAGCAGCGTGAACACCGTCACCGAGCAGCTGACGCGCGCCGGCCAGGTTATTGAGCACGACAGCTTCGCCATCATCGACGCCGAGGTGGGACCGCACGCCTACACCGAAGCCCAATGGCCGATCGTGCGCCGCATGATCCACGCCAACGCCGACTTCGACTTCAACGGCCAGACCGACTTCCATGCGGACGCGGTGGAAGCGGGCATCGGCGCCATGCTGGCCGGCGGCACGCCGGTGGTGGCCGATGTGGAGATGATCTGCTCTGGCCTGTCGCAGCCGCGCCTGGGCCACTTCGGCATGAAGACCCACCAGTTCATCAGCGATGCCGACGTCATCGAAACCGCCAAGGCCGAAGACACCACGCGCGCCGTGCAAGCGATGCGCAAGGCGCACCGGCTTGGATTGCTGGACCGTGCCATCATCGGCATCGGCAACGCACCGACCGCGCTAATTGAGCTGGTGCGCCTGATCCGCGAGGAAGGCGTGCGGCCGGCGCTGGTGGTCGGCATGCCGGTTGGTTTCGTCTCCGCCGCCGAATCGAAGGACTTGATGGCCGGCCTGGACGACGTGCCGTGGATCGTCATCCGTGGCCGCAAGGGCGGCTCGACCTTGGTGGTGGCGGCGCTGCACGCGCTGCTGTCGCTGGCGGAAGCCCGCCAGAAGGCCCGGCCATGAAGGAAAAAGCGGCTGCCGAACGCGGCACCCGTACCGGTTTCACCACCGGCGCCTGCGCCGCCGCCGCCGCCCGCGCGGCGGTGCTGGGCCTCGCCCATGGACAGGTGCCGGCGGAAGTCGAAAGCCTGCTGCCCAACGGCAGCCGGGTGCGTTTCGCCATCCACGACGGCCGCTGCGAGGCGGACCGCGCGCACGCCATGGTCGTCAAATTCGCCGGCGACGATCCGGATTGCACCGACGGCGCCCACATGACGGTCGACCTGCGCCGGCTGCCCGGCCAGGCCGGCGTGGTCTCCTATGTGGCGGGCGACGGCGTCGGCACGGTGACCATGAAAGGCCTGGGCCTGGAAGTGGGCGGGCCGGCCATCAACCCGGTCCCGCGCCGTAACATCGCCGACAACCTGCGCGAAGCCGCGCCCGCGCTGCTGGCCGCGGACGGCATCGAAGTGACCATCAGCGTGCCGGATGGCCAAGTGATGGCGAAGAAGACCACCAACGCCCGCCTCGGCGTCCTGGGCGGCATCAGCATTCTCGGCACCACCGGCATCGTCAAGCCGTATTCGACGGCCGCCTGGCGCGCCAGCGTGGTGCAGGGGGTGCAAGTGGCCGCCACCGCCGGCTACGACATGGTGGCGCTGACCACGGGCGGGCGCAGCGAAACGTTCGCGATGACCGCCTTGCGGGCCGAGCGCCCGGAACTGCCGTCCGCCTGCTTCGTGCAGATGGGCGACTTCCTGCGCTACGCGCTCGATGAGGTGGTGGCGCAAGGCATAGGCCTGGTGGTGCTGGCGCTGATGGTCGGCAAGCTGACCAAGATCGCGCAGGGCGAAACCATCACCCACGCCAATCGCAGCGAAGTCGACACCGACCTGGTGGCCGACATCGCCCGCCGCATCGGCGCCACGCCCGAGGACTGCGCCGCCATGGCCGCCGCCGAAACCGCGCGCTTCGGCGCCGAGCTGATGGTCGAACGCGGCCTCGGCGACGCCTTCCACGCCGCGCTGGCGCAGGCGGCCATCGACACCCTGACCGCGCCCGACCGCTACGGCCGCGCCTTCCAGCTGCGCGTGCTGGTGTGCGACTTCAGCGGCGTGCAAGTGGCCGACGTCTGGTCGGCCCCCGCCGAGCCGCATGAACGCCCGCCCAGCGCCGGCCGCACCGGCATCGACCACCTACCGGAAGAATCCTGACCATGGAACTACAAGACCCCAATCCCTGCCGCGTGATCGGTGTGCTCGACGATGGCATCGCCAGCTTGAGCCAGACCGCGTTGGCCTTGCTGCGCAGCGCCGACGTGATCATCGGCGGCGCCCGCACGCTGGCCTTGCTGGCGCGCGAGTTCAAGCCCGGCGCCGTGCGCCACGACCTCACCGGCAAGCTGAAAGACGTGCCGGAATGGGTGCGCGCGGCGCGCGCCGACCATCTGGCCTGCGTGGTGCTGGCCACCGGCGACCCGCTGTGCCACGGCATCGCGCCGTATCTGGCGCAGCATCTGTGCGTGCAGGCGCTCGACATCCTGCCCAACCTGTCGACTCTGCAGCTGGCCTGCGCGCGCATCGGCCTGGCGTGGCAGGACGCGCGCATCGTCTCGGTGCACGCCAGGGATGCCGGCGAATGGCAGCGCGGCAGTGTGCCCGGCCACGGCCTGTACACGCTGGCGCAGGCCGCGCGCCAGCATGCGCGCCTGCTGGTGCTGACCAGTCCTGACAATTCCCCGGACCGCATCGCGCGCCTGCTGCTGGCGGAAGGCCTGGGCGACGACTTCCTGATGGCGGTAGCGGAAAACCTGCTGCAGCCGGAAGAGCGGGTGGTGGCGGAGCTGACGCCGCAGCAGGCGGCCGGCATGCGCTTCGCCGCGCTCAACGTGGTGCTGCTGTGGCGCGTGACGCCGGCCGCGCGGCCGGTGCGCTTCGGCCTGGCCGATGCGCAGTTCGTGCAGCGGCAGCCGGAGAAGGGGCTGATCACCAAGCAGGAAGTGCGCGCGGTCAGCCTGGCGCGCCTGCAGCTGCGGGCCGACAGCGTGGTGTGGGACATCGGCGCAGGTTCCGGCTCGGTGGGGCTGGAGGCGGCGCGGCTTTGCCCGCAAGGCCACGTCTACGCCACCGAAAAGAACGAGGCGGATTACGCCATCGCCGGCCAAAACCACGCCAACTTCGGCGTCAGCAACTACAGCCTGTTCCTCGGCAAGGCGCCGGAGGGGCTCGACGCCTGGCCGGATCCGGACGCGGTCTTCGTCGGCGGCTCCGGCGGCGAACTGGCGACGCTGATAGCCGGCGTGATGGCGCGCCTGCGTCCCGGCGGCACGCTGGTGATGAACTTCGTCACGCTGGAAAACCTGGCCACCGCCACCGCCACGCTGCAGGCCCTCGATGGCGTTGACTGGGATGTGCTGCAACTGCAGGCGGCGCGCAGCAAGCCTATCCTGCACATGCACCGCATGGCGGCGGAGAACCCGGTCTGGATCGTCTGCGCGCGCCGCGCCGGGGAGGCCGGCGATGAGTGAGCACATCCAGCCAGGCACCCTGTGGGGCATTTCGCTCGGCCCCGGCGATCCCGGCCTGATCACGCGCGCCGCGTGGGAAGCGCTGCAACGCCGCGACACGATCTGGGTCTACCCGGCGCGCAGCGGCAAGACGCCCAGCTACGCCTTCGACATCGTGCAGCGCGCCGGCGCGACGCCGCCCGAACTGCACACCCAACTGCTGTTCCCGATGACGCACGATGGCGAAAAACTCGGCCGCGCGTGGCTCAAGGCCGCCGGCACCGTGCTGCCATGGCTGCGCGCCGGCCGCGACGTGCTGTTCCTGGTCGAAGGCGACGCCAGCACCTACGCCACCTTTGGCCACCTGGCCCGCACCGTGAGCGCGCTGGATGACGGCGTGCCGGTGCGCATCGTCGCCGGCGTCAACGCCTTCACCGCCGCCTGCGCGCAGGTGCCGGTGCCGTTCGCGGAACAGGACGACACGGTCGCCATCGTACCGGCAGCCTACGGCGTCAGCGCGGTCGAGCGCCTGCTGCCCGACTTCGACACGCTGGTGCTGATGAAGGTCAAGCCATTGATGGATGAACTGATCGACTGGCTCGAACGACGTGGCCTGCTGGCCGGCGCCCACTTCATCGAACGCGTCGGCGCGCCCGACGAACGCCGCTTCAGCGGCGACGACATCCTGGCCCTGCGCGGCACCAAAGTCAGCTACCTGTCGCTGCTGATCGTCAAGCACGGACACCGCATCCGCGGCGAACGCATCAAAGGCTGCCTGAAGAAAGACAGCCCTCAACCACTATCCACGGAGACCGCATGAGCAACGCACCCATCCCCCCCGAAGCACCGCGCGTCTGCCTGGTGGCCATCACCAAGCATGGCGCCGCACAGGCCGCGCGCCTGGCCGCCGACCTGCCGCAGGCCGACATCTGCACCTCGGCCAAATTTGCCGCCGTGTTTGCGCAAGCCAGCAACACCGTGCGCGCCTACGACGGCGCGCTGCGCGACGAGATCGGCCCGCTGTTCGCCGGCTACGATCAGATCATCTTCTTCGTTTCGCTGGGCGCGGTGGTGCGCCTGATCGCGCCGCACCTGCGCAGCAAGGACGAGGACCCCGGCATCATCGTCGTCGACGACGCCGGCCAGTACGTGATTCCGGTGCTGTCGGGCCATGTCGGCGGCGCCAACGAGTGGAGCGAGCGGGTGGCCGACCTGCTGGGCGCCGCGCCGGTGCTGACCACCGCGTCCGACGTCGGCCGCACGATACCGGTCGATATCCTCGGCCGCCACCTGGGCTGGAAGGTGGAGGCGCCGAAGATCAACATCACGCGCGTGTCCGCCCACGTGGTCAACGGCGAGCCGGTCGCCTTCGTGCAGGAGGCGGGCAGCCCGGACTGGTGGACCCGTCCCACGCCGCTGCCGGACAACATCCACCGCTTTGCGCGCTTCGACGAGGTGCCGCTGGACCGTTATGCGGCGCTGCTGTGGGTCACGCACGCCGAGGTCCCGGCCGAGCGCTGGGATGCGCTGACCGAACGTCTGGTGGTCTACCGCCCGCCGCTGGAAGGGGCGGTATGACGCAATTCACCTTGGGCCTGGGCTGCGACCGTGGCGTGCTGCTGGAAACGCTGCGCGAGGCCGTGCAGGCGGCGCTGGCCGACGCCGGCGCGCATGCCGGGCAAGTGGTGGCCGCCGCCAGCATCGCGCTGAAGCGGGACGAAGCCGCGCTGCTGGCATTGGCAGCGGAAAACGGCTGGCCGCTGCATTTCTACGAAGCGCAGGAACTGGCCGCCGTGGAAGTGCCGCACCCGTCGGAAACCGTGCGCCGCTACACCGGCACGCCGTCGGTGAGCGAAGCGGCGGCGCTGCTGGCCGCCGGACCGGATACGCCGATGACCGCGCTGGTCGTCGAAAAACATAAACTCAAAGGAGCGGATGGCCGCAACGCCACCGTCTCCATCGCAAGGAAACAACCATGAACCAAGCATACGTCCCGACCGCCGGCAAGATCATGTTGGTGGGCATAGGACCCGGCAGCGTCGACCACATGACCAAGCGCGCCCGCGACGCCATCGCCGAAGCGGACGTCGTGATCGGCTACGTCACCTACATCAAGCTGGTGGCCGATCTGATCGAAGGCAAGGAGATCATCCGCAAGTCGATGACCGAAGAGCTGGACCGCGCCGTCAGCGCGCTGGAGGCGGCGCGCGCGGGCAAGAAGGTGGCGCTGATTTCGTCGGGCGACGCCGGCGTGTACGGCATGGCCGGGCCGACCTTCGAGGTGCTGTTCCAGTCCGGCTGGACGCCGGACGATGCGGTGCAGGTCGAGATCATCCCCGGCGCCTCGGCGCTCAACAGCTGCGCCGCGCTGGTCGGCGCGCCGCTGACGCACGACTTCTGCGCGATCTCGCTGTCGGACCTGCTGACGCCGTGGCCGACCATCGCCCGCCGGCTGGACGCGGTGGCGATGGCCGACTTCGTCGTCGCGCTGTACAACCCGAAGAGCGGGCGCCGCACGCGCCAGATCCTGGAGGCGCAGCGCCTGTTCCTGCGCCACCGCCGCGCCGACACGCCGGTGGCCATCGTCAAGAGCGGCTACCGGCGCCGTCAGAACATCGTCTTCACCACGCTGGACTCGATGGCGGACGCCGACATCGGCATGCTCAGCACCGTCCTCATCGGCAACAGCAACACCTTCGTGCGCCACGGCCTGATGGTCACGCCGCGCGGCTACGCCAACAAGTACGACATGGAGGAGGGCGGCGCCACGCGCGAAGGCGAACGCGCGGGCCGTTCGCTGTCCACCGGCCTGCTGGGCTGGCTGGAGACGCTGCAGGCCGAGCATGCGGCCGGCGACAGCATCGCCACGCTGGCGGCGCGCCATCGCCTGCCGGCCGACTACATCCGCGATACCTTGAACGAGCCGGTGGAAGCCGAAGCCGTCGCCGGCGAGGAGAGCGAAGCATGAGTGAAGCCGTCGTCAAGCCGAAGATCGGCAACTACCACCGCCATCTGCTGATCTGCACCGGCCCGCGTTGCAGCGAAGACGGCGCGTCGCAGGCGCTGTTCGACAGTCTGGGCGGCAAGTTCAAGGCTGCGGGACTGGATGCCGGCGAGTTGCGCGTCAAGCGCAGCCGGGTGGGGTGTTTTGCCGCCTGCAAGGGCGGCCCCATCGTCTGCGTGCAGCCGGACGGCACGTGGTACTACAACGTCACGCCCGAAAACATGGACCGCATCATCGACGACCATCTGTGCAACGGCAAGCGGGTCGAGGAACTGGTGTTCCATCAGGCTGGCGCGACAGATTTGGTGTAATTCGGCGCGGGTTGGTCGGGTCTTCGGACCTGAGATCCCATTCCCCATTTGTTTGGGCTGGTTGTCATTGCGCAACGCACGGATGGCTCTTGTTAATTTTGAATGATAGTATCGGAGCAACTCTACTATTCGTGGGCGGGCTATGACTTGCGAAGTATCCGTCATGAACAAATATGCGGTGGTGATCGCAGCGGACAGCGCTGTGACCACCACAAGCGGCAATGGAAGTGAGCGATACTCCAAGGGTGGCAACAAGATTTTTCAGCTCTCTCGTTTTGAACCAGTGGGCGTAATGATTTATGGCACTGCGACCCTTGATGGGGTGCCATGGGAAATTATCATTAAGAACTTCCGCGATAAGTTGGGCTCCACTAAGCATGGATCGCTGCATGGCTATGCCGCTGCTTTCTTTGAATTTGTTCAGCGTGCGGCGTTTTTCTTCCCTCAGTCGGATTTGGACTTCAAGCTCCTTGAACGGACGCTTCGGATCGCGCTAGACCTGATTAAATGGGCGCGGGAAGCTGATCCAGGGATTGATGATGCGGGCAGATCGCTGCAAGAGCGGCAAGCTATGTGGCAGAACTATGCGGGACATATTTCTGCTGAACTGGCACAACGACCAATGCACGCTTGTGTTACCGATGGCGCAATTAATGACGTAATCGTTGAGGTGCGTGAGAAGTTGGAGAACTATGCGCCGTTTCTTCAGTACCTGAATTCGGAAGGCCTTGCTGACGTGGTGGCGATTGATGGCTTGGCGGAGCTTGCCTGTAACTACCTGTTCAAGTGCTATGACAGCGTGCTGCCGCAAACCGGCATAGTGTTCTCCGGATTTGGCAATGACCAGTATTTTCCGGTGGTGATTAAGTTTGAGGTGCATGGTTTCTTAAAGAATGACTTCTTGTACTCCAAGGATGACAATAACTCCTGTGAGATTAGCCACAATGAACCTTCAGGAATTTTTCAGTTTGCAATGACCTCGTCCATCGATACGTTTACGACCGGAGTAGGTCTGGACACATACTCAGAGGTTCAGCGTGCCTATCAGCAAAGTGCGAAGGATTTGGTGATGTCTGTCCTGCAGGGACAGAACATCAATACGCTTCCGGCTGATTTTGATCAAACGCTTGCTGCATCGGCTACCGCGTTCTCAGATGATTGGCTTAACAAGATGATGGCTGTGCATTATCATCCAATGAAGCGTGTCATTGCTTCGCTCCCGATTCAGGAGATGGTGCATCTGGCGGAAACGCTCATCGTGCTACAATCGTTGAAGGAGCGTATCACTACTCACAGTGAATCGGTCGGTGGACCCGTTGATATCGCAGTGATCACTAAATCGGAAGGCTTGGTTTGGATCAAGCGGAAACATTACTTCGATGCTGATAGGAATGTGCCTTACATGATGCGTCAGCGGGCTTTATACGGGGATAGAACATGAAGACTATAGAATTCGAGCGTCTTGCCAAGGTGATCCTTGAAAGCTCAAAAATTCCAGAGAAAACACCTCAGACGCCGTCCACCCAAGCCAGTGTTGCGAAGGCCAACGAGCAAAAGCTGTTGCAGGTACGGCGGCAGTTTGATAAGAAGTATAGTATTTCGACGCCACGTGAATTGATGAAAATTTAAGCTTGCTGCGGCAAGCTTTTTTTATTCAAGCTTCGTTCCGGTTCACAACACAATCATATCGCCTACGGCTTGATGTAGGCGTAGCCTTCCAGTGCCTGTAATCGGCTGATTTCCGCCACGCCGGAGGGGACGATGGTCGCTTCCGGCAGCACCTTGTCCTTGCCGAGGTTGCGCGCTTTTAGCGTGTTGTTGCAGACGCGGAACTGCACGTGGCGGGCCGCCAGCTCCTGCACCACCACTTCGTACGGATTGCCGTTCTTGTCCATCGCGCCTTCGAGCATGAAGTCGATCCCCCCGCCCAGCGCCACGACCACGATCTGCGCATTGGGGCTGGCGTCCAGGTGGTTGCGGATGTTGCGCAAGCCGCCCATGGCGTTGCCGCTCTCGCTGAAGTGATACACCACTTTTTCCACGCGCGGCGCTTCGGCCTGCGCCGCCTGGGCGCACAACAGCATCAAGGGCAACAACAGGATACGGAAGAGTTTCATTTGGCCTCCTTGCCAGTTTGCAGAGATTCTTTTTCCATCAGCAGATAAGTGCCATAGGCGTTGAGCCGGTTGGCCTGGCCGAAGGCGGGATAGTCCTGGAACGCGGACCAGTCGGTACGCGCATAGGCCTCATCAAAGGATAGCAGCTCCTGCACGGCATTGCCCATCTGTTCGCGCAGGTAGCGCAGATAACGTTGGGTCAGCAGCATGTCCTGGAGCGGCGCGCGCGAGGCCGGGCCGTGGCCGGGAATCACCACCGCCGGTTGGGCGTCGAGCATGCGGTCCAGCGCCTGCAGCCAGCGTTTGCTGTCGGCGTCGCCGACATACGGCAGGCGGCCGCTGAAGAACAGGTCGCCCGCGAACAGCGCGTGGTCTTCCTCCACCAGCATCAGCAAGTCTTCCGGCGAGTGGGCGCCGCTGCTGTCGATCACGCGGAAGTGCAGGCCGCCCAGTTCGAAGCGCCATGGCTGGCCGTCGGCGAAGTCCAGCCAGCGGTCGGCCGCCACCAGTTCCGTGCGTTCATCCACCCACGGCGCCAGTTCGGCGCGGCGCTGCGCCAGCCGTTCGCGCGCCAGGTCCGAGCGCAGGTAGTCGCGGCCGTTGCGGTGGGCGGCGATCACCACGCCGGGCTGGCGCAGCGCTTGCAGGCCGTAGAAATGGTCGGCGTGGTAGTGCCCGACGATCACCATCTTCAGCGGCGCCGATGTCACCAGGCGGATCGCCCGCAGCATGGCGGCGCCCAGCGCCGGCGTGGCCAGCGCGTCGTACACCACCACGCCGGCCGGCGTGACGACAAAGCCGGCGTTCGACATGAAGCCTTGGTTGGCCTGGCTGGCCATGCCGGCTTCCCCCTGGAAGTAGTAGACATGGGGGCTGGCCTGGATCGGCTTGAGCACGATATCCGGTGCGGCCTGGGCCGTCAGTACGGGCAGCACCGCAGCCAGCAACAGCAGTCGGCGGACGAGGTTCATAGGGTTTCCTTGGGCGGGGCGAGGGCAGCGGCTTGCGCCTGTTGCAGGCGGCCCTCCAGGTAGGCGCCGTAAAAGCCGGCCTGGTCCAGTCCGGGCAAGGGGGCGGCCAGCGTGCGGCCTGCGCCGCCGAGAAATAGCACCGTGGGAAAGAAGCTCACATGCAGTTGGCGCAGCACGTCGGCGATGGCTTGCAGCTGTCCGGCGGCGTCGACCAACTGCTCCACCGTATCGCTTTCCAGTTCACGCAGCACCAGGCGCGGATCGCCTTCGCGCAGCAGCGGCGCCAGGTAGTTGCGCCGCACTTCCAGGCAATACGGGCAATCCCGGCGCGACACCAGCAGCACCAGCACCGCCGACGGCGCCGCCAGCGCGGCCAGTTCCGCCCGCAGATCGCGCAGCGGCGGCAACAGGGGCGCGTGCAGGGCGTCGGCCACGGCGGCTCAGGCAGCCATGCCGGGATTGTCGGCCGCGCCCACCAGCGTCGGCTGGTCGGGACGGCGCGCGCGCACCACCGGATGGGCGCGCAGATAGGTTTCCATCACGTCCCAGATCGGCGTGCCGCTGGCGCCCTCGGCCACCGGCGCCCAGCCGGCCACCTTGTAGGTCTTGTCCGCGTCGAGCAGCTTGCCGCCCAGCCGCATGTCGCTGATGCGCCGTCCGCTGGCCCCGGCCGGCGTGCAGGTGTAGTGCATGCCGCCCACGCGCACCATGTCGCCGCCCTGCTGGTAGTAGGGATCCGGATGGAACAGGTTGTCGCACACATCTTCCATGATGGTCTTGATGGTGGCGCCCGTCATCTCGGTCAGCGTGGTGGCCGGGTAGGTGATCGCCAGCTGGTCCATCAGGTCGCCGCGCGTGATGGGCGCGCCCGGCAGCAGCGACGTGCCCCAGCGGAAGCCCGGCGAGAACGCCAGGTCGGCGCCCTTGACCGCCAGCAGGCCGTCGACGATCAACTGGTCCCAGCTGCCGTTGAAATTGCCGCGCCGGTACAGCAAGCCTTCGGTGACGGCCAGTGTTTCATCCAGTTTGGCGCGGAACGGCGCGCGCACTGCGTCGATGTGCGCCTGCATGGCGCGGTCGGCCGGCAGCAGGTTGGAGAACACCGGCAGCAGCCGGTACTGGTAGCCCTGGATGCGCCCGTCGCGCACGTCGAAATCGAGCACGCCGAGGAACTTGCCGTTCGAGCCGGCATTGGTCACCAGCGTCTGCCCGCCCTGGTTGGACACCACCACCGGCGTTGGCACGCCATCGTGCGTGTGGCCGCCGAGGATGGCGTCGATGCCGGTGACGCGGCTGGCCAGCTTCAGGTCCACGTCCATGCCGTTGTGCGACAGCAGCACCACCACCTTGGCGCCCTTGGCGCGCACTTCCTTGACCAGCGCCTGCAAGCGCTCCTCCTGGATGCCGAAGCTCCAGTCCGGCACCATGTAGCGCGGATTGGCGATCGGCGTGTACGGGAACGCTTGGCCAATGACGGCCACCGGCACGCCGTTCATTTCGCGCCAGCTGTAGGGGGCGAACACGGGATCGCCGAAATCGGCCGTCACCACGTTCTGCGCGATGAAGTCCACCTTGCCCTTGAAATCCTTCTGCACGATTTCCTGCACCCGTTGCGCGCCCAGCGTGAACTCCCAGTGCGGCGCCATGATCTCCACACCCAGCAGCTTGGCGGCGTCGACCATGTCCTGGCCGTTGGTCCACAGCGCCGTGGCCGAGCCCTGCCAAGTGTCGCCGCCGTCGCACAGCACGGCATGCGGCCGGCTGGCGCGCAGCTGCTGGACCAGGGTGGACAAATGGGCGAAACCGCCGACCTTGCCGTACACCTTGGCGGCGGCGGAAAAATCGAGGTAGGTGAAGGCGTGCGCGCTCGCCGTCTTCGGCGCGATCTTGAACTGCTTGAGCAAGGCGTCGCCCACCAGGTGCGGCGCCTTGCCGGCCGCCTCGCCGATGCCGAGGTTGACGCTGGGTTCGCGGAAATACAGCGGCCGCAACTGGGCGTGGCAATCGGTGATGTGCAGCAGGCTGACGTTGCCGAACTTCGGCACCGCATACAGCTGCTCGGCGGCGCCGGGCGTGGCGGCCAGACCATCCTTGCCGGCCAAGGCCAGGCCGCCGGCGCTGGCGATGGCCAGCATTTGCATGAATTCGCGTCGTTGCATGGGGTAGCCCGGCTCAGGTTCGGATTACTGGTTGACCGGCGATTCAGGCGCCAGCAGCAGCGCCATCACATCCTGCATCTGCTTTTCGGTCAGGATGCCGGCGGCGCCGAAGCGTGGCATCGTCGAGCACGCCTGGAACGCATGCGAGTTGTAGATCTTGGCCCAGGTGTACTTCAGGATTTCCGGCGTCGGGCCGCCGCGCAGCTTGCCGTACTGCTGCAAACTGGGGCCGATATTGCCGAAGGCGATTTCTTTCGGGTCCAGCTTGTGGCAGGCGTAGCAGTTGCCGCCGGCCGGTGTCCCTTTCGGATCGGACGATTGTAGGCCGCGGCCGTTCTGCGCGACCTTTTCGCCTTCCTTCCAGTCGCCCAGATAGTTGCCGTCGGCAGGGTAGCGCACGGTGGCCGTGGCCTGCTGCTCGATCTGCTTGCGCTGCGCCGGCTTCAGCGAGCGCTGCGCGTCCTGCGAGCACAGGCGCTGCGCCTCGCTCTGTTCCAGGCGGTCGACGGTGGCTTCGTTCTTGTCGCGGAACGAAGCCTTGAACGCGGCCAGGTCGGCGCTGTCCTTGGCCGTCGGTCCGGCGGCCAGTGCGGCGCCGGAGGCCAGCACGCCCAACAGGGCGGCGGTGATGAATTTGCTTTGCATGGACACTCCGTATCAGCGTTTCAAGCCCGGCGCCGCCATCGTGCCGCCCTTGGCGTTGACGCCGAGGTAGGTGATCAGGTCGATGGCGGTCTGGGAGTTGTATTCCAGTTGCGGGAAGCGCTGCTGGCGGAAGCAGTCGGCCATGCGCCACTGCATGGTGCGCACCGCGCCCTGGCTGACGCGGTAAGCCGGCCAACTGGCGAAGGCGCCGCGTGCGGCGGCCGCCTGCTGCAGGTTCGGCAAGTCTTGCAGGCGGATGCGCTGGTCGTTCTTGCTGTGGCAGGAGGCGCAGGAAAAATCATGCGGGCCGGCGCGGTAGAAGAACGCTTGCTTGCCGCGCGCATACGCGGCCTTTTCCTCGGCGTGCCGCTGCGGCAGATTGATCTTCATGTCGCGCGAGGCGGCCGACACGTAGGCGGCCAGCGCCTCCATGTCGGTGGCGCGCTCGCCCTGTTCCGAAAACGGCTTGCGCACGATGTCGGCGCGCTCGAGGCCCTGCAGCGTCACCATGCAATGCACCAGGCGCGCTTCGGCGTCCATCACCTTGCCGGTGTCCTTGAAGTAGCGCGGCAGTTCGGCATAGGCGCCGGCCACCACGCCGGGTCCTTTGCCCAGGTCGCAGGCTTCCAGCGTGGCCTGCTTGGGGCCGCGCTTGCTGGCCCACAGCACTTCGCCCTGGCCTTCGACTAGCTCGGCGGGGTTGCCATCGGCCAGCATGGCGCGGTATTTGGCGATCTCGTCGCTGACGCTTTGCGCGGCGGCGCTGCCTGCAACGGCCAGCCCCAGCAGGCTGGCCCAGGTGACACGGGATAGTGACATGGTGGCGGCCTCAGGCTACGGTGACTTGGTCGGTGCGGCTCTCGCCCAGATTGTCCTGCCAGCTGACGCTGACCGTGTCGCCCTTGGCGCCGCCCTTGAACTTGAAGGCGAGGTAGGGGTTTTGCGAGACCGACTGGCCCCACAGGCATTGCAGCACCACGCGCTCGCCGTGCTTGACGGTGACGTCGGTGATGTAGTGCGCCGGCACCACGACGCCGGCCGCGTCCTTGCGGATGCCGGCCTCCATCGGGTGGGCCATCAGTACTTTGACTTCCGTGACGCCGTTGGCGGCGTTGGCACGGATTTTCATTGGATCTGCCATGTCTGCTCCTGTTCTGATACTGATTAGCCGCCGCAGCCGCCCAGCGTGACCTTGGTTTCCTTGGTCGCCGAATACAGCTTGCCGTCGGCGGTCTTCACCACGGCCACCACGTTGGTGCTCTGGCCCATCTTCAGGCGGCTTTGCACGGTGGCGGTGGTGCCGTCCGGGATGCGGAACATGGCGGCCAGCGGGTTCGGGTTCTTTTCGACAAAGAAGTAGATTTCGCTGGTGCCGGCAATATTGGACGCCACGCTCACCGGCACCACGGCGCCGTTTTCAGCGATGTCGGGCGAGGTGATGACGATGTCCTTGCTGTCGGCCGGCGTGCCGCCGACGGCGGCCAGCGCATCGGCCAGGGTCTTGGCGCTGAAGCCTTCGCGGCCGGTGGCGGCCAGCGCTTGCTGGCTGGTCACCAGGCCACAGGCGACCAGCAGGCCAAGGGCCGAGCTGGTCTTCAATACGGTACGACGGGTGGGGTTCATGCAGTCTCCTGTTGGTCGCGGGGTTGGCCCGCTCATTGCGCGCCGCTGGCCAGCCATTGGACGATGGCTTGCAGATCGGCTTCTTTCAATTGGCTTTGCGGCGGCATGGGCATGGCGCCCCAGGCGCCGGCGCCGCCGCTGCGTATCTTGCCCTGCAAATAGGCGGCGCGGTCGGTGCGGCCCTGGTACTTGGCGGCGACATCGCGCAAGGCGGGACCGATAATCTTGTTGCTCACGCCGTGACAGGCCATGCAGCCATTCTTGTTCAGCACTTGTTGCGCGTCGCCGGCGGCCTTGGCTGGGGGCGGCGCAGCTGCAGCTGCGGCTACTGCGGCGGGCGGCGCCAGCGCAAGTGCAGCAGGTGCCGGCCGCGTGGTATCGGTGCCGCGCACGCCGCCCAGCGGACGGTTCTGCTCGGCCAGGTTGCCATGCGCGTTGCGGGCGAAGTCGGGCAGGCTGGACGTCTGCTTGGCCTCGGTCGGGCAATTCGTCATGCAGGCGGTGTTGAGCACATCGGGCTTGCCCTTGATGTCCCACAGGCCGGGCTGGCGCACCAGGCCGTTGCGGTTGGGCAGGCGCTGCTGCACGTCGGCGATGTTGTCGTTGCTCAGCACGAAATCGGACGGCACGACGCCGCCCAGGTTCAGGATGTGGGCCGTGACGGCATACACCTCATCCGCGCTCAGCGACTTGGGCGCATCCCACGGCATGGCGCGGTTGATGTAGTCCCACAGCGTGGACAGGTGGGCCACCTTCATCAGCGTGGTGCGTTGCGGCACGCTGCCGTTGGACAGGGCCGCCACGTGGCCGCTCTTGATATCGGCGTCGGTGGTGCCGCCGACGATGGGCGTGAACACCTCGTTCGATTCGCCGAAGCTGCCGTGACAGCCGGCGCAGCGGTTTTCCCAGACCTGCTCGCCCTGGGCGACGGAGCCGCGGCCCTTCGGCAGCCCCTGGAAATCGGCGCGCACGTCGATATCCCAGGCCTTGATTTCAGCCGGCGTGGCGGGGCGGCCGATGGCTTGCCACGGCGCGTCGGCGGCCTGCGCCAACAGGCAGGCGCCCAGCAAGCAGGTGTTCAGCAGCGCGGCGAGGATAGTTTTTTTCATCAACTTACCTGCACATTGGAGACTTCGCCATTCGGCGACACCAGCCAGGACTGGATGGCGTTGTTGTGATAAATGGAGCGCGTGCCGCGCACCGCGCGCAGCTGGTTGATCTTGGGCTGCACATAGCCGCTGTCGTCGATGGCGCGGCTTTGCAGCACGGCGTTGCCGCCATCCCACACCCAATCGATATTAAAGCGCGTCAGCGCCTTGTTCTGCACCGGCCCTTCGATGCGGGCGGTGCGCCAGTTGCGGCCGCCGTCCGTGCTGACATCGACCCGCTTGATGCGGCCGCGCCCCGACCACGCCAGGCCGCTGATGTTGTAGTAGCCGCGCTCGAGCAAGGTCTGGCCGCCGGAAGGCGTGGTGATCACGCTCTTGCATTCCTGGATGGAGGTGTATTGCCGATGCTGCCCGTCCGGCATCAGGTCGACGTAGTGGATGGTTTCGTCCTTGGTGTCCCAAGGCTGGTCGCCCACCTCGATGCGGCGCAAATATTTAACCCAGCTGACGCCCTGCACCCCCGGCACCACCAGGCGCAGCGGATAGCCGTTTTCCGGCCGCAGCATTTCGCCGTTCTGGCCCCAGGCCACGATGACATCATCGAGCGCCCGTTCGATGGCGATGGTGCGCGTCATGCTGGAACCGTCGGCGCCCTCGGCCAGCACAAAGCGGGCCTTTTTGCGGTCGATGCCGCACAGGTCGAGCAGGGTCGACAGCAGCACCCCCGTGTATTCCGAGCAGGCCAGCATGCCGTGCGTGTATTGCACCGTCGGCAGCGCGACGTTGCCCCACTCGGCGCCGGTGTTGGCGCCGCATTCGATGAAGTGGATGCGCGACACCGACGGCAGGCGCATCAGGTCGTCCATGGTGAACACGCGCGGCTCGCGCACCAGGCCGTTGATCATCAAGCGGTGCTGGCTGGAGTCGATGTCGTGCCAGCCCTGGTGGTGACGTTCAAAGTGCAAGCCACTGGGCGTGATGATGCCGAACAGCCCTTGCAGTGGCGTAAAACTGACGGAGGCCTGGCGCACGCGGGTCAGGCCCGGGCTTTCGCGGCGCTGCAGATTGCCTTCCCATTTGGACGGCTGGCCGTAGGGCAGGGCGGCGACCGGCTGGCCCAGCGTCTTGCTGTGCGCCGGCAAGGTCAGGATGGCGTCGTCGCCGGCCGCGCTCTGTGCGGCCGCGACGCCGCCCGCAGCGACGCCTGCCCCCATGGCCAGGGCCTTCCCCATGAAGCTGCGGCGCGCGGTACGCGCCTGTGCGAGCTGGGCCTCACCGAGATGATGCTCGGGGGCTTGCAACAGCCTGCCGATGGTGCGTAGCACATCCGTCACGGCCGGTCTCCTTGTGTTTTTGTGGGGATAAGCTTAGCCTGTACAAGTTCTTCTATGCAAGACATTTCCTGTCTCTTTCTGAAACCTAGAATATTCAACAAGGTGAGAACAACGATGAAGTTACGCGACAAGATGGTGCTGTGCATGGCGGTGGTATGTTGTGCTTTCCTGGTTGCGCTGGGGGTGGCGCTGATGGGCATGCAAAGCGCCCGCAACCAGTTCCAGCAATTCCTGGAAGTGGATCAGGCCTTGTTGCAGACCACCACCAACTTGTACGCGCAAGGCCTGCAAATGGGACAGGCGCTGCGCAACGTGGTGCTCGATCCGACCAACAAGGCCGGACTCAAGAATATCGACGACGCCAGCAAATCCTTCGCTGAATACCTGCAGGTGGCGCAAGGCCTGGTCCCGCCGCAAAGCGAGGCCGGCAAGATGTTCGCGGAGGTGGCGCAATTGCGCGAAAAACAGGCCGGGCTGCAAGCGAAAATCATGACGCTGGCCAAGGACGACCAGCCCGCTGCGATCCAGGTGCTGAACAAGGATGAAACGCCGGTGTGGCGCGTCATGCGTGGCCGTCTGCTGGACTTCCTCAAGGTCAAGAAGGACGACGTCAAGGTGACCGAAGCGAGCGTGATCGCCGCCACCCAGCGCACCATGTGGATCAGCCTCGGCCTGGCGCTGGCCACGCTGGTGGCGGCCGGCGTGGTCACCTACTTATTGTCGGCCAATGTGATGCGCCAGCTCGGCGGTGAACCGGACTATGCGGCCGACATCGCGCGCCGCATCGCCGCCGGCGATTTCACCGAAGAGATCCAGACCGCCGGCGGCGACCGCGACAGCCTGCTGTCGGCCATGAAGTCGATGCAGCAAAGCCTGGCCGGCATCGTGGCGCAGATCCGCAGCGGCGCCGAGACCATTTCGACGGCGTCGAGCGAAATCGCCGACGGCAACCTGGACCTGTCCAACCGCACCGAACAGCAGGCCAGCTCGCTGGGCCAGACCGCCAGCGCCATGGATCAGCTGACCAGCACGGTCAAGCAGAACGCCGGCAGCGCGCGCCAGGCCAGCAGCCTGGTGGCGGCCACCGCCGCGGTCGCGGTCAAGGGCGGCACGGTGGTGTCCGAGGTGGTGACCACCATGGGCGAGATCAACCAATCGTCGCGCCGCATTGTCGACATCATCGGCGTCATCGATGGCATCGCCTTCCAGACCAATATCCTGGCGTTGAACGCGGCGGTCGAAGCGGCGCGGGCCGGCGAGCAGGGGCGCGGCTTTGCCGTGGTGGCGTCCGAGGTGCGCAACCTGGCCCAGCGTTCGGCGTCCGCCGCCAAGGAAATCAAGGAGCTGATCGGCGTCTCCGTGCAAAGCGTGGAACAAGGCGCGCGCCTGGTCGAACAGGCCGGCACCACGATGGACGAGATCGTGGCCAGCGTCAATCGCGTCAGCGCCATCATGGGCGAGATCGCCGACGCCAGCGAAGAACAGACCTCGGGCATCGAGCACGTCAACAACGCCATCGTCCAGATGGACCAGGTGACGCAGCAGAACGCGGCGCTGGTCGAACAGGCCACGGCGGCGGCGCAATCGATGCAGCAGCAGGCCGCCGAGCTGGCCGGCGCCGTCAGCGTCTTCAAGTTGCGGCGCCAGGCATAGTCCACTCGCTGTGATCCCAACGCGACAGGAAACCGGTCCTGTCGAGACATTCTCTGGTCCCGTCGAGACAGCCGGCCGGCCAGGGCGATCCGCCATTGTGCGCGGGGTAATATTGACCAAGGCAAGCTGGCCGCCGCGATGGGATGGCTCGCGCGGCCGAGCTTGCTGGACGTCGTAGCGCGAGACCCATCACAAAAACAGCCATCTTGCAGATCCCCTGATCGGAGACACCCCATGTCGTACACCCGCTTTCACAAGAAGTCGTTGCCTACGCTATTGTCCTCGCTGTTCCTGCTGGCCCTCGGCGGCCAAGCGGCGGCCAGCACCCTGAACCAAAACGTCTCGTGGACCATCGACCGTCCCGGCACCTCCACCGTCTACCGCGTGGTGGCCTACGGCGATTCGATCTTTGCCGGCTACAACGGCTCCGTCGTCAGCGCCGCCAAGTACTCGGCGCCGACGGTGGATGCGGAATACCTGTCCGCGCTGTGGAACGCCGACATCGAGAGCGTGCGCCGCACCAAGTCCGGCGCGGTGGCCTCGGACGTGTACAACAACAAGATCGTGGCCGAACGTTCGTATATGCAAGCCAGTAACACCCGCGTGGTGGCGTTCGAAATGTGCGGCAATGACGGCCTGCAGGCCCGCACCGCCTTCAAGAGCCAGACCGGCACCTGCGACGACAGCGTGCTGACCGCGGCCGAAAGCAGCTGCAAGACCTATGTCGGGGCGGCGATGGACTACATCAACGCCAACGCCTATTCCGGCGTCAAGCTCAAGCTGGTGTCCAACCTGCACTACCCAGGCTACGACGCGGACAACGTCCAGAGTTCCTGCACCGACCCGTCGACCGGCAAGACCGTCAACATGCAGGACAAGTTCCTGCCTTCGCTGGTGCGCATCAACTTCGCGATGTGCGACCTGGCGCGCCAGAAGGGCTTTGCCTGCGCCGACAACTTCGCCCAGTACATGGGCGCCGACTATGACAGCAACGGCGACGGCAAGGTCGACTCTGAAGCGCTGCGCTATGTCGCCGGCGAGAGCCAGTCCAGCTACCTGACGCGGATCACCACCACCTTGCGCTCGACGCTGCGCGACGCCAACACCCACTTCGTGTCGGCCGGCAGCAGCTACGACTACATCCAGTCGGACGACACCCACCCGACCTACAGCGGCAGCACCGTCACGGCCGGCCTGTTCGGCGGCAGCACCGGTTCCGGCGCGCCGCGCTACAGCACTATCGCCGGCGGCAAGAACCCGATCTGGAACCAGTACGGCCATGAGCGGATGGGCTGGGCGGTGTCGACCTACAACGTCGCCACGCCTTGATGCACGGCTGAGTTGATCCCTTGGCACAGCCTCCCCAGCGGCCGGAAGACGGTAGCGAGACCCCGGGCGCGGGCCGCGCCTGGCGTCCGCGCACCGGCTTGCTGGCGGCCGCGCTGGTGCTGGCCGTGATCGGCTTCGGCGTGCTGGTCTTCCTGGTCACCGCGCCGGACCCCGGCATCACCGCCGGGGCTGTGCCGCAACCGCTTGCGGCCGGCGCGGCGGTGGCTTCCGGGCCGCCGCCGGCATCGTCGCCTGCCGCGCCGCAGACCGCGGCGCCGGCACCGCAGCGCGCGCCGGAAGGCGACGCCGACCCGACGCGCGACCTGAAAAGCTATGTGGCACGTGGCGAGAAGCCGACCATGCCCGAAGTGATAGAACGCCTGCATGAGCGCGGCATCTATTCCGGCCTCGGCGCGTTTTCGCCGCCGGGCACCCGTCCACCCATGGTCGGCCTGGCGGTGCCCGAGGACTTCGTGCTGCCGGAGGGCTACGTGCGCCACCACCAGGCCACCGACGATGGCCAGCGCATCGAAGCGATCCTGATGTTCGCGCCGGATTTCCAACTGTACGACGCCGCCCACAATCCGATTCCCATGCCCAAGAACCGGGTCGTGCCGCCGGAGCTGGCGCCGCCCGGACTGCCGATCCGGCGCATCGTCGTTCCCCCTCCCATTGAACCGGCCGCTCCCGGCCGCTGACCCGCATGCGACAACTTTTCACCTCCTCCTCGGCGCGCATGGTCGCCGGCATCCTGGCGAGCGCCGTCCTGTCGGCCCTGTATGCCCGTGGTGGCCCTGGCTGGCTGCTGGGCTTCGTGCTGCTGGTCCCGTGGCTGGGCGCGCTGAACGCCAGCCGCTCGCTGGCCGCGACCCTGGCTTCCGCTTACCTGATGTCGCTGGCCTACACGGCGGCCGTCTTCCCCTGGTTCGGCATCGCGCTGGGACGCTACACGCAGGTCGGCGCAGGCGCCGGCCTGGCCGTGCTGTTGCTGGCTGCGCCCGTGTTCCAGCCGCAGTTCCTGGTGTTCGCGTTGGTGCGCCATGTGAGTGGACGCGGGCATGGTCCGCTGCTGCGCGCGCTGGCGGCGGCGGCGGCCTGGGTGGCGGCCGAATGGCTGCTGCCCAAGCTGCTTGGCGACACGCTCGGCTACGGCCTCTATCCATCGCAGCTGATGCGCCAGGGCGCGGCCGTGGGCGGCGGCGCCGGCCTGACCGTGCTGCTGTTGCTGGCCAATGAAGGCGTCGTGGCGGCGCTGGCGGGGCGCCGGCATGGCTGGCGCGCAGTCACACAGCCGCTGGCGCTGGCCGCGCTGGGACCGCTGCTGCTGGCGATCTACGGACTGGCGGCGTTGCCGGATAGCGGCAGCGCCGCCGGCAAGCCTTTGCGCATGGGCCTGGTCCAGTCCAACATCGTCGATTACGAAGGCTTGCGCAGGCAAAAGGGCGCGGGCGCGGTGGTGCGCGAAGTGCTCGATGCACATTTCGCCATGAGCTATGACGCCGTGGTGCGGCGCCATGCGGACGCGGTGCTGTGGTCGGAGACCGCCTATCCCACCACGTTCGGCCATCCCAAGAGCGCAGCCGGCGCAGGCTACGATCGCGAGATCCTCGCCACCGTCCAGGCCGCCGGCGTGCCCTTTGTGTTCGGCACCTACGACAGCGACGGCGAAGGCGAATACAACGCGGCCGCCTTCGTGCAGCCCGGCAGCCCGGCGGCCTTCTACCGCAAGACCCATCTGTTCCCCTTCACCGAATACGTGCCGGCCTGGCTGGACGGGCCGCGATTGCGTAGCCTGCTGCCGTGGACCGGCAACTGGAAGGCGGGCAATGGCGCGCGGGTGTTCCCGCTGCGCCTGGCCGACGGCCGCGAGATCCCGGTGCTGCCGCTGATCTGCCTCGACGATGTCGACGCCAGCCTGGCGCTCGCCGGCGCCAGGCTGGGCGCGCAGGCCATCCTGACCATGTCGAACGACTCCTGGTTCAGCGACGCGCCCGAAGGCGCGCGCCTGCACCAGACGGTGGCCGCGTTCCGCAGCATCGAAACGCGGCTGCCGCAATTTCGCGTCACCACCAACGGCTACAGCGCGGCGTTCGACGCCAGCGGCGCGCTGCTGGCGGGCACGCGCATGGGCGAACCGGCGCTGGTGGTCGCCGACCTGGTGGTGCGCAAGCCGGCGCCGACCCTGATGGTGCGCTGGGGCGACTGGGTAGGGAAGGCCGCCTGCGCCTTGCTGCTGTTGCTGGCGGCCCGGGCGGCCATTCCTTCCTGGCGCTCGCCGGCGGCGGACGGCGTAGCGCCGGCGCGGCTGGCGATGACGTTTCCGGTCCGGGTCGCGGTGTTGCCACCGGCGGCCCGCCTGGCCGCGGCGCTGCTGCGCATGCTGGCGCGCGCCGGCCTGCTCGGCATCTGCGTGGCCTTGCTGCTCAACGAACCATTGCGGACCAACACGCTGGCGCAAATCCGCTGGTTCAGCGGACTGTTCCTGGCGCCGGAAGCCGCCTCGTGGTGCGTGCTGCTGGCGTTTGCCGCGCAGGCGTCGATCCGCGACGGCGTGCTGGTGTTGACGCGCGGCGCCCAGCGCATCGAACTGGCGCTGGGCGAGATTGCCGCGGTCAGCTTGTGGCGCCTGCCGGTGCCTGCCGCCGGCCTGGCGTTGCGCCTGGCGTCGGGCCAGCGCTGGCGCTACGGACTGGCGCTGGCCAACCCGCTGGCCTTCGCCGCCGCGCTGGCCGGCGCCGGCGGCCCCCAGGGTTTCGAGCAGCCCGGCGCGACGCTGGGCGTGTATGCGGGCGCCCGCCTGGCGCTGCGCCGCCGCAAGCTCGACCGTCCATTGGTCAAGTTCGGTCTGTTGCCGCTGGCGCTGGCCATCCCGGCTTTCCACCTGCACCAGCACATCGCCTACGGCAGCGCCTTCGGCGAGTTCTACAGCTACGGCCTGAAGGCTTACCTGCTGGCGTTTGCCCTGTGGTGGGCGGCCTGGTCGATCGGCGTGGTGCTGAGCGCGGCCTTGCTGCGGGCCGCGATCGAAGCTGGCACGCTGCTGGCGGCCTTGCTGCGGCCAGGCCGGGCGATCGACGTCCGCCACTGGCTGGAGCGCGCCGGCCGCGCGGCGCTGTACCTGGGCCTGCCCGGATGGTTGCTGGCGAACCTGTATTGACTAGAACTTGCCGAACTTGCTCTCGTCGACTTCCTGCACGCTGCTGGACATGGCGTGCAGGTTCTGCGCCGGCCCCTGCCGATGACCGCCGCGCACCGGCGGTGACGGCCGGCGGCCCTTGGCGGGCGCGCCGGCGCGGCCGCCGCCTTCGAGCCTGAAGAAGGCCATCGACGTTTGCAACTGCTCGGCCTGGCCGCTCATTTCCTCGGCCGTGGCCGCCAACTGTTCCGAGCTTGAGGCGTTCTGCTGGGTGGTCTGGCTCAGCTGGCCCACCGCGCTGTTGATCTGGCCCACGCCGGCCGATTGCTCCTCCGACGCGGCGGTGATTTCCTGCACCAGGTCCGATGTCTTGCGGATGTTCGGCACCATCTGGTCGAGCAGGCGGCCGGCCTTCTCGGCCAGGTCGACGCTGCTGGTGGCGACCTGTTCGATCTCCTGCGCCGCCAGCTGGCTGCGTTCGGCCAGCTTGCGCACCTCGGCGGCCACCACCGCGAACCCCTTGCCGTGGTCGCCGGCGCGGGCCGCCTCGATGGCCGCGTTCAGCGCCAGCAGATTGGTCTGGTAGGCGATGTCGTCGATGATATGGATCTTCTTGGCGATCTGCTGCATCGCCGCCACGGTCGAGCGCACCGCGTTGCCGCCTTCGACCGCTTCCTTGGCGGCCTGGCTGGCCATGCCGTCGGTGATCCTGGCGTTCTCGGTGTTGGCCGAGATCGAGGCCGTCATCTGCTCGATCGCGGCGCTGGTTTCCTCGGTGCCGGCGGCCTGTTCGCTGGCGGCCTGGGACAGCGTCTGCGCGGTCGCGCTGATCTCTTCGGAGGCGCTGGCCAGGGCCTCGGCGCTGCCGTTGACCTCGGTGACCACCTGGCCCAGCTTGTAGACGGTGTTGTTGCAGAATTCCTTGAGCTCACCGAACGAGCCCTCGTAGTCCTTGTCGATGCTGGTGCTGAGGTCGCCCTCGGACATGGCGCCCATCACCCGCACCACGTCGTCGATGCTGGCGCCGGTGGTGGTGACCAGGTTGTTCAAGCCCTCGCCCATCTCTTTCTGGAAGCCTTGCAGGCCGGCCAGGTCGACCCGGTTGTTGAAGTTGCCGTGGTTGGCCGCCTCGACCACGCGGCGCTGGCCTTCGATCACTTGCTGGAGCTTGGCGATCATCTGGTTGGCGTAATCCTTGAGCTCGCCGAACGCGCCTTCATAGGGTTTCTCGATGCTCTTCGACAGGTCGCCGGCCGACAGCGCGCCCATCACCCGCACCACGTCGTCGATGCTGGCGCCGGTGGTTTGCATCAGCGCGTTCAGGCCGTCGGCCATGTCCTTCTGGAAGCCCTGCAGATCGGTGGCGCCGATGCGCATGGCGAAATTGCCGCGGTTGGCCGCGTCCACCATATTGCGCTGGCTTTCTATCATTTCGCGCAGCTTGACGATCATGTGCTTCATCGCCGCCAGCAGCTGGCCGGTCTCGTCGTTTGATGTGACCTGGATGTCCAGGTTGAGGTCGCCGCGCGCCAGGGTTTCGGCGGCCGTCACCGCCTGCCTGATCGGACGGGTGATGCTGAGCGTGATGTAGATCCCTGCGCCGATGGTCAGCACCACGATCACCGCCAGCGTCTCGATCACCTTGGTCTGGGCGGCGGCGCTGACCTCGCTCATGACCTGGTCGGCGTGCTTGAGGGTGGCCTCGGTCTTCTGGGTCAGGCTGGCGAGGGCGGCGCTGATCGGCTTGTCGGCGCCGGCCACCGCCTTGTCGAGCTCGTTCGGATTATCGGTCTTGGCGCGCATGGCGATCAGCACCGCCATGTCCTTGCGGTAGGCGGTGGCGCCGTCGCGCAATTGGCTCAGCAGTTTGTCTTCGTCGGCGGTCAGGAAACCGGTGGCCCGGTAGTCGTCCAGCGTGTGGTCGACATCGGCCATGTCGGCTTCGAATTTCTTGTCGTAGTCGCCGCCGCGCAGGATGTAGTTCTTGAAATGGTGGATGCCGGCGCCCAGGGCGTTGGAGCCGCGGTTGATCGCGCCGCGCTTGGCCAGCGCGTCCTCCTTGATGGTCTTCCATTGCTCGTTCATGGCGGAGGTCTCGTGGATGGCGATCCAGCCCAGCGCCACCGACAGCATCGTGAGCAGAAAAAACGCCAAGCCTAAACGCGTGCCAACCTTCAAATTGGAAAACATGTACGCCTCCTGGTCGAGAAAGTACTGCCGCTGAGGTAATGCGCTACGCCAATAAGTGTGAAGTCGATACTACCTCCATTCGACTTGCATTTGATACGGCGGCATGCGGTTCTGTGGGAATTGTGAAACGCGAAAGCGCTGCTATCATGGTGGCTCTTTCGCTAACATTGCAGGCGGGACCATGGAATTACTGGACGCATATTGCGCGCGCATCGGCTACACCGGGCCGCGCACCCCCACGCTCGATACGCTGCGCGCCTTGCAGCAGTTGCACCCGGCCGCCATTCCGTTCGAGGCCATCGACGTGCTGCTGGAGCGGCCGGTGCTGCTGGCACCGGAGGCGGTGGACGCCAAGCTGCTACGGGCCGGGCGCGGCGGCTACTGCTTCGAGCAGAACAAGCTGTTCCAGCGCGTGCTGTGCGCGCTGGGCTACCAGGTCGAACCGCTGATCGCCCAGGTGCAATGGATGGCCGGCCCCGAGGCGCGGCGGCGGCCGCGCACCCATATGGTGTTGCGGGTGACGGTGGACGGCCAGCCCTGGCTGTGCGATGTCGGCTTCGGCAGCTGCGTGCTGACGGCGCCGATCCGCTTCGACCTGGCCACGCCGCAAGCCACGCAGCACGAGCGCTTCCGCATCACGCCGCAGGGCAACGAGCATCTGCTGGAAGCGCAGCTGGGCGACGACTGGATGCCGGCCTACCTGGTCTCGCCGGCGCTCTGCCGCGACGGCGATTATGAGATGGCGAACTACTACTCGTCGACCTACCCGCAATCGATTTTCCGTCACGACCTGCTCGTGGCGCGCAGCAGGCCCGAGGCGCGCCATGCGCTGCTGCGCAACCGGCTGACGATACGCCGCGCCGACGGCGGCGGCGAGCGCCGCTTCTTGAATGCCGACCAGATCGAGCGGGCGCTGGCCGAGCTGTTCCTGCTGCCGGTGGCGCCCGACTGGCGTCCGCTGATCGAGCGCGCGGCGGCCGCCGTGTGGGACGAGTCGGCTGGCCAGGCCAGTCGATAGTACAAAAAAAAGTTTTCATCGACGCAACACTTATTGCGGTGGTCGAGGCGGCATTTGCTAGAATGGGTCTCGGATTGTTGCGGTCGGCTCCCATGTTATGAATCGTTACTACGCATTCTTGCTGTTGCTGTGCCTCGCTACAGGTTCCGCCTGCGCCGGCACGGTGCGGGTCTGCGCCGACCAGGCGGAAATGCCGCCCTTCGTGTTCGCCGAGCGCGCCGGCGGCCAGCGCGGCGGCCATGTGGTGGGGGCCAGCGTCGACCTGCTCAACCTGATCGGCGCGCGCTACGGCTGGACCGTCAATGTGCAACTGCTGCCCTGGGCGCGCTGCCTGGCGCTGGTGGCCGACCATCGGGTCGATATCGCGCTCAACGTCGGCCAGGCCGATGCCGCCGGCAACCTGGTGCTGAGCGACGCCTACTTCACCATGCACAATGTGTATTTCTACTCGCGCCGGGCGCGGCCGCAAGGGCTCAGCCTGCAACAGCTGGGCGACGTGCGCCACTACCATCTGTGCGGCCTGGGTGGCTACCGCTTCGAGGTCTACGGCATCCCCACCAGCACGGTCGACCGCGGCGCCACCATCGGCTACGAACAGCTGATCGGCAAGCTGCACCTGGGCCGCTGCGACCTGTTCATCGACAGCCGCGAGACCATGGCCGGCCAGTACCTGATCAACCCCAAGCTGCGCAGCCTGCTGGTGGACGGCACGCTGGTGAGCCAGCCGCTGCCCGATTCGCCGCTGCGGCCCTTGTATTTCGGCGTGGCGGCCAGCGGCGCCGACGCGGCCCGGCTGTTGCAGTCCTTGAACGAAGGCCTGGTGCGCCTGGCCAAGACCAAGGAACTCGATAAGCTGCTGGCCCACTACATGGAACAATAACCAACCTGCATGGAGCCTGGATGCCTGCCAATTCTCGTCTGATTTCAGCCTCGACTGCGATACTGCTGAGCCTGGCCTTGCCCGCGCGCGCGGCGGAATTCGCGGCCGATCCGGTACGGCCCTGGCTGTCGGTCAACGGCTTTGGCACGGTCGGCCTGGCGCACTCGGACGAGCACGGCGCCGACTATGTGTTCGACAACCTGCAACCCTCGGGCACCGGCCGCAACCGCCAGTGGACCGGCGATGTCGATAGCCGGCTGGGCCTGCAACTGACGGCCAACTTCACGCCGCAGCTGTCCGGCGTGGTGCAGCTGGTGTCGGAATACCGCTGGAATGGCACGTATCGGCCGTTGGTCAGCTGGGCCAATCTGAAATACGCGGTGACGCCGGACCTCAGCGTGCGGGTGGGACGGATCGGCCTGGCCAGCTTCCTGGCGTCGGATTCGCGCCGGGTCGGCTACAGCAATATCACGGCGCGTCCGCCGATCGAGGTCTACCGCCTGCTGGCGCTGAAGGAAAGCGACGGCGTGGACGCCTCGTACCGCATCCATGCCGGCGACATCAGCAACACCACCAGCATCCTGTATGGCAAGCGCACCACCACCAACACGCGCGGCATCGACGTCCACTCCACCGCCGTGATGGGCATCTTCGACACCCTGGAGCGGGGCCCGCTGACGCTGCACGCGGCCTACCAGCAACGCGACGTCGACAACCAGAACCCGCCGCGCGGGCGCTTCGCGTCGCTGGGCGCGTCGTGGGACCCGGGCGAGTGGTTCGTCAGCAGCGAATGGGTACGGGTCACCAATTATGACGGCAAGCGCGTCAAGGCCATCCGCGAAGCCTGGTATGTGAACGGCGGCATGCGCTTCGGCACGCTGACGCCTTATGTCACCGTGTCCGAACTGCGGCCGCTGACCGACACCGGCAACATCCCGGTGGCCCAGCACACCTATGCGGCCGGCCTGCGCTGGGACGCGGCGCGCAACCTCGACCTCAAGGTGCAATGGGACCAGCTGCACCTGGGCGCCAATTCCTACGGCACCTTGCAGAGCGTGGTGGCCGGCACGCCGCGCGGCGGCCGGGTCAACGTGGTCAGCTTGCTGGCCGATTTCCTTTACTGACGGGAGGATAGATCATGCACAAGTCCATCCCCCATTGCTTGCTGGCCGCGTTGTTATTGGCCGGCAGTTGCAGCCGCGCCGAGGTGGTGGTGATCGTCTCGGCCCGCAACGCCGTCAAGGCCCTCAGCGGCGAGCAGGCGGCCGACCTGTTCCTCGGCAAGGCGGTCGATTTCCCCAACGGCCAGCACGCGGTGCCGATCGACCAGAGCGAAGGCTCGCCGGTGCGCGATGTGTTCTACCTGAAGAGCAGCGGCAAGGCGCCGGCGCAGATGAAGGCCTACTGGGCCCACATGCTGTTCACCGGACGCGGCCAGCCGCCGGTGGAGTCCGGCGACAGCGCCGCCATCAAGCGCCTGGTGGCCGACAACCCCAACCTGATCGGCTATATCGACCGCAGCGCGCTGGACGCCAGCGTGCGCGCGGTGCTGTCCATCCACTAGCGACCGTGGCAAATTCGCTACAGCAAAAAATCGCGTGTGGCGCACGGGCAGAATACGGGTTTCGCGATGGGCGGCCAACTTAATTTGGCGCACTTTTTGCGCGCCAAAAACTCACCAATTGACACCGCCCAAGCTTTTCCCTGATTGACATCGCGGAATTCACGGTGCTATAGTGAAATTAACAAGTGGAAGCGTTTCCACTCACGTAAAAACCACAGACGGACGGGCCACGACCCTTCTGCATGGAGACAGAATGTTCACTGCCAGTCCCGCTCTGCCGGGTGATGCGGCCTTGCGCCCTTCGCCAGTCCGCCTTCCGCTGCAACCGTTGTTGCGCCTGCTTGCCGTGCTGCCGTTGCTGCCATTGCTGTTGTGCGCGCACGGCGCCGCGCGGGCCCAGGGCCCTGTCCAGGCCTGGATCACCACCGGCGACCAGAGCCAGCTGCTGGCGCGCGGCGCCGACGCCACGTTCGGCTCCGGCGTCAAGGCCGCCATCGTCATCGACGTCGACCCGGCCCAGCGTTACCAGGAGATGGTGGGCTTCGGCGCCGCCATCACCGACGCCTCGGCCTGGCTGATCCAGAACCGCCTGAATCCGCAGCAGCGCGGCGCGCTGATGAACGAGCTGTTCGGCAAGGCGCCCGGCGCCAACTTCAGCTTCACCCGCCTGACCATCGGCGCCTCCGATTTCTCGCGCCACCACTACAGCTTCGACGACATGCCGCCCGGCCAGACCGACCCGACGCTGGCGCATTTCTCCATCGAGCCCAACCGCGCCGACGTGCTGCCGGTCACCCAGGCCGCGCTGGCGATCAACCCGAAACTGCGCGTGATGGCCTCGCCGTGGAGCGCGCCCGGCTGGATGAAAAGCACCGACAGCCTGATCCAGGGCACCCTGAAGCCGGAAGCGTACGCGCCGTTCGCCGCCTACCTGTCGCGCTATGTCGGCGCCTACGAGCAGGAGGGCGTGCCGATCTACGCGCTGACCTTGCAGAACGAACCGCACTTCGAACCCAAGGACTACCCCGGCATGCGGGTCGAGCCGGCCAAGCGCGCCGCCTTCATCGGCGGCCACCTGGGCCCGCTGCTGGCCAAGCAGCATCCGCACACCCGCATCCTCGACTGGGACCACAACTGGGACGAGCCGGGCTCGCCGGCCGATGTGCTGAAAGACCCGGTGGCCAAGCAATACGTCAACGGCGTGGCCTGGCACTGCTACGGCGGCGACGTGCGGGTGCAGGCCGCGCTGCACGACCGCTGGCCGGACAAGGATACTTATTTCACCGAATGCTCGGGCGGCAAATGGGCGCCGGTATGGTCGGACAATCTGCAGCACTTCGCCCGCACGCTGGTGATCGGCGCCACGCGCGGCTGGGCCAAGGGCGTGCTGCTGTGGAACCTGGCTCTGGACGAGAACGACGGCCCGCACCTGGGCGGCTGCAAGGATTGCCGTGGCGTGGTCACCATCGACAGCCGCGACGGCAAGGTCACGCGCAACGAGGAGTACTACGCGCTGGCCCACGCCAGCCGCTTCGTGCGCCAGGGCGCGCGCCGCATCGCCTCCAGCAGCGGCTACAACGAGCTCGACACGGTGGCCTTCCGCAACGCCGACGACGGTTCGGTGGCGCTGATGGTGGTGAACTCGGCCAAGGCGGCGCGCAGCTTCGCCGTGCGCCTGGCGCCGGGCCAGCGCAGCTTCAGCTACACCTTGCCGGCCGCCAGCGTCGCCACATTTACCTGGAAACCGTAAGCAGAACTGCTGTGCAAACGCACGGCAGTTTTTTCAGAACGCCAGTGGAAGCGCTTCCATAAGGGAGAAGCAGATGTTCAAGTTGCTGAGTGTGTTGTTCGCCATGGGCTTGGCCGCCTGCTTGGCCGGCTGCGGCAGCGGCGGCGGTTCCAGCGTCGTGGCGCCGCCCGCGCCGCCGCCGGTGGAAGCGATCAAGCCGACCCCGGTGACGCCGGTGCCGCTGCTGCCGCTGACCATGCTGCACACGCAGGGCACCAAATGGCTGAAGGCGGACGGCAGCGCGGTGGCGCTCAAGGGCACCAACCTCGGCAACTGGCTGATCAACGAATTCTGGATGATGGGGCAGGGCAGCGCCGGCATCGACGACCAGTGCAAGCTGGAGGCCAATCTCGACACCCGCTTCGGCTACGCGGAGCGCCAGCGCCTGATGCAGCTGTTGCGCGACAACTGGATCACCACCCGCGATTGGGACCAGATGCAGAAGTTCGGCCTGAACGTGGTGCGCCTGCCTTTCCTCTACAGCGTGGTCGAGGATGAGAAAAATCCGCGCCAGCTGCGCACCGACGCCTGGCGCTACCTGGACGACGCCATCGCCCAGGCCGAGAAGCGCGGCATGTACGTGATCCTCGACCTGCACGGCGCGGTCGGCTCGCAGGGCTGGGAGCAGCACAGCGGCTGCGCCAACCAGAACCTGTACTGGTCGACGCCGGAATTCCAGGACCGCACCATCTGGCTGTGGCAGCAGGTGGCCGGCCGCTACCGGGACCGCGCGGCGGTGGCCGGCTACAGCGTGCTCAACGAACCATGGGGCACCACCGCCGCCAACCTGGCCGCCGTGGTCAAGACCCTGTACACGGCGATCCGCGCGGTCGATCCCAAGCACGTGGTGATACTGCCCGGCCACAACAGCGGCAACATCACGGCCTACGGCAAGCCGTCCGAGCAGGGCATGAGCAATGTCGCGTTCGAGATGCACTTCTATCCCGGCCTGTTCGGCTGGGGCCAGCCCGGCCTGGCGGTCCACAAGGACTGGCTCACCTGCGGCGGCGGCGGCAACAGCGGCGTGTGCGAATGGGACAACAAGATCAAAGCCGTCGACACCGCCTTCTTCATCGGCGAAACCCAGCCGTGGATGGGCCTGGGCCTGGACCTGGGCGGCCAGGTCGCCCGCGCCTCCTTCGACACCTACGCCAAGTACGGCTGGGCCACCACGGCGTGGAGCTGGAAGGTGGTCAGCAACGGCGGCGGCCAGGGCAGCGGCAGCTGGGGTTTCGTCACCAACGCCGCCGGCGCCGCCGTGCCCGCCGTCGACTTCACCAAGGCGTCCATCGCCGATATCGAAAACCTGTTCAAGTCGTTTGGCACCCAGGCTTATGAGGTCCACCAGCCCCTGCAGGATTGGATGACCAGCAGCACCGCACCGCAGCCGTTCCGTTAGTATTTTCCACCCGTCTAAAATTATAAGAGAGACTAGATGATGAGCAAGCCAACCCAAGCACTCGCACTGACACCGATCGCCGCCGCCTGCGCGGCGCTGGCGTTCGCTTCCGCCCCGGCGTGGGCGCAGCAGGGACCGTCGGCCGGCGCCGACGACAAGCAAGTCCAGTCGGTGGTCGTCACCGGCATCCGCCGCAGCATCGAAACCTCGATGGCGGTCAAGCGCGACGCCGATTCCATCGTCGAGGCCATCACCGCCGAGGACATCGGCAAGCTGCCCGACGTCAGCATCGCCGAATCCATCGCCCGCCTGGCCGGCCTGACGGCGCAGCGCGTCGAAGGCCGGGCGCAGGTGATCTCGATCCGCGGCCTGGCGCCGGACTTCTCCGGCACCCTGATGAACGGGCGCGAGCTGGTCTCCACCAGCAACAACCGCGGCGCCGAGTACGACCAGTATCCGTCCGAGCTGATCAACGGCGTCACGGTCTACAAGACGCCCGACGCGTCGCTGGCCGGCGGCGGCCTGTCCGGCACGGTGGACCTGCACACCGTGCGTCCGCTCGACATCCGCGAGCGCACCATCGTCTTCAACGCGCGCGGCGAGCACAATTCCAACGGCAAGCTGAACGCGAACACGCCGGCCAACGGCAACCGCGTCAGCGCCTCGTATGTGGACCAGTTCATGAACAACACGCTGGGCGTGGCCTTCGGCTACGCCCACCTCGATTCGCCGGGCCAGCAGCAGGAATACAAATCGTGGTGGTGGGGCACCGACAACAAGCTGCCCAAGGGCGACGAGGACGTGGTGGCGCTGAAGGGCGCCGAAGTGACGGCCACCTCGCGCAAGCAAAAGCGCGACGGCCTGATGGGCGTGCTCGAATACCGTCCGACCAAGGAATTCCGCACCTCGCTCGACCTGTACTATTCCGAATTCAAGGAAGACACCACCATGCGCGGCATGATGTGGAACTCGCACCAGTGGAGCGACGTCACCTACACCAACCCGGTGATCCAGACCATCGGCGGCACCCGCCTGCTGGTGGGCGGTTCGCTGGTCAACCTGGAACCCATCGTCCGCAACGACTTCAACACCCGCAAGGACCAACTGGGCGCGGTGGGCTGGAACAACACCTACAAGAAGGACGGCTGGACCCTGGTGGGCGACGCCTCGTACTCGAGCGCCAAGCGGCGCGAGACGGTGCTGGAAACCTACGCCGGCCTGGGCCCGGCCGGCTCGCACATCACCGACAACAACTTCAAGTTCCAGATTCCGACCGCCAGCGGTCTGCCGACCTTCACGCCCAGCATCAACTTCGCCGACCCGGCCATCATCAAGCTGACCGACGTCGGCGGCTGGGGCAAGGACGCCGACATGCACCACCCGGTGGTGGAGGACAAGCTGGGTTCGATCAAGTTCTCGGCCAAGCGCGACCTGGAGGGCATGTTCCGCAACATGGAAGGCGGCGTCAACTTCAGCAAGCGCGAGAAGACCCACGCCGACACCAACAACTACTGGAACCTGAAGAACGGCCGCGCGCCGGCCGTGGTCTCGTCCGACCTGATCGAGCCGTCGACCGCGCTGGCCTTCGCCGGCATCCCGAGCGTGCTGACCTATGACGTCATGGGCGTGCTGGGCAAGTACTACACGATGCAGCCGGCCCGTCCCGACGACCAGGCGCTGCAGGACTGGGGCGTGACCGAGAAAGTCACCACCGCCTACGCGCGGCTGGGCATCGACACCGACGTCGGCCCCTTCCCGCTGCGCGGCAACCTCGGCCTGCAGGCGGTCAACGTCGACCAGAAATCGCGCGGCGCCACCGTCAACGCCGGCAAGCTGGGTTCGATTACCGGCGGCGCCAACTACACCGACGTGCTGCCCAGCCTGAACCTGAACTTCGACCTCGGCAAGTACCTGGATACCACCAACCTGCGCTTCGGCGCCGCCAAGACCGTGGCCCGGCCGCAGATGCAGGACATGCGCGCCGGCGTTTCGGGCGGGGTCGACGCCACCACCCGCATGTGGAACGGCAGCGGCGGCAACCCGCAACTGGAGCCATGGCGCGCCAATTCCTACGACCTGTCGATGGAAAAATACATCGGCAAGCGCAGCTACATCGCCGCCGCGCTCTGGTATAAAAAGCTGCAGAGCTACATCTACAACCAGCAGACCGCGTTCAGCTTCGCCGGCTTCCCGAATCCGTCGGGCGTGGTGCCGCTGCAGGACATCGGCACCTTGAACCGGCCGACCAACGGCGCGGGCGGCCTGGTCAAGGGTGTCGAACTGTCGGGCGCGCTGGACGGCGGCCTGCTGTACGCGCCGCTGGAAGGCTTCGGCGTGACGGGCAGCATGTCCGGCACGGAGAGCTCGATCCATCCCAACGGTCCGGGCACGAAGGAGAAGCTGCCGGGGCTGTCGGGCGTGGTGTCCAACTTCACGGTCTACTACGAGAAATCGGGTTACCAGGCGCGCGCCAGCCGCCGCTACCGTTCGGCGTATCGCGGCGAGGTGACGGGACTGTTCGCGCAGCGTTCCTTCAGCGAGATCCTGGCCGAGCGCCAGATCGACCTGCAGCTCGGTTATGCGATCGAGGAGGGCCGCTACAAGGGCCTGTCCTTCTTGTTCCAGGTGAACAACCTGAACAACTCGCCTTACCAGACCCGCCAGGGCGACGCGTTCTCGGGCGGTTCGTACGCGCCCGAGCGCTACACCACCTACGGCCGCCAGTTCCTGCTGGGCTTGAACTACAAGCTGTAAGCCGATGAATGCACGCTGATGAAGCGCGCGCCGCTCAGCGCGAGCGCGCTTCTTCGCGTCGCTGGATGATGAAGGCCTTCAAGTCTTCGAACGAGACCGCGCCGCGCTGGGCGCTGTCGATGTGGTCGAAGTTTTTCTCGATGAAGCCCAGGCCGGCCTTGTGCGCTTCTTCACGGCTCAGGCTGCCGTTGCCGTCCAGGTCGGCCTCTTCAAAGCGTTTCTTCAGTTTCTGCATGGCCTGGTATTGCAATATGGGGCCGGAGGCGCCGTCGCGCGGCGGCTTGCGCATGGCCGGCGGGATGTAGGGGTCGGGATGGAGCGGCGCCGACATCATCAGCGGCGCGGCTTCCCGGTTCGGCGCCTGGGCGTGGACGCAGCCGCAGGCCGTCGCGGCGGCTAGCATGGCAATGTGGATCAGCAGTTTCATGATGGTCTCCCCCGCGCGGCGTATTGAGCCTGGCGCATGGCTTATGGTGTCACTGTGACGCTGTTGAAGAAATTAATCAAATCCATTTGCTGGGTCCGGCGTGCAGTGTCGTCTAGATACGTCATATGGCCGCTTGCGTAATATTTGAGCACAATTAGCGGATTGGCACCCAAACGCGCCAGATCGAGCTCGGTCTGGTGGAAAGGCGTGGCCAGGTCGTGGTAGCCGTTGACCGACAGCACCCTCATGGTCGGGTTCAGCGTCATGGCGGCGGCCAGGTCCGGGATGGTGTCCGGCAGCTGCTTGCCGTCGTGGCTGAAATCCCATTGCCCGCCGATGTTGTTGCTGCTGGTGTAGCGCGAGCGGGCGCTGTAATGCAGCTCGTCCGACAGGTAGCTCACGATGCCGTTGACGAAGGCGGAGTTGATGACCGTCAGCGAGGGATCGCCGTCGACCGTCAGCGCGCTGCCGGTGGGCGCGGAGACGCGGGCGTCGTAGCGGCCCAGCAGCTTGCCCGGCACGGCGTTCCGTTGATAGTAGTCCGGCCCCATGTCGAAGTTCTGCTGCCAGGTCAGCACCGGCAGGCCGGTGTAGCCGACCAGTTGCGCGATCACGCCGGCCGGCGGCGCAACCTTGCTGGCCAGGTAAGCCGTCATGGCGCCGCGGTAATCGCCGGCGGCGAAATTGCGCGCCTGCTGCACGTAGGCGCTGAAATCGGTGGGCAGCGGATTGCTGCGCTGGTAGTAGGCGCTGGTGGCGGCGTAGGTCGGGACGTAGCCTTCGCAGCTGATGGCGCCCGGATCGAGCACGCCGCAGTTGCTGTTGTAGTCCATGATGGACGATTGCAGCACCACCGCGGCCACCTGCACGCCGGCCAGTTCCAGCAGGTTGGCCAGCACCGCCGTGCGCGGCGTGCCATACGACTCGCCGAACAGGATCTTGGGCGAGGCCTCGCGCTGGTTGACGGCCACGTAGCGCTGCACGAAATCGCGGAAGGCGGCGGCGTCCGCGTCCACGCCCCAGAAGCTCTGGTTGGTGTTGGGCGCGATGGCTTGCGAGTAGCCGGTGCCGATGGCGTCCACGAACACCAGGTCCGATTGCACCAGCAAGGTTTCCTGGTTGTCGACCAGCTGCACCGGCATGACGGTGGCGTTGGGGATGGTGCTGACCAGCCGGCGCGGCCCGAACGAACCCAGATGCAGGTAAATGGAGGAGGAACCGGGTCCGCCGTTGTAGAAGAAGGTGACGGGCCGCTTGGCCGCACCGGCGCCGGCCACGGTGTAGGCGACGTAGAAGAACGAGGCCGAGGCCTTGCCGGTGCGGACGTCGGTCGCGGTCAGGTGGCCGGTGGTGGCGGTGTAGTTGAACTGCTGGCCGTTCAGCTGGATATGGCTGGCGATGACGGCGGCGTTTTCGTTGGGCGCCGACAGCGAGGCGCTGGCGAGGCTGGAATAGGCCAGCGTGTCGTCGAAGGCGCCGGGCAGCGCCGGCGCGGTGGGCGTGACCGGGGGCGTGGGATCGGTTGTTACCGCCGCGCTGGAACCGCCGCCACCGCCGCCGCAGGCGACCAATAACGCGGCGCAGGCGGCCAACGCCGCAGCGCGCAACTCAAACCGCCATCCATGCAATTTTGTAGGTTTTGCCACGATGCTCTCCACCAGGCCGGATCACAATTATGATCCCGGCTTGCATGAAATGCATCAGCTATTTGTTCCAGAAGCCGGCGTGCGCCAGCCGCGCCTCGTCCTCGCGCAGTGGTCCGATGACTTCGGTCGGACGCTGGCCGCGCGCGAACACCTCGCGGCAGGGCAGCGACAGCGTCGGATTTTCGGGATCGCTGCCGGTCAGTGCCAGCAGGCTTGCTTCCGACATCGCATACACCACCCGTCCCACGCCGCTCCAGTAGGTGCCGCCGGCGCACATGGCGCAGGGTTCGGCGTTGGCGTACAGCGTGGCCGTGGCCAGCTGCTCCGGGGCGTGGCGCTGCGAGGCCTGGCGCAGCGCGTTCATCTCGGCGTGCGCGGTGCGGTCGCTGCTGGAGGCGTTCATCGCTTCGGACAGCACGGTGCCGTCGGCGGCGACCACCATGGCGGCGAAGGGATGGTGGCCCTCGTCGCGCGAGCGCTGCGCCAAGGCCAGCACGCGGGTGAGGAAGTCGTGGTCCTGATCGGTGGCATTGCTCATACGTTCTCCTGCGGAGGGTCAAGTCTGACATTCGGACACGAGCTCCGCCGTAACACCGGCTACGGCGGAGCTCGTGTCCGAATGTCAGACTTGACCCCAGGTGGGGGTTACTTTGGAATCGAGCCTTCCACGCCTTGCACGTAGAAGTTCATCGACAGCAGGTCTTTCAACGGCACCACCACGCCGGCCGCGTATTTGACGGCGCCCGACTGGTCTTTGATCGGACCGGTGAACGGCGCGAGGGTGCCGGCGGTCAGCGCGGCCTTCTTCTCTTCGAACACTTTGGCCGCTTCGGCAGGCACCACGGCATTCAAGGCCGACATCTTGACCATGCCTTCCTTCATGCCGCCATGGTAATCGCCGGTTTTCCAGGTGCCGGCGATGACCGCTTTGGCGGTCTCGATGTAATAGGGCGCCCAGTTGTTGGTGGCCGCCGTCAGGTGCGCCTTCGGTGCGAACTTGGACATGTCCGAATCCCAGCCGAACGCGTACACGCCTTTTTCCTGCGCCACTTGCAGCGTGGCCGGCGAGTCGGTGTTCTGCGCCATCACGTCCGCGCCTTGCGCCACCAGGGTTTCCGCCGCCTGGCGCTCCTTGGCCGGGTCGTACCACGAGTTCACCCAGATCACCTTGGTCTTGACGCCGGGATTGACGCTCTGCGCGCCCAGCGTGAAGGCGTTGATGTTGCGGATCACCTCAGGCACCGGGAAGGAGGCGATGAAGCCCAGCGTCTTGGACTTGGTCATCTTGCCGGCGATGACGCCGTTCAGGTAGGCGCCCTCGTACAGCCGCGATTCGTAGGTGCCCAGGTTCTTGCCGGTCTTGAAGCCGGTGGCGTGCAGGAACACCACGCCAGGCGTGGACTTGGCGACCTTCTCGGTCGGATTCATGTAGCCGAAGGAGGTGGTGAAAATCAGCTTGTTCCCCTCGGCGACCAGCTTGCGGATCACGCGCTCGGCGTCCGCGCCTTCCGGCACGTTTTCGACATAGGTGGTCTTGACCTGGGTGCCGAGTTCCTTCTCCATCGCCAGGCGGCCCTGGTCGTGGGCGTAGGTCCAGCCGGCGTCGCCGACCGGGCCGACGTAGACGAAGCCTATCTTCAGCGGCTCCGCTGCCAACGCGGAGGTGGACAGGCCGATGCTTGCGGCGGCCAGCGCGGCCAGTGCCAGTACTTTGCGACGATTCATCATACGGTTTCCTTTGGTGGGCGTGGTTTAGAAGTGGTACTCGGCGCGGACCATCGGCGTTTTCGCCGTGGCGCCAGGGTTGTTGGTGTCTGGGTTGCCGAACTTGTTTTTCCAGAACTGGTACTCGACGCCGACCTTGAAAGTGTTCTTGGCCGCGCCGACGGCGCCGCTCATGTCGTACATGACCTGCATGTCGATGTTGGTCTCGCGCGCGGTGTCGCCGCCGAATTCGTTCTTGCCCTTGGTGCCGATGAAGTTGGCGAAGCCTTCGAACGACAGCGGGATGCCGATGTTGAACGGGATGCCCCAGGCGGCGGTTAGCATCGGGTGGGTCTTGTAGGCGTAGCGCGGCGTGGCGGCGCCGGTGAAGGTGTTGTACGGCGCGTTGCTCTCCCACAGCGCGAACAGGCTGACGTCGAGGAAGCCCGGCACGTCCAGCATCAGCGTCGGGCCGGCGACGACCATGCGCTTCTTGGAGTTGTAGCCGGCGTCGGTCTTGCTGTTGAAGTCAAAGCCGGCGGTGGCGCCGACGCCGCGCACCGGACCGAAGGCCAGGTTGCTGCCGGTGACCTTGCCCAGGTCCAGCGTGTGGCGGTACAGCGCATAGGCTTCGTGCGCGCCGCTCTTGGCGCCGGCCGACGACGGGTCCACATCCGACGACATCAGCAAGTCGACGCTGAAGAAGTTCTTGCCGTACTTGTAACCGGAGACGCTGCTCAGGTTGACGATGTTCTTGGTGATGTCCTGGTTGTTGAACGGCTCGGCGAACTTGGTGCCGTAGCGGTAGCTGAGCGAGGTGTCGCTCCAGTCGGCGGCGTGGGCGGCGCAGGCGCAGCAGGTGAGGAGGGCGAAGGCGGTGCGGGAGGCGAGACGGGACATCATGAACTCCATTCAGTGAGATAAGTAGACAGCACGGTTTGTAAGAACTTCTTTTGTATCCAATTCGTTGAGATGATTGGATTCAATCTCATCGACTTCTCTAGCAATTCCTGGGCCACGCCGCTAATACCCCGACAGCGCCTCGGCCAGATTCACTTTCTTGTCCTGCTCATTGAGGTGCAGGCGCGCTTCGATTTCCAGCAGGTGGTGCTCGATCAAATGGGTGGCCTCCTTTATCTTGCCCTGCTCGATCAGGGTGGCCAGGTCCTGGTGCTCGTCGTTCTCGCACATGGTGGCGCCGGGCGCTTCGTACAGGGCGATGATCAGCGAGCAGCGCGACACCAGCTCCGCCATGAAGCGTTGCAGCACCTGGTTGCCGGCCAGCTCCGCCAGCAGGATGTGGAACTCGCCGCCGAGGCGTATCCAGCCGGCGCGGTCGCCGGTGCGGCGGGCCTGGTCCTCCGCATGCAGCGCGGCGCGGATCTGCTTGAGCGAGGCGGGGGTGGCGTTGCGTATCACCAGCGGCACGATCTCCCTTTCGATGGCGCGGCGGGCGGCGAAGATGTCGCGCGCTTCCTCCGGCGTCGGCGAGGCGATCACCGCGCCGCGATTCGGCCGCAGCTCGATGATGTGGTCGTGCGCCAGCCGTTGCAGCGCCTTGCGCACGGTGGTGCGGCTGACTTGATACAGTTCGCAGAAATCGGCTTCGCCCAGGTGGGTGCCGGGCGGCAGGCGGTGGCTCATGACGGCGTTGACGACCGCGCGGTAGATGCGCAGGTCGACGGCGGTGGTGCCGCGCTTGGTGGCGGCAGGCGCGCCCACGGCGATGGCCGCCGGTGCGGCCTTGCGAGGTTTGCGTTTGCCTGGTGATGGCATCGATCGATTCTCCGTGAGGGTGGTACTCACACTGCATAAAGCAGGAACCATGCTAACTACATCGTGTACAACTGGCGCTGCGGATCTGTCTTGTATTGTGTACGAAAATACTTTGTTTTGTCCTCATTTTTGAGCTCGGCGCACATTTTTGGTGAGGAAGTGTGTCATATTTAGTGCACTCTTCCGCCCAAAATGGAGCGTTCCGGCGGATTTTGACTGGCATGCTAATTGCGTCTGATTTTGTATTCAATTTGTATACGATGAGGGAAGCCGATGAGGGAAGCGCCGATGACAGAGCCGCGCCTGAAGATGCTGGGCATCTCCAAGATTTACCCTTCCGTGGTGGCCAACGCCGCCGTCGACCTGACCGTGATGCCCGGCGAAATCCACGCCGTGCTGGGCGAGAACGGCGCCGGCAAGAGCACGCTGATGAAGATCATCTACGGCGTGACCAAGCCCGATGAAGGCCAGATCATGTGGGAGGGGAAGCAGGTCCACATCCACTCGCCGCACGACGCGCGCAAGCTGGGCATCGGCATGGTGTTCCAGCATTTCGCGCTGTTCGAGACGCTGACCGTGGCCGAGAACATCGCGCTGGCGCTGGACGAGAAGATCGCGCCGGCCGCGCTGGCGCCGCGCATCCGCGCCGTCTCCGAACAATACGGCTTGCCGCTCGACCCGCAACGGCTGGTGCACAGCATGTCGGTGGGCGAGCGGCAGCGGGTGGAGATCGTGCGCTGCCTGTTGCAGTCGCCGCGTTTGCTGATCATGGACGAGCCGACCTCGGTGCTGACGCCCGATGCGGTGCTCAAGTTGTTCGAATCGCTGCGACGCCTGGCCTCCGAAGGCGTCAGCATCCTGTATATCAGCCACAAGCTCGATGAGATCCAGTCGCTGTGCGACAAGGCCACTGTGCTGCGCGCGGGGCGCGTGTCCGGCACCGCCAATCCGAAAGAGGAAAGCGCCAAGTCGCTGGCGGAGCTGATGATAGGCCGCGAACTTCCGGTGTGTGTGCACCAGCCGCGCGTACCGGGCGAAGTGCTGCTGGCGCTCGATAAACTGAATGTGCGCAGCGACGATCCGTTCGGCACGCGCCTGAAGGACATCAATCTGGAGCTGCGCAGCGGCGAGATCGTCGGCATCGCCGGCATTTCCGGCAACGGCCAGCAGGAGCTGTTGAAGGCCATCTCCGGCGAGCGCGCGCTGGCCGCGGGCAGCGGCGCGATCCGCCTGTGCGGGCAGGACGTGGGCAGGCTGGCTGCGGCGCGACGCCGCCAGCTGGGACTGGGCTTTGTGCCCGAGGAGCGGCTGGGACGTGGCGCCGTGCCCGATCTTTCGCTGGCCGATAACGCCCTGCTGACCGGCTATCTGCCGGCGGCCAACACCGGCATGGTCAAGCGCGGCCTGATACAGCGCGGCGCGGTGCGCGAGTTCGCGCGCAAGGTGATCGAGCGCTTCAACGTCAAGTGCGGCGGCGAGCAGTCGGCGGCGGCCAGCCTTTCGGGCGGCAACCTGCAAAAATTCATCGTCGGCCGCGAGATCGCGCTGGCGCCCAAGGTGATGGTGTTCGCGCAGCCGACATGGGGCGTGGACATCGGCGCCGCCATGCTGATACGGCAGGCCATCATCGACATGCGCGACCAGGGCGTGGCGGTGCTGGTGTTGTCGGAGGAGCTGGACGAATTGTTCATGATGAGCGACCGCATCGCCGTGCTGGCCGATGGCCGCCTGTCGCAAGTGGTGCCGGCGGCCGGCACCAGCATCAACCAGATCGGCGTGTGGATGAGCGGCGATTTCGACTACCAGGGAGCAGAACATGTCGCGGCTTGAACGACGTCCCGAACCATCGCGTTCGATGATGCTGACGTCGCCGCTGATTGCGGCGGCGGCCATGTTGGTAACCGGCTCCTTGCTGTTCTTCTTTTTGGGGCAGGAGCCGCTGCACGCCTTCTACGTCTACTTCATCAAGCCGTGGACCACGCTGTATGGCGTCGGCGAGCTGCTGCTGAAGGCGACGCCGCTGATCCTGTGCGGCGTGGGCCTGGCGATCGGCTTCCGCGCCAACGTCGCCAACATCGGCGCCGACGGCCAGCTGACGGTGGGCGCGATCGCCGCCGGCGCGGTGGCGCTGTATTTCGACGAGGTGCAGGCTTGGTGGGTGCTGCCGCTGATGCTGCTGGCGGGTGCGCTGGGCGGCATGCTGTGGGCGGCGATCCCCGCGCTGCTGCGCACGCGCTTCAACACCAGCGAGATTCTCGTGAGCCTGATGCTGGTGTACGTGGCATATCACTTGCTGAGCTATCTGGTGCACGGGCCGATGCGCGATCCGGCCGGCTTCAACTTCCCACAGTCGAAGATGTTCAGCGACTCGGCCACCTTGCCGCTGCTGGTGGAAGGCTTGCGCCTGAACGCGGCCTTCATCCTGTCGCTGGTCGCGGCGCTTGCGGCCTGGTTCTTCTGCAAGCACACGTTTGCCGGCTACCGCATGCAGGTCAGCGGCATGGCGCCGGCCGCCGCGCTGTACGCCGGCTTCAGCGAACCGCGCAATGTGTGGCTGGCCTTCATGGTCAGCGGCGCCTTGTCCGGCATCGCCGGCGTGGGCGAAGTGGCGGGGCCGCTGGGGCAGATGCAGCCGTCGGTGTCGGCGGGGTACGGCTTCGCCGCCATCATCGTCGCCTACGTCGGACGCCTGCATCCGCTGGGCGTGGTGCTGTCGGCGTTGTTGATGTCGCTGCTGTACATCGGCGGCGAGACGGCGCAGATCGAGCTGCAAGTGCCGTCGGCCATCACCGGCATGTTCCAGGGCCTGCTGCTGTTCTACCTGCTGGCGGCCGACCTGTTTATTCACTACAGATTTAAACCGCGCAAGCGCCACTTGCCTGTCACCGCCGGAGAAACCGCATGATCAGCACCGAACTGTTAATCGCCTTCCTCGCCAGCACGGCGGGCGCCGCCACGCCGCTGGTGGTGGCCTCGATGGGCGAGCTGGTGACCGAGCGTTCCGGCGTGCTCAATCTGGGCATGGAGGGCATGATGCTGGTGGGCGCCGTGGTGGGCTTCGGCGTCACCCTGGGCACGGGGCAGATGTGGCTGGGGCTGCTGGCGGCGATTGTGGCGGGCATGCTGATGTCGCTGATCTTCGGCTTCCTGGTGCTGACCTTGCAGACCAATCAGGTGGCCACCGGATTGGCGCTGACCTTGTTCGGTCTCGGGCTGTCCGCCTTCGTGGGGCGCGGGCTGGTGGGGCAGACGGTGGAGCCGATGCCGCACCTGCATTTCCCGCTGCTGTCCGATCTGCCGTTTGTCGGGCCGCTGCTGTTCCGCTTTGACGCGATGGTGTACGGCTCGGTGCTGCTGGTGGTGCTGATCGGCTGGATGCTGGCGCGCACCCATATCGGCCTGGTGATACGCGCGGTGGGCGAGTCGCCGCACAGCGCCCATGCGATCGGCTATCCGGTGATCGGCCTGCGCTACGGCACGGTGCTGTTCGGCGGCGCGATGGCCGGCGTGGGCGGCGCCTACCTGTCGCTGGCGCTGACGCCGATGTGGGTCGAAGGCATGACGGCCGGACGCGGCTGGATCGCGCTGGCGCAGGTGGTGTTCGCAACGTGGAAGCCGCGCGGCGTGATGGTGGGCGCCTACCTGTTCGGCGGCGTGACGGTGCTGCAGTTCCACGGGCAGGGCATGGGGCTGGACATTCCGTCGGAGTTTTTGTCGATGCTGCCCTACCTGGCCACGATCGTGGTGCTGGTCATCATCTGCCGCAATCCGCAGACGATCTTGTTGAACAAGCCGATGTCGCTGGGGCAGAACTTCAAGCCGGATTAAAATACCCGGCATGACAAGCTACAGTGTGCGGGTGGACCCGAAAGGACTGGCGTTTGCGGCCGACGAGGCGCAAACGCTGCTGGCCGCTGCGGAGCAGGGCGGGGTGAGGCTGCCCAGTTCCTGCCGCAACGGCACCTGCCGCACCTGCATCTGCCTGAAGACCAGCGGCACGGTGCGCTACCTGATCGAATGGCCGGGCCTGAGCCTGGACGAAAAGCGCGAAGGCTACATCCTGCCGTGCGTGGCCATCGCCGTCACCGACCTGGTGATCGAGGCGCCCGCCGCCAGGCTGGTCGCCCCACCGGATGCCGCAGCTTAGGTCTGCGGGCCGTCGTCGCGTTTGCGCAGGCGGCTCAATAGCGCGTCGGTCGATTCGCTGAGCGGCACGCCGTGGCGCCGCAGCAGCTGGATATTCAGCACCATGTTCTCCAGCACCAGCTTGGCCGCCACGGCCAGCAGGGTCAGGTGCTTGTCTTCCTCGCTGAAGCGTTCCATCGCTTCGGCCATCTCGCACAGGTGGTTGGAGATCAGGCCGCGCAGATCGTGCTCGTCGAACGGCAGGTCGGCGAAATCGATCGGATCTTCCCTCTCCACTTCTTCCATCAGCAGTTCCAGCTCTTGCGGTGTGATCTTCATGCGCTGCTCCGTTAGTTGAGGCGTTTTCATTTTAAGCGAAAGCGCATAGAATCTGAATTCCGTCGATCTAACCAACAAGCATAACGATGGCGCAACTTGTTTTTACCCAGCAACTGGGCCGCTTCATGACCGTTCCGCAGGTGGAGACCAGCGCGGCCGATCTGCGCAGCGCCCTCGACGCCGCCTTTGCCGACCACCCCCGGCTGCGCGGCTACGTGCTCGACGAGCAGGGCCAGCTGCGCGAAAACGTCGTCATCTTCATCGACGGACAACGCACCCGCGAGCGAAAAATATTGAACGATGCGCTCGCGCCGCATTCCAAAGTCTATATCTTGCAAGCTCTTTCTGGAGGTTGACATGTCCGACCGCGCCTACATCGGCACTCGCAAAGGATTGTTCGAAATCTACCGCACGCACGAGGCGTGGCATATCGACCAGCAGCATTTCCTGGGCGATCCGGTGTCGATGGTGCTGTCGGACCGGCGCGACGGTACTTTGTATGCGGCCCTGAACCTGGGCCACTTCGGCGCCAAGCTGCACCGGCGCGATGCGGGCAGCGACAGCTGGGTCGAGGTGGCGGTGCCGGCCTTCCCCACCAAGCCGGCCGACTCCACCGATCCGGTCGAGTGGACGGTGAAGCAGATCTGGTCGCTGGCGGCGGGCGGGCCGGACCAGCCGGGCGTGCTGTGGGCGGGCACCCTGCCGGGCGGCCTGTTCCGCTCGAACGACCGTGGCGCGAGCTGGAAGCTGGTGGAGCCGCTATGGAACGTGCCGGAGCGCGCGCAGTGGATGGGCGGCGGCTATGACGTGCCGGGCATCCACAGCATCTGCGTCGATCCGCGCGACAGCCGGGCGCTGCTGGTCGGTGTGTCCTGCGGCGGCGCCTGGCAGACCAGTGACGGCGGCGAGAGCTGGTCGCTGCGGGCCAAGGGCATGGTCGCCAATTACATGCCGCCGGACATGGCCGACGTCCAACAGATACAGGACCCGCACCGCATCGTCCGCTGCCCGGGCGAGCCGGACAAGCTGTGGTGCCAGCATCACAACGGCATCTGGCGCTCGGTCGACAACGGCGCCAGCTGGACCGAGGTGCACAGCGCGCCGTTGTCGAATTTCGGTTTCGTGACGGCCGTGCATCCCACGGATGGCGAGACGGCCTGGTTCGTGCCGGCCGAGGCGGACAGCAAGCGCATCGCGGCGCATGCGGCGCTGGCGGTCACGCGCACCACCGACGGCGGCCAGACCTTCACCGCCTGGCGCGGCGGCCTGCCGCAGCAGCATTGCTACGACCTGGTCTACCGGCACGGGCTGGCCGTCAGCGAGTGCGGGCAGATCCTGTTGATGGGCTCGACCACCGGCGGCGCCTGGCTGTCGGAGGATGGCGGCGGCCAGTGGCAGACCATCTCCACCACCTTGCCGCCGATTTACTCGGTTACTTTCGCCTAGTCAGCGTAAGCCAGGAACATATCGACGGTCGCCTCGACCACTTTTTTCTGCATGGCGGCGTCCAGCGGCGGCTGGTTCAAGGTCACTTGCGGCCAGAAGGCGAAGGTCTTCAACTGGCCCGTCAGCATTTGCGGGGCCAGCACCGGGTCGGCCCTGAGCAGCTTGCCGTCGGCCTGGGCGGTGCGTAGCCAGACCACGGCTTCTTCTTCCTTGCGGGTCAGCCGCGACACCATCTCCTGCGCCCGCTCGGGCGAGTGGATGGATTCGGCGATCGCCACCCGCGCCAGGTCGAGGAAGTAGCTGTCCTGCAGCATGGCCATCTTTTTCCACAGCAAAGCCAGCAATTGCTCGCGCAGCGGCACGGCCGGATCGTAGGGCTGCTGTTGCTGCGCCATCGAACTATTCCACAACTCATGCAATATCTGCGCGAACAGTTCGTCTTTACTGGGGAAGTGGTTGTACACCGTGCGCTTGGATACGCCGGCGGTGGCGGCAATCTTGTCCATGCTGGTCGACTCGAAACCGCTGACGCGGAATTCTGCGATGGCGGCTTCGACGATGGCCTGGCGTTTGCGGTCGGTCAGTTTGAGGGGCGTGTTCATCCCTTTATTTTACACCGAGTAGTTTACTTTTCAAAAAATAAGAACTACACTGTGTAGTGTACATTCTCAACCCTGGAGTCGCCCATCATGACTTATCAATCCGCCATCGCCGAATCCGACCTCGACGGCCTGTCCGTGCCCAGCGCGCCGCGTACCCGCGACGGCAAGTTCCGCAATCCGGTCAAGATGCATCAGATGGGTTTCTTCAAGGCGTTGGGCGTGATGTTGCGTTTTGCCTTCGATAAGCCCAAGGATACCGTGCCGCGCCAGGCCATCCCCGTTCACGCGATCACGCAGCAGCAGTTATTGGATGCTCCGGATCGCAGCCTGTTCCGCCTCGGCCACTCGACCGTGCTGCTCAAGCTCAACGGCCATTTCTGGCTGACCGATCCGGTGTTTTCCGAGCGCGCGTCGCCGGTGCAGTGGGCCGGGCCGCAGCGCTTCCACCAGACCCCGATCAGCATCGAGGAACTGCCGCCGATCAAGGGCATCATCCTGTCGCACGATCATTACGACCACCTGGACTACGCCGCCGTGATGAAGCTGGCAGCCAAGACCGAGCACTTCATCACGCCGCTGGGCGTGGGTGACCGTCTGATCGCCTGGGGCATTCCTGCCGCCAAGGTGCAGCAGCTGAGTTGGTGGCAATCGACCCATGTTGCCGGCGTGAAGCTGGTGGCGACCCCGGCCCAACACTTTTCCGGCCGCGGCCTGAGCGACCGCAACAAGACGCTGTGGGCGTCGTTTGTCATCGAGGACCGCGACGTGAAGGTGTTTTTCAGCGGCGATAGCGGCTATTTCGACGGTTTTAAGGAAATCGGCCGCCGCCATGGTCCGTTCGACCTGACCATGGTGGAGACCGGCGCCTACGATCCGCAGTGGCCGGATGTGCATATGCAGCCGGAGGAATCCCTGCAGGCGCACATCGACTTGCGCGGAAAGGTGATGCTGCCGATTCATAACGGCACCTTCGACCTGTCGCTGCACGCCTGGCATGACCCGTTCGACCGTATCGCCGAGCTGGCCGCGGAACGCCGACTGCCGCTGGCCACGCCGGAAATCGGCAAGGCGCTCGATATTCGTCTGCCGCTGGCGGATGGTCGCTGGTGGGACGAGGTGAAGGCATTGGAAGCGGCGATGTTCGCTCAGCCCGCCTAGAAAACGAAGTCATTCCCGCGCACGCGGGAATCTATACTGAGCAAGCGTTCTATGGATACCCGCCTTCGCGGGTACGACGGCTCAGGCGACGACGTTGATCAGCTTGCCGATGGTCTCGCCCTGCGCGTTGATCTGCGGCTTGGGCGGCGCCTGCAGGTTGGCCGGCAACACCTGCTCGGCGCGGGATGGTTTTTCTATCGCATTATTCAAATTCGGGGCTGGCGCCGCCTTCAATGGCGGCGCGGACGCCTGATCACTCTCTTGCTGGTTATCGCTCAGCGTCTGCTTATCCTTGGTCAGCTGCACCCGGCTTTGCTCCAGCCGGCTGGCGTCCTGGTTCACGCGCGACTGATCCGTCTGCACCTGCCTTTCGGCCTGTGCAATCGATGCTTGCAGCGCGCTGACGGACGTTACGGTAGCCACGATCTAACCCCTAAGCAAGAATTCCAGGCATGGTAAGGCAGAATCGTATTGAGTACGATCAATTGCAGAGTAGGCCACAAAAACAAAAAAGGCAAGGCTGACTACGCCTTGCCTGTGAGGGGGACAGCTTGCCTAGCGGAGGTAGGCGAACTCGGTGCTGAGCCGGATATCGGTCGCGGACGACGCTATCATCAGTTCGAACTGGCTCGGCTCGGCGACCCATTCGAGCTTCGCATCAAAGAAGGAGAATTCGTCCTTGCCCAGCGTGAAGGAGATCGACTTCGTTTGGCCCGGCGCCAGTGCAACTTTCTGGAAGCCTTTCAATGCTTTGACCGGCTGCACCACGGATCCCACCTTGCGATGCAGGTAGAGCTGGACTACTTCCGCGCCGGCTACCTTGCCGGAATTGGTCAGCTGGAAGCTGACGGTGAGTTTTTCCTTGCCATGTACGGTGCGACGGTCGAGCTTGAGGTCGCTGTACCGGAAACTGGTATAGCTCAGGCCGAAACCGAAAGGAAATTTGGGGGAGTTGGGCACGTCGGTATAAGCCGACACCAAGGTCGCGTCGGTTTCGTTTTGCGCCGGGCGTCCCGTGTTGAATTTATTGTAGTACAGGGGGATCTGGCCTTCGCTGCGCGGGAAGGTCATCGGCAACTTGGCCGCCGGGTTGACATCGCCAAACAGGACATCGGCGATGGCGTTGCCCGCCTCGCTGCCCAGCCACCATGTGTATAGGATGGCGGGGGAGTGGTCGGCGATCCAGTCGAACACCAGCGGCCGGCCGGCATTGATCATCACGACCACCGGCTTTCCGGTCGCAACAATGGCCCTGACCAGCTCTTCCTGCACACCTGGCAGGCCAAGCTTGCTGCGGCTTCTGGCTTCACCGCTCATGTCCCAGCGCTCGCCGACCCCGATCACCACCGCATCGGCCTGGCTGGCAACGGCCACAGCTTCGGCAAAGCCGCTACGGTCTTCGCCTTCGATCTCGCTGCCTTTGGCATACAGCAGTTGGGTTTGCTCGCCGAGCTTGCTGCGGATGCCGTCCCACTGCGACACCGCCTGGCTGGCATAGTCGACGTCAGGCACCGTGACCGACCAGGCGCCGTGGTTTTCCACGCCCAGCTTGACCATCGGGCCAATCAGGGCCAGGCGCTTGATGGACTTCGACAGCGGCAGCGTGGCGCCGTCGTTCTTCAGCAGCACGATGCTGTCGGCCGCCATTTGCCTGGCCAGCAGCCGGTGCGCCGGATTATTCAACACCGCGCGTTCGCGTGCGGGATTGCTGAATTTATAGGGATCGTCGAACAGCCCGAGTTCGAATTTCTTGCGCAGCACGCGCCGCACGGCCTCGTCGACCTGTGCCAGCGGCACTTTCTTGTCGCGCACCAGTTGCGCCAGGTTGCCCCGGTAGGCGCCACTTTCCATATCCATGTCGTTGCCCGCGCCGATCGCCTTCTGTGCCGCTTGGTAGTTGTCCGCGGCGACACCGTGCTGCACCATCTCACCGATTGAGTTCCAGTCGGACACCACAAATCCGGTGAACCCCCACTTGTCCTTGAGGATGTCACGTTGCAGATAGCGGTTGGCGGTGCTCGGGGTACCGTTGAGGTCGTTGAATGCATTCATGAACGTGGCTGCACCTGCGTCGAGCGCGGCCTTGAATGGCGGCAGGTAGGTTTCCCACAGCATGCGCTCGCTCATGTCGACGCTATTGTATTCCCGCCCGCCGACCACGGCGCCGTAGCCGGCAAAATGCTTCACGCAGGCCATCACGGCATCGATGTCACCCAGGCGGCGGCCCTGGATGCCCTTCACGCGCGCGTAGGCAATGCGCGACCCGAGATACGTGTCTTCGCCGGCGCCTTCCATCACGCGGCCCCAGCGGGGATCACGCGCGATGTCGACCATCGGCGCGAACGTCCAATGGATGCCGCCGGCCGCCGCCTCGCTGGCGGCCACGCGCGCGGTGCGCTCCATTTCCGCCAGGTCCCAACTGGCTGCTTCGGCGAGCGGAATCGGGAAGGTCGTCTTGTAGCCGTGCACCACGTCCAGGCCGAACAGCAAGGGAATCTTCAGCCGCGACTGCATTGCCATGTCCTGGTATTGGCGCGTGCTGTTGGCGCCGATCACATTGAGCATCGCGCCGACCTGGCCGCTGCGGATGTCATCGCGCACGCTGCCTTTGAAAGTGACGGGACCGGTCGCAACCGATTCGCCCGAGTATTGGATCAACTGGCCGACCTTTTCCACCAGGCTCATCCGGCGCAGCAAACGATCGACGCGCTGCGTGATGTCGGGCAGGCCGGCCGAGGTGGCGGTAAGCGACACGAGCGACAGGAACAGGACGGTGGTTTTTGCAGCGGTCTTGAATATCATGAAGGATGTCTTTGCGTGAATGAGAGCGCCGCCGAAGCCGCGTAACACGGTCGGCGGCGCAGCTCGCTGGAACCGGGGGATTCCAGCGATGATACGTTGCTTTGCAGCTGACCGTTCAGAAGCGGTACAGCACCGACGCTTCCCACGAGCGGCCGAAGATCGGACGGGCGAACACGGTGCCGCCGGCGCCGGCGCCGATGATGCGCGCGTTGCCTTCGGTCAGACCCAGCTCATTGCTCAGGTTGTTACCCGACAGGCGCAGCTCGACCTTGTCGCCCAGGCTGACCAGCACACCCGCGTCGAAGGTGTGGTACTTCGGCAGCACCTGCTGGTTTTCCACGTCCGAGAAGCGCTCGCCGACCGACGTGTAGGTCGCATACAGCTTGGCGTTGTTGCCATCGCCGAAAGGGATGCGGTAGGTCGGGGTCAGGCGGAACTGCAGCTTGGGCTGGCGCTGCACGCGGTTGCCGGTGTTGAGACCGAAGTCCTTGTACTTCGAGTCCTGGTAGTCGCCCGACATGGTGATCTGCAGGTCGCGCATCGGACGTACCGCCAGTTCGAATTCCACGCCGTTCGCTTTGGAGCCGCCCACCGTGGCGATCTTGGTGCCATCGGCCAGGAACTGCTGGGAAGGCACGCCCTTGAAGTCGTTGTGGAAGAAGGTCAGGTAGGCGCTGTACATGGTGCCCACGGTTTTCAGGCCCAGCTCATACTGCTTGATGTCGACCTGCGGCAGCAGGATGGTGTTGTCCACGTTGGCCTGGGTGCCGTTGTTGCGCAGGTCTTCAAAAGTGGGCAGGCCGTGGCCCGAGTTGGCGCGGGCGAAGATGCTGAAGTCCTTGGCCACCTTGTAGTTGCCGCCCACGGTGTACGAGGTGGCGGTGTCGCTGCGGGTCAGGCCGGTGGTGGCGGCCGTCGTCATCGAGGTATTGTTGTTGTAGATGGTCAGCGGATTGTTGTCGGCATCGCCCGTGGTCAGGTTGGCCAGCGAGCCGTTCAGGCGCTGGCGTTCGCGCCGCATGCCGGCGTCGACACGGATCACGTCGTTGATCTTCCAGTCGTCCGAGATGAAGGCTGCCGTGTTGTGGCCGTTGTAGTTGGCGTTGACGGCGTAGAAGGTCGCGCCATCGCGGCCGGCCGCGTTGGCGACCACCACACCGTTGTCGAGCTTGACGCTGATCGGACGGGCGTTGCTGGTCGCGGTCATCAGCGTGCCGTTGCCCAGGTACCATTGGTCGTGCGAGGAATAGTCGGCGAAGTAGACGCCGCCGGTCAGGGTATGGCCGGGCGCCACTTCCTTGCTGGCGCGGAATTCATCGGTGGTCGACTTCAGGTTCTTTTCCACCGACCAGATACCGGCCGACATGACTTGCTGGTTGCCGGCGACGGCCGTGCCGTCGGCCGCATAGACCGCGGTGCCCTTGGTGGCCTGCTTGCCTGCGGCGGCGGTCACGCCGGCATCGGCGTTGGCGCTGGCGATGGCGTTGTTGATGTAGGCGCTCATGGTCAGCGGCGCATTGCCGGTGAACAGGGCCAGGGTCGGCACATCGCCGCTGAAGTGGTTGAATTTATTGCTGACCTGCCAGCCCTCGATGTTCTGGTTGAAGTCGACGCCGAACACGGTGGCGTGCAGGCCGCGGCCATCGGCCAGGTCTTTCTGCACGGTCTTGCCGGGCGAGACTTCCAGCGCCACGTTGCGCAGTTCGTTGCTCAGCGGCGTGCCGGTCAGCGGATCGAAGCCGGGGAAGGCCGACGGCTTGCCGCCGTTGCCGGACGCGGCGACCAGCGGCACGCCGGTGTAGAAGGCGTTCTTGTCGTCGGTGGTGCGGGCGTAGATAGTCAGTTCGCCCTGGTCCAGCTTGCGGGTCAGGGTGGCGCTCAGCTGGCTGCCGTCGTCGGTCGGGAACTGGCCGTCGCGCACGCTGTGGCTGGTGCGGGAGAAGCCGCCGATGCTGCCATACCAGCCGTCGGCGATCTTGCCGCCGTAGTAGCCGTCGACGCGGCGGGTGCTGCCGGTGCCGGTGGTCACGCGCAGGCTGCCTTCCGGCGTGTCACTGCCTTTTTTCAGCAGGAAGTTGACGGTGGCGCCGGGCTGGGCGTTCGAGTAGATCGTGCTCGGACCGCCACGCAGCACCTCAACCCGCTCGACGGTGTCGTCGATGCGGAACAGCGACGAGTTTTCCATGAAGGACAGGGTCGGGGTCGGATACAGCGGCGAACCCATCATCTGTACGGTGACGAAGGGGGCGTCGCCGCCGGACGGGAAGCCGCGCACTTCGATGTTGGCGCCGGCATTGCCGCCGCTCGATTCGGCGTACACGCCGGGTACCAGTTTCAGCAGGTCGGCGGTGCTGCTCGGTGCGGCTTGCTTGATTTGTTCCTCGGACGCGGTGGTGATCGAATAGGAGGCATCGATCTTGCGGGTGCCGCCGGTGGCCGAACCGGTCACGACCACCTGCTGGATTTCAGTGGCGACAGCGTCCTTGGCAGGTTTGGCTTCAGCGGCCTGCTGGGCGGCGGCCTGGTTGGCGAGGCTCGAAACGGCGACGGAAATCGCGGTGAGCAAAAACTTGTGCTGGGTTTTCATTGTGCTGTGCTTTCTTATTGGTATGAATATTGTCGTCTCCGGACAGTGCCCTACCTCCAAAAAAGGCGGTTCCATCCCCATCTCCAACGCATCCAGAAAAACGCCGATTTATTGAAGATGAGTCATTGAAACAAGAAATGATATCGATGTCAATCGAAATGTTATCGATGTCATTTTCCGCGACAAATTAAAAATTTCTGTCATAATGCGTGCGCACCCCCTGTTTTCAACCTATGAGCGATCAATGCCTTCGAATAAGTCTGTAGCCCGCAAAGCCGAAACAGCATTGACGATGGAAGACCTGGCCAAGCTGGCCGGCGTCTCCAAGATCACCGTTTCCCGCGCGCTGCGCGATAGTCCGCTGGTGACCGCGGAAACGCGCGAGAAGATCCGCATCCTGGCGAGCGAGCAGGGCTACCGTTTCAATGTGAGCGCGCGCAATCTGCGCATGGGCCGCAGTTATTCGGTGGCGGTTGTGGTGGAAATGACACCCGTGCGCGGCCGGCCGATGTCCGATCCGTATCCGCTGGAGCTGTTGGGCGGCATCACGCAGGAACTGACGACCGCCGGCTACAGCGTGGTGCTGACGTCCAAGCAGTTGATGAACACGGCCCCGGTGCAGGGCGCCGACGGCTTGATCCTGCTGGGGCAGGGCTCGCACGGCGAGGCGGTGCGCACCTTGCAGCAGACCGGCATGCCGCTGGTGGTGTGGGGCGCGCCGGAAGCCGACACCGACTACATCGTGGTCGGCTCGGACAATCGAAAGGGCGGCATCAGCGCCGCCGAACGCTTCATCGCGCAGGGCCGGCAAAAGCTGGTGTTCCTGGGCGACGTCGACCACGCCGAGGTGCAGGAACGCTGCGCCGGCTTCATCGACGCGATGGGCGGGCGGGCGACGGTGCATATCATCCGTCCGAAAGCCTTCACCTTCGAGGCGGGCTTCGACAGCATTTCGGCGTTGTTGAAAAAGAAGGGCGCCAATTTCGACGGCGTGTTTGCCGCCAGTGACTTGCTGGCCATGGGCGCGATCCGCGCGCTGGCCGAGAAGAATTTGCGGGTGCCGGAGAATGTCTCCGTCATCGGCTACGACGATACGCCCGGCGCGGCCAGTTTCGTGCCGCCGCTGACCAGCGTGCACCAGTACCTGCGCGACGGCGGCGTGTTGTTGGCCAAGAAGATGTTGGGCCTGATCGAAGGCCACCCGGTCGCATCCGAAATGCTGCCGACCACCCTGATGGTACGCCAGACCTAGTTTTTCCCGCTTTTCCTGTTTATCCCTTGAATAAAGCCAAAAACGTCCAAAAACCGGCTTTTTTCAAAATTCAAACCGCTTTGAATCGCATTTTTAAGGAATACGCTGTGCAACAACACACCTATCCCCTCGAAGCCTGGTGCATCCGCGAGACCAGTTTCGACACCGACTCCCACTTTCTCGACGAGACCCTGTTCGCGCTGGGCAACGGCTACATCGGCCTGCGCGGCACCGGCGAGGAGGGCTACAGTGGCCCGGCCGGCACCTCGCTCGATGGCACTTACCTGAACGGTTTCTACGAGTCGGAACCGATCCAGTACCCGGAGGCGGCCTACGGCCTGGCCAAGGTGAACCAGTTCATGCTGAACGTGCCGAACGCGAAGGGCATCGAGCTGTGGCTGGAGGACGAGCGCTTCGATTTGTTGAGCGGCTCGGTGCAGTCGTATGAGCGGGTGCTGGACTTCCGCACCGGCGTGCTGACGCGCACTGTGGAATGGACCTCGCCGCAGGGCCGCAGCATGCAGCTGCGCAGCCGCCGCCTGGTGTGCTTCGAGAACAAGCATCTGTTCGCGATCGAGTTTGAGGTGACGTCGCTGAACTTCAACGGCCGCATGCGGCTGGTGTCGGCGCTCGATGGCGCGGTCAAGAACCAGGAAGCCGGCGACGATCCGCGTGTGGGTTCGGCGGTGTCCGGCCAGTCGCTGCACATGGTGGCGCACGAACAGAACGTCGGCTTTGCGGCGCTGGTGCAGCGCACGCACAACAGCGGCTTCATGCTGGTCAGCGCCGCCGATACCGAACTGACGGGCGCCGATGCGACCATCGAGATCGCCCAGGTAGAGCAGCGCCTGACGCAGACCTATGAGCTGCAAGCGCAGACCGGTGTGACCATCACGCTGAACAAATATGGCAGCTATTTCTCGTCGCGCGACTACGCCGAGGCGGAGCTGATGTGGCGCAGCAAAGACACGCTGGCCACCGCCAAGGCGGCCGGCTTCGACGGGTTGCGGCTGGCGCAGGAGCAGTACCTGGCCGATTTCTGGCAGCAGGCCGACGTGCAGATCGCCGGCGACGACGCGCTCCAGCAAGGCATCCACTTCAACCAGTTCCACCTGCTGCAATCGGTGGGCCGCGACGGCAAGACCAACATCTCCGCCAAGGGCGTGACCGGTGAGGGCTACGAGGGCCACTATTTCTGGGACACGGAAATCTACATCTTCCCGTTCTTCCTGTACTCGAAGCCGGAGATCGCCCGCAAACTGCTGGAGTACCGCTATGCCGGCCTGCCGAAGGCGCGCGAGCGCGCACGCCAGATGTCGCATGCGACCGGCGCGCTGTACCCATGGCGCACCATCGCCGGTGACGAATGCTCGGCCTACTTCCCGGCAGGGACGGCGCAGTACCACATCAACGCCGATATCGCCTACTCCATCAAGCTGTACATGGAAGCGACGGACGACCAGGAATACCTGGTCAAGCACGGCGCGGAAATCGTCATGGAGACGGCGCGCATCTGGATGGGCATCGGCAGCTATGATCGCGAAGGGCGCTTCTGCATCAACCAGGTGACGGGGCCGGACGAATACACGGCGCTGGTCAACAACAACTACTACACCAACGCGATGGCGCAGATGCACCTGAACTTTGCGGCTTCGATCGCGGAGCAGTTGCAGGCGCTCGAGCCGGCGGAGTTTGCCCGCATCGCCGCCGCTACCGCGCTGGATGCGAACGAGCCGGCCGCATGGCGCCGCGCCGCATCGTTGATGAACCTTCCCTACGACGCAGCGCTGCAAATCCACGCGCAGGACGACAGCTTCCTGTCCAAGAAAGTGTGGGATTTCGCCAACACGCCGAAAGAGAACTACCCGCTGCTGCTGAACTACCACCCGATGGTGATCTACCGCCACCAGGTGTGCAAGCAGGCGGACGTGGTGCTGGCGTTGCTGCTGCTGTCCGACCAGTTCACGCTGGAGGACAAGCGCCGCGACTTCGACTACTACGAGGCGGTGACGACGCACGATTCGTCGCTGTCGTCCTGCATCTTCAGCATCATCGCGGCGGAAGTGGGCTACCAGGACAAGGCCTACGACTACTTCATGGAGACCGCGCGCCTCGACCTGGACGACACCCATGGCAACACGCACTACGGCGTGCACACGGCGGCGATGGCCGGCACCTGGATGGGCGTGGCGTATGGCTTCGCGGGCATGCGCGTGGTGGGCGGCGAGCTGCATTTCGCGCCGTCGGTGCCTAAGCAGTGGCAGCACTACACGTTCAAGATCCATTTCAAGGGTGCGCTGCTGGAGGTGCACGTGGAGCCGGGCCGCGCGGACTACCGCCTGCTGCAAGGCGAGGCCCTGAACTTTACCCATGGCGGCGAACCCGTCGCACTGACGCTGTCGCAACCGACGCAATCGAGGAGTTTTGCATGAGCCGCTTTAAAGCCGTTATCTTTGACCTGGACGGCGTCATCACCGACACCGCCCACTATCACTACCTGGCGTGGAAGCGCCTGGCGGAGTCGCAGGGCGTGCATTTCGACCACGCCTTCAACGAGAATCTGAAGGGAATCGACCGTATGGGATCGCTGGACCTGATCCTGGCTTCGTCCAAGCGGGCGTACACTACGGAGGAAAAGCTGGCGCTGGCGGACGAGAAGAACCTGCATTACCAGGAGCTGATCGCCACCATGTCCGCAGCCGATCTGCTGCCGGGCGCGGTGCGCGCGCTCGACACGGTGCGTGCGCGCGGCCTGCGTATCGGCCTGGCTTCGGTCAGCAAGAATGCCTTTACGGTGCTGGGCCGCCTGGGCATCACCGATAAATTCGATTACGTGGTCGATGCGGCGACCATCGCGCGCGGCAAGCCGGACCCGGAGATCTTCCTCAAGGCGGCGCGGGAACTGGGCGTGGCGCCGGAAGACTGCCTCGGCGTGGAGGATGCGGTGGCCGGCGTGGCCTCGATCAAGTCGGCCGGCATGTTCGCACTGGGGATAGGCCATCCCTTTGTGCTCACTCAGGCCGACGTGGTCATCACGAGCCTGAGCGACTTCAATCTCGAATCATACTAAATTATATAAATAATAAAAATTCGGAGACAGTATGAAGAACAATCGCATTCTATTTGCGCTATTTCTGATTTACTTTGTATTTGCGATCCTGCTCAATAGCGTGGGCACGGTCATCCTTCAGGTCATCAACAACTACGGCATTACCAAGTCCAGCGCCAGTGTGCTGGAAGGGTTCAAGGATTTGCCGATTGCCGCAGTGTCGTTCCTGATCGCGTCCTTCCTGCCGCGCCTTGGCTACAAGAAGGCCATGCTGGCCGGGTTGGCCATCGTCACCGCCGCCTGCGTGGCGATGCCGGTGCTGCCGTCGTTCGCCACCACCAAGCTGTTGTTCTTCTGCGTCGGTGTATCGTTCGCGCTGGTGAAGGTGTCGGTGTATTCGACGCTGGGCTTGATCGCCGCCGACCGCAAGCAGCACGCCAGCATCATGAATCTGCTGGAAGGCTTCTTCATGGTCGGTGTGCTGAGCGCCTACTGGGTGTTCGGCTACTTCATCGATTCGGCCGATCCGCTGTCGCACAGCTGGTTGCAGGTGTACTGGGTGCTGGCGGTGTTGTGCGCGCTGACGTTCGCGCTGTTGCTGACCACTCCCTTCAACGAGGATATGGCGGCGCTGCCGCAAGGCCGCAGCATCGCGCAGGACTTCGCCGCCATGCTCAAGCTGTTCTTCAAGCCGTTGGTATGCGTGTTCGTCATCACGGCGTTCCTGTATGTGCTGATCGAGCAAAGCGTGGGCACCTGGCTGCCGACGTTTAACAACGAGATCCTGAAGCTGCCGGCGGCGATGAGCGTGCAGGTGACCAGCATCTTTGCGGCCTGCCTGGCCATCGGGCGCCTGTCGGCCGGCGTGTTGATGCGCAAATTGAACTGGTATCCGGTGATGAATGCCTGCGTGATCGGCATGGCGGCGATGGTGCTGCTGGCGCTGCCGTTGACGCACGACGTGGTGGCCGATCCGAACATCAGCTGGTCCAGCGCGCCGCTGGCGACGTTCCTGTTTCCGCTGATCGGATTGTTCATGGCGCCGATCTACCCCGGCATCAATTCGGTGATGCTCAGCTCCCTGCCGAAGAACCAGCATTCGGCCATGACCGGCTTGCTGGTGATTTTTTCGGCACTGGGCGGCACCACCGGCTCGCTGATCACCGGCTACGTGTTCGGCAACTTCAGCGGCCACTTCGCCTTCTACCTGACCTTGGTGCCCATCTCTATCGTCTTGATTATGTTGTATTTTTTCAAAAAAGCAGTAGATGAAGGTGGTGGTGGTTTCGACCCGTCCGCTATAATCAGCGGTCAACATTGAGCAACTGTCTATGAACCTGGAGCGTCTCGCGAACTTACTCGGCATGTCGAAAACCACGGTGAGCCGGGCGTTAAACGGTTACCCCGAAGTCAACGGCCGGACCCGCGAGCGTGTGCTGAAGGCGGCCAAGGAGAACGGCTACCAGGCCAATCCGATGGCGCGCTCGCTGGCGTTGGGACGCACCAATGTGTTCGGGATCATCTATCCGCTGCTGCCGGCGGACCTGGGCGATCCGATGTTCCTCGATGTGGTGGCCGGCATGTCGGCCGCGCTGGAGCAGGTCAGCAAGAACCTGATCATCGCGCCAGTGTCGCCGGCGGCGGAGCAGCCGTCGTACCAGCAGATCGTGCGCGGGCGGCGGGTGGATGGCCTGGTGGTCAGCCGCACGCTGGTGCGCGATGAGCGCATCGCCTTCCTGAGCAAATCCAAATTCCCCTTTGTCGCGCATGGCCGCACGCAGCTTGATGCGCCGTATGCGTGGTTCGACTACGACAACGCGGCGGGCATCCGCATGGCGATGGAGCGCTTGCTGGGATTGGGCCATCAGCGCGTGGCATTGGTCAGCGCGCCGCTGGAATTGAACTTCGCCCGCCAGCGCAAGGACGCCTTTGTGGCGGCGATGGCGTCGGCCGGGCTGGAAGTGGATACGCGCTACCTGATCGACAACACGCTGGACCGCCGCAGCGGTTACCAGGCGATGCAGCAGTTGCTGGCGTGTTCGCCGCGCCCTACTGCCGTCATCGTCGACAATCACCTGTCAGGCGTTGGTGCGGTGCGCGCGCTGCTCGATGCGGGCATCGACATCGGCAAGGAGATGTCGGTCATCGTCTGGGGCAGCATGGCCGACACGCTGGCCGGCGTCGACGTCACCACCATCGACCAACCCGACGCCCACAAAGCCGGCGCCCGCATGGTCGACATGCTGCTGGCGCTGGTGGACGGCAAGCCGGCCAGCGAGCTGCAAGAGTTGTGGCAGCCGGTGCTGTTGGCGGGATCAACTGTTGGAGCCCGTTCGATAACTTGATAGTGAGGCGATGATACGCATCGCCTCGATTGTCAGCTTTTTGCCGCCTCGGGTGGAAGGTGGAACAGGATGGTCGCCTTTAGCTGTTCAGCATGTTTGTAAAGATCGTCGAGGTGATCCAGTGCTACTCGCTCCTCCTCCTTTTTGTCGTTGAATAGGCCGAGCGACAGTTTTTGAAGATTATTGAAACGCAATCGGCACACGGGTTTACGATTGTTATCGTCAAGTAGTATCGCGCAATAACTTTGCGAGTCTCGCATGACAATTCGGCGAGGATTGACTACGTCGCGCAAGATTGATCTGACGATATGCAAGCCTTCAATTTCTTCCGCCGTGGTAATGATCGTAGCGTCATCAACGCCTTCAGGGATCATCACGGGTGTCTGCTCCGGTGCTGGCGACGATTCAGGCGTCATCGCGCCTTTCAGACGATCATTGATGCGCTCACCCAATAATTGTTCGAATGCCCTCTTTGTGATGATCGTGAACTGATCTTTTACTGTTGGCGTGAAGCGCTTCCCAGCTAGAAGATCAGATGACAAAAGTCTGACAAAATCTTCCGATGGATTGAGCATCCATTCGGCGAGTCGGTTTTGGATTGCACGTGTATATTTCAGATCGTTTGCCGTTGTGAGTATGGTATCCACATCGAACATTGTCTTGGCGAATTTTTTGAGCTCGTCAACATCGCGCTCTTTGAAATCCAGGATATTGAACTCAAAAAAGGGTTTTTCATCCATCTTGTTGGGTTGCTCAAGATCGGTAAAAAACTTGTAGGTCAAACCGTTCGTTAGCACGCCAAACCGCGCAGCGGTGACATGAAAATACCTGAATAGCTGCCCGGCATGGTTGATGTTGAGGTCGGCGCCGCTTTTTTTGCATTCAAAAAGCATGATGGGCTTGCCTTCGCGAAGTACCGCGTAATCAACCTTTTCGCCCTTTTTGGTGCCTACATCCGCGATCAGTTCTGGTGTGACTTCCGTGGGATCAAAGACGTTATATCCAAGAATTTGAATGAACGGCATGATCATTGCGTTCTTGGTAGCCTCTTCCGTTTGAATCAAATCCTTTGAAGTTGTAACTCGTGCCGCTAGTGCCCTTAGTTGGTCGATCAGATCCATTACTGCTCCCTAGCTCTATCAGTTTTAAAGTGAAACAAGTCGTCTCTGTCCAAATGAAACAACAAGTAAGTTTTGCATAATTTTTAAATAATTAGCAATAAATAAATTCATCTGGATGGCTGGAAATTATCGAAGTGATCAAAGATGAGACAAATTGTTGGGCACTGGGAAAGCTCAATCAGATTAGGGGGATGGTGGCAATAATACGTTTAGGGCTTCTCTTGGGGTCCATATGTGGACGCCTTGAAGCTGCCGTAAGACGAGCAGATCTTTGTCGCCGGAAATTATCGCGTCTGCTTGTGCGGACTGAGCGCAAGCCAGAACGATATCGTCCTTGGGATCTCGCGACAGGAGTGGAATTATGGAGGGAAGGCTGACTCGGATCGAAATATTTCTATACATCGTGAGCATGCTTTGTGGATCGGCGCGGCTAACGGCTAATCGCTTGGCAAACTTCGGACGAGTCAAAACATCTAGCAGCTCCGTCAGTAGCTCCTGGCAAGTGTAAGGAACGAAAAGTTTCTGGCTGACGCAGGCTAATAATTTTTGCGGTGTCCCGTGCCAAAGTAACCCTGACACTATAGTATTTGTATCAAGGACGAACCGCATTTTCTTCTTCTCTGGCGGCGCGGATTTCTGCCTGAACTTCTTCAGGGGTCATCGGAATGTCGCCAGCAGCAGCCAATCTGTCTGCTACCGAGAAAATATATTCAAATGCGCGCCGTCGTATTTCTTCTTGGAGAATTTCTGCAATGGTATTGGCTTCCAGAAGGCCTATTTCTTGAGCGTCTTTCGCTAATTCTTCTGGGAGCGAAATTTGAAGTGTGACCATGACTACCTCCGGATTTGATCGTGCCTTATCAGTGTAGTACGACATGAGGGACGGCGAAAGGCTGGAGGTGTTGATCTGCCTCCTGCTGCGCTGGATTAGCCGATGACTGCGGTGGCTTCGATCTCGAATAGCATGCCATCAAGTGCCAGGCGCGGCACGGGGATCAGCGTGCAGGCTGGGGCGGGGTGGTCGCCCCACATGGCGCGCAGCGCGCTGCTGAAGATGGTCAGGCGCGCTTCGTTGTGATCGACGATCAGTGCCGTGACCTTGGCGACGTCGGTCAGCTTGGCGTCCGCTGCGGCCAGCGCGGTTTGTAGATTGGCCAGCGCCTGCTGGACCTGCGCTTCGAAACTTTCCGATAGCACGCCATCGATATTCTCGCCGCCCTGGCCGGCGATGTAGATGATGCGCACCGGCGCTTCGGCGACGACGACGTGGCTGTATCCGTTGGGGCGGGGATCGTATAGTCCGGTGGGGTTGATGAATTTCATGGCGTCCTTCAGGCAGTAAATGTGCAGACACTATAAAATCTCAACTTAACTTGAGGTCAAGGATTTTATATGGCATCTCCTCCGAAGGAACTCGGCGTCGGCGAGCTGGCCGAGCGCGCCGGCGTGGCAGTATCGGCGCTGCATTTTTATGAAGCCAAGGGATTGATCCACTCGGTCCGCTCCAGCGGCAACCAGCGGCGCTATGCGCGCTCGGTGCTGCGGCGGCTGGCGGTGATCAAGGTGGCGCAGCGCGTCGGCCTGCCGCTGGCGGCGATCGCGCAGGCATTGGATGCGCTACCGTCGGGACGAACGCCCACTGTTGCGGACTGGCGCCGTCTCTCCGCAGCGTGGAAGCTGGAGCTGGAAGAACGCATCAAGACGCTGACGCAATTGCGCGATCAGCTGGATGGCTGCATCGGCTGCGGATGCCTGTCGCTGAGGGCCTGTCCGCTGCGAAACGCGCAGGATACGCTGGCGCAGGAGGGCGCCGGACCGCACTTCGAGTCCCGTTGAAAGCTTGTTGTTTATTTTTTTCTTACGGATTAGTATTCGATCAATCGTCGTCGGTGTGCATTCTTAGGCCGGCTTCGATCCTTGACCTGCGCGACCTCGGCTACCAGCCCTCGTCGCAACGGCGACAGGTACGCAAGGTGCCTGTTTCAGTCATCGCAGTCGGATGCTGAATGTTTATCCAGACCCACCCAGTTGGCATATATCGACCCTGACTCGCTCCGGCGCGCACGGCACCAACACGTGGGTACGAATCGTCACTTGCATTGCCAGTTACTTTCAAAAAAATGGAGACAACCTTGAAATATTCACTCATCGCCGCCGGCATTCTGCTGGCGTCCGCCGCGCAGGCCGCAACGATAGACGCCAAGACCCTGGTCGGCGCCAGCACCCCTCTGCAAACGGCCCAATACGGTGTGCGCAATTACTCGGCGCCGGTGCTGGTCAGCGGCTTGCACGATCCCGCCAACTACATGGCCGCGCCCAAGCTGCCGGTGTGGCAGTTCGCCTCGGCCGATCCGACCGGCGGGGTGCTGACCTTCGAGCGCAATAGCGCGCCTGCCACCGGCTGGCATGCCCGCACGCGCAAGACGCCAGTGCTGGTGACGGGCGGCGGATCGGCCACCGCCAACCGCATCTACACCGTGTACAACGGCCAGCAGCTGATCGCCGCCATCAACGAAGCCGGCAACGAGCCGAAGATCATCCGTGTGATCGGCCACATCGATCTGCGCTGGAGCCAGAACAACACGGTCTTCAAGGAATACACCAGCTATTCGGACCAGAAGCTGGGCGGTTCGATCAGCCTGCCGTCGAACACCACGCTGGTCGGCGTCAACGATGCCCAGGGCCGCGCGGCCCGCATCACCGGCACGGCGTTGCTGATCGGCGGAGAGCTGGCGTTGGCGGCCGGTGGCGATCCCGAAGCGGACTTCAAGAAGTGGATCGCCGACGGCAAGGACGGCGACGATTATCCGACCTGGACCCGCAACGTCATCGTGCGTAACCTGGTGCTCGATACGCCGTGGGACGTTAATCCCGAGGACTCGGCCAATGCCTATGCCGACGGCCTGACGGTATCGCGTGGACAGAATATCTACCTCGATCATTTGACCATCACCGACGGCGACACGCCGGATTCGCTGGCCATTGCCCCTTACACCACGCGGCACGACGGCGCGCTCGATGTGGTACGCGGCAGCGACTACGTCACCATCTCCAACAGCTACTTCGGCAAGCACCACAAGACCACGCTGGTGGGCAACGGCGACTCCGGCCGCGCATGGAGTGACGAGGGCCGCATGCACGTGACCTTCAGCGGCAACTGGTGGGATGGCGCGACCACGCGCTTGCCGTTGAATCGCTATGGCCAGGTTCATATGTTCAACAACCTCGTCACCGGCAGCGTCTCCACCAAGGATGCCGATATCAAGTTCGAAAGCGGTACGGACGCGCGCTATCACTCGAGCATGCTGATCGAAAACCACTACTACAACATCACGGGTCTCAAGCTGACTGAGTTCTGCGGCAAGGCCATCAAGGGCAAGGACTACACCGGCTTCCGTTCGTCCGGCCACGTCTTCGTCAGCGACAAGTCGGGCACCAACCTGGTCGACGGCCAGTGCGGTCTCGCCTTGCCTAGCACCGCCAACCTGTGGACGCCGCCGTATCTGTACGCGCTGCAGACCGCGACGGCCACGCAGACCTCTGTGCCTGCCAACGCCGGCGCCGGCAAATTGAAGTAATCGCACTCACATCTGAAAGGCGGAAACCCATGTTTTTCAAACGATTGAGTTTTATCTTCGCGCTGTGCCTGGCGGCCGGGGCGGCCCAGGCCGCGCTGGTGGTCGACACGGGTACGCCGTCGAACGCCGTCGGCAGCGGCTGGGCGTTCAACAGCAACCATAGCTACGCCGGCCAATTCTCGGTGACTGGCGCGCTGACCATAGACAGCATCGCCGGCTATTTCAGCACGGATGCGGGCACGGTGGGCGTGAGCTTGTTCAGCAACAGCGCAGACGGCGACGGCGGCTTCATACCGGGCGGCATGCTGTCGTCGGCCTGGCCGGCATCGGTGCGCTGGCTCGCCGCCGCAAGCAATAATGAACAATGATGTGGTCACTATTCATTACATGACGTAACTACTTTTTGTCAGTTGGCCGTATTTATCTGTCTCCGCCTCCGGCGTACAGTGGTTTCATCCGATCGTTAGAGGTCGGATGAAACCGACCACTTACTTGGAGAGCATCATGAGCCAGCAACAACAAAAAACCATCATCGTCACCGGCGCGTCGCAAGGCATAGGCGCGGGTGTCGTCAATGCTTTCCTGGCGCGCGGCTACAACGTCGTCGCCACCTCGCGCAACATCGGCAGCAGCGCCACGTTTGCGCCCTCGGACCGGCTGGCGCTGGTCGATGGCGACATTGCCGAAAAGGCGACCGCGGTTAGGATCGTCGATACCGCCATGAAGAAATTCGGCGGCATCGATGGCCTGGTCAACAATGCCGGCATCTTCATCGCCAAGCCCTTCCTGGAATATACCCAGGAGGACTTCAACGCGCTGGTGCGCACCAACCTGGAAGGCTATCTGCACATCAGCCAACTGGTGATCCGGCAGATGCTGGCGCAGCAGCGCGGCGGCAGCATCGTCGGCATCAGCAGCACCCTGGTCGACGCGCCCAACGCCGCCCTGACGGCGTCCGTGCCGATGATGATCAAGGGCGGCATCGATGCCATCAGCCGCAGCCTGGCCTCGGAGTTTGCCAAGGACGGAATCCGCGTCAATGTGGTGTCGCCGGGCTCGGTCGACACGCCGCTGTTGAAAGGCATTCCGCAAGACTTCCTGAAGTCGCTGCACCCGATGGGCACCATCTCCAGCGTCGAGGACATCGCCGATGCGGTGGTGTACCTGACAGAGGCCAAACAAGTTACCGGCGAAGTGCTGCGGGTGGACGGCGGCGCGCACAATGGCAAGTGGTAGGAGGCCAATCATGAAGTTGATCTATGTTGGTGATCCCATGTGCTCGTGGTGCTATGGCTTTGGCAATGAAATGACAGCGCTGTCGGAACGCCACCCGGAGCTGCCGGTGGAAATCCTGGTCGGCGGATTGCGCGCCGGCGCCACCGATGTGCTGGACGACAGCGGCAAGCAGTTCCGCCTCGCGCACTGGGCGCGGGTCGAGGAAAGCAGCGGTTTGCCCTTCAATCGCAAGGCCTTGATGGCGCGTGAGAACTTCGTCTACGACACCGAGCCGATATGCCGGGCGGTTGTGACGGCGCGCCGCGTGGCGCCCGGTGCCGACCAATTGGCGGTGTTCCGCGCACTGCAAAGGGCGTTCTATGTCGATGGCCTCGACACCACCGACGGCGCGGTGCTGGCCCGGACCGCCGTCGCGGAACTGCAAGGACAGGGCGTTGCGATGGAGGTCGCCGCTTTCCTGGCGGCGTGGTCGCAGCCCGCGACGATCGCCGACACGCTGGCCGAATTCGCCAAGGTGCGTGCGATGGGCATCCGCAGCTTCCCGGCATTGCTGCTCGAAGCCGATGGCCGGCGGATCGGCATCAGTCCCGGATATGCCAACGTGGATCAACTGGAGCGCCAGCTTGACGACGCGCTGCGAACGTTGGCGGAGGCGGCGTGAGATAGAAGCAAACAAGGGGGCAGCGAGCCGCCCCCCCTTCCTGCGGCCTTACATATTGCGGCGGTACTGGCCGCCGACTTCGAACAGCGCCGTCGTGATCTGGCCCAGCGAGCAGACGCGCACGGCGTCCATCAGCTTTTCAAACACGTTGGCGTTGTCGATGGCGGCTTGCTGCAGGGCCGCCAGCACGGCCGGCGCGGCGTCCGCATTGCGGGCGTGGAAGTCGTCGAGGCGCGTGAGCTGCGATTGTTTTTCGTCGTCGGTTGAGCGGGCCAGTTCGATCTTTTGCGGCTCGCCGGTCGCCTTCGGATTGCGGAAGGTGTTGACGCCGATGATAGGCAGCGTGCCGTCGTGCTTCTGGTGCTCGTATAGCATCGACTCTTCCTGGATCTTGCCGCGCTGGTAGCCGGTTTCCATCGCACCCAGCACGCCACCGCGCTCGGCGATGCGTTCGAACTCCTGCAGCACCGCTTCTTCCACCAGGTCGGTCAGCTCTTCCATGATGAACGAGCCCTGGTTCGGGTTCTCGTTCTTGGCCAGGCCCCATTCGCGGTTGATGATCAGCTGGATCGCCAGCGCGCGACGCACCGATTCGTCGGTCGGCGTGGTGATCGCTTCGTCGTAGGCGTTGGTGTGCAGCGAGTTGCAGTTGTCGTAGATCGCGATCAGCGCCTGCAGCGTGGTGCGGATGTCGTTGAAGTCGATCTCCTGCGCGTGCAGCGAACGGCCCGAGGTCTGCACGTGGTACTTGAGCTTTTGCGAACGGTCGTTGGCGCCGTACTTGTCGCGCATCGCCACCGCCCACAGGCGGCGCGCCACGCGGCCCAGCACCGTGTATTCCGGGTCCATGCCGTTCGAGAAGAAGAACGACAGGTTCGGCGCGAAGTCGTCGATGTGCATGCCGCGCGCCAGGTAGGCTTCCACAAACGTGAAGCCGTTCGACAGCGTGAACGCCAGTTGCGAGATCGGGTTCGCGCCCGCTTCGGCGATGTGGTAGCCGGAGATCGACACCGAGTAGAAGTTGCGCACCTGGTGGTGGACGAAGTATTCCTGGATGTCGCCCATCACCTTCAGCGAGAACTCGGTCGAGAAGATGCAGGTGTTCTGGCCCTGGTCTTCCTTCAGGATGTCGGCCTGCACGGTGCCGCGCACGTTTTGCAGGACCCAGTCCTTGATCTTGGCCGCTTCGTCGGCGCTAGGCTGGCGCTTGTTCTCTTCGACGAATTTTTCAACCTGCTGGTCGATGGCGGTGTTCATGAACATCGCCAGGATGGTCGGTGCCGGGCCGTTGATGGTCATCGACACCGAGGTGCTCGGGCTGCACAGGTTGAAGCCGTCGTACAGCACCTTCATGTCGTCCAGCGTGGCGATCGATACGCCGGAGTTGCCGACCTTGCCGTAGATGTCAGGACGCAGCGCAGGATCGGCGCCGTACAAGGTCACGGAGTCGAACGCGGTCGACAGGCGCTTGGCGTCCATGCCGGTGGAGACCAGCTTGAAGCGGCGGTTGGTGCGGAAGGCGTCGCCTTCGCCGGCGAACATGCGGGTCGGGTCTTCGCCTTCGCGCTTGAAGGCGAACACGCCGGCCGTGAACGGGAAGGAGCCCGGCACGTTTTCCAGCATCAGGAAGCGCAGCACTTCGCCGTGGTCTTCATAACGCGGCAGGGCCACCTTGCGGATCTTGGTGCCGGACAGGGTGTGCTGGATCAGGCGGGTGCGAATTTCCTTGTCGCGGATTTTGACGACGTAATCGTCGCCCGCGTAGGCGGCCTGCATGTCCGGCCACTGGGCCAGTAGCTTCTTGGCGCCGCCGTCCATCTCGGCATCGCGTTCGGCGATCAGGTCGTCAAAGTCGGCGGTTTTGTGGGCGATTGCCAGCATGCGTTTCGATTCGGTCAGCTGCTGGCGTTCGCGCGCCAGCGTTACCTGCTTGCGCGTAAAGCGGTGGTAGCCGCGCACGGTGTCGGCGATCTCTGCCAGATAGCGCGCGCGTGCCGGTGGCACGATCACGTGTTTGCCGCTGGAGAAGCGCACATCCACCGGCGCCAGCTTGCCCGGCTTGGCCTTCAGGCCGAATTGCGCCAGCTTGGGCAGCAGGCCTTGATACAGCGCGGTCACGCCGTCGTCGTTGAAGCGCGACGCCTGGGTGCCGTAGACCGGCATTTCGTCCGGACGCTTGCTCCACATTTCGCGGTTGCGCTGGTACTGCTTGGCGACGTCGCGCAGCGCGTCCTGCGAACCTTTGCGGTCGAATTTGTTGATGGCGATGAAGTCGGCGAAATCGAGCATGTCGATTTTTTCCAGCTGCGAGGCGGCGCCGAATTCCGGCGTCATCACATACATCGACACGTCGACATGCGGCACGATGGCGGCGTCGCCCTGGCCGATGCCGGAGGTTTCGACGATCACCAGGTCGAAGCCCGCCACTTTGCAGGCGGCGATAACATCGGGCAGCGCCTGCGAAATCTCGGAGCCTGCTTCGCGCGTGGCCAGCGAGCGCATGAAGACGCGGCTTTGAAGCTGGCCATTGGCCGCCCACGGATTGATCGCGTTCATGCGGATCCGGTCGCCCAGCAGCGCGCCGCCGGATTTGCGGCGCGACGGGTCGATCGAGATGATGGCGATGTTGACGGCGTCGCCCTGGTCGAGGCGGATGCGGCGTATCAGTTCATCGGTCAGCGAGGATTTGCCGGCGCCGCCGGTGCCGGTGATGCCCAGCGTTGGCACGGCCAGGCCTTCGGCGGCGGCCAGCAGTTCGGCGCGCAGGGCAGGGGAGGCTTTTTCGTTTTCCAGCGCGGTGATCAGCTGGGCCAGCGGGCGGTGGCGGGCGGCGATGTCGCCTTCCTTTAATGGCGCCAGCGAGGTGGGCGAATAGCTGGACAGGTCGATGTCGCACTGCTGCACCATCCACTGGATCATGCCGACGAGGCCCATGCGCTGGCCGTCTTCCGGGCTGAAGATCTTGGTGACGCCGTAGGCATGCAGGTCGGCGATTTCGTCAGGGACGATGACGCCGCCGCCGCCGCCGAATACCTTGATGTGGGCGCCGCCGCGCGCGCGCAGCAGGTCGATCATGTATTTGAAGTATTCGACGTGGCCGCCCTGGTAGCTGGAGATGGCGATGCCTTGCACATCTTCGGCCAGCGCCGCGGTGACGACTTCGTCGACCGAGCGGTTGTGGCCCAGGTGGACCACTTCGACGCCGTTCGATTGCAGGATGCGGCGCATGATGTTGATCGAGGCGTCGTGGCCGTCGAACAGCGAGGCTGCGGTGACGAAACGGACTTTATTGTTCAGGCGCGGTTGATCCGGCACGGCTACAACTTTCGGAGCGGAGAGGTCGTTCATGGTGTCCCTTGGGATTTTGTGCTTTGTTTGGTTCATTATATGACGTTTACGTTAACGTCAAGTCAAGCGAATTGTGGGGGCAGGCCGCAGCCTGCCCCATGATGCTTTACGCTGCGCGTTGTTGGCCGAATTGCGCCAGCAGGCGTGCCTTCTCGGTACGGAAGGTGGCGACAGCCTTTTCCTTCACGTGGCCGAAGCCGCGCACTTTTTCCGGCAGGCCGGCCAGTTCCACGGCGGTGGCGTGGTTTTCCGGCGACAGCTGGTCCATCAACGAATTGACCAGATCGCGGTATTCGACGATCAGCGCGCGCTCCATCTTGCGCTCCTCGGTGTAGCCGAAGATGTCGAACGCGCCGCCGCGCAGGCCCTTGAACTTGGCCAGCAGCTTGAACGCGCTCCACATCCACGAGCCGAATTCCGCCTTGACCAGATGGCCCTTGGCGTCCTTCTTGGCGAACATCGGCGGCGCCAGGTTGAACTTGACCGAGAAGTCGCCTTCGAACTGCTGCTTGAGCTGTTCGACGAAACGACCGTCGGTGTACAGGCGCGCCACTTCGTATTCATCCTTGTAGGCCATCAGCTTGAAGGCGTACTTGGCGACGGCGGTGGACAGCTTGTTGCCGAGGCCCAGGGCGGTTTCCTTCGCGCGCACCTGCGACACCAGCTGCTCGTAGCTCGAGGCGTAGGCGGCGTTCTGGTAAGCGGTCAGGAACTCGACGCGCTTGTTGATGACGTTCTCCAGGCTTTGCGGCATCTGCATCACGATCGCCTGCGTCGGCATGGCCACGCGCTCGACGCGCTTCAGGTCCACGGCGGCGCGGCGGCCCCACAGGAAGCTTTTCTTGTTGGATGCGATGCCGACGCCGTTGAGCTCAATCGCGCGCAGCAGCGATGCTTCGTTCAATGGGATGCGGCCCTTCTGCCATGCGTAACCGAGCATGAACAGGTTGGCGGCGATGGAGTCGCCCATCAGCGCGGTGGCCAGCTTGGTGGCGTCGATGAATTCGGCGGCGCCGGCACCGACCGATTCCTCGATCAGCGCGCGTACTTCGGCCACCGGATACTGCCAGTCGGCGTTCTGCGCGAAGGTGCCTGGCGGCTGCTCGTGCAGGTTGACGATGGCCAGCGTGCGGCCCGGACGCATCTTCGACACCGCGTCGGCGGCGCCGGCGGTCAGCATGTCGCAGCCGAGGATCACGTCCGCTTCGCCGGTGGCGATGCGTTGCGCGCGCAGGTGGGCCGGGGTCTTCGCGACTTTGACGTGCGAGGTGACCGAACCGTTTTTCTGCGACATGCCGGTCATGTCCAGCACCGACGCGCCCTTGCCTTCCAGGTGCGCGGCCATGCCCATCAGCGCGCCGACGGTGATCACGCCGGTGCCGCCGATGCCGTTGATCAGGATGTTGTACGGCTGGTCGCACGATGGCAGCACCGGTTCCGGCAGGGCGCCGAAGCCGTCGTCGGCGTTGTCCTTGGTGACGCCGGTCTTGGTCTTCTTCAGCGATCCGCCTTCGACGGTGACGAAGCTCGGGCAGAAGCCCTTCACGCACGAGTAGTCCTTGTTGCAGGACGACTGGTCGATGGTGCGCTTGCGGCCGAACTCCGTTTCCTTCGGCAGGATGGAGGTGCAGTTGGACTGGATGCCGCAATCGCCGCAGCCTTCGCACACGGCTTCGTTGATGACCATGCGCTTGGCAGGGTCGGGGAACTCGCCCTTCTTCCGGCGGCGGCGCTTCTCGGCCGCGCAGGTCTGGTCGTAGATCAGCACCGATACGCCGCCCACTTCGCGCAGCTCGCGCTGCACCGCGTCCATGTCCTTGCGGTCGTGCAGGCTGACGATTGATGGCAGCGCGCTGCGGTCGGTGTAGCGGCCCAGGTCTTCGGTGACCAGCGCGATGCGTTTGACGCCTTCGGCCGCCATCTGCTGCGCGATCATCGGCACCGAGGTGATGCCGTCGACCGGCTGGCCGCCCGTCATCGCGACCGCGTCGTTGTAGAGGATCTTGTAGGTCATGTTGACCTTGGCCGCCACGGCCGCGCGGATCGCCAGGTAGCCGGAGTGGAAGTAGGTGCCGTCGCCCAGGTTCTGGAACACGTGCGGAATCTTCGAGAACGCGGCCTGGCCGATCCACGGCGCGCCTTCGCCGCCCATGTGCGTGGTCAGCTTGTTGAACTCGGGGTAGATCGAGGTCGCCATCACGTGGCAGCCGATGCCGGCCAGCGCCAGGCTGCCTTCCGGGACCTTGGTCGAGGTGTTGTGCGGGCATCCGGAGCAGTAGAACGCTGGACGGAACGGGGTGTTGATGGCTTTCTTCAGCACCGCGTCTTTGGCGTCGAGGAAGCTCAGGCGGGCCTTGATATGGTCGCAGGTGACCGGGTCCGAGATCAGGCGCTTGACGCGCGAGGCGATCACGCGCGCCACTTGCGACACGGAGAAGTCAGCCTTGGAGGTCAACAGCCATTCGCCGCGCGGGGCGACCCACTCGCCTTTTTCATCGAACTTGCCGATCACGCGTGGACGCACGTCGTCGCGCCAGTTGTACAGCTGTTCCTTCAACTGGTACTCGACGATCTGGCGCTTTTCCTCGACCACCAGGATCTCGTCCAGGCCCTGCGCGAATTCGCGCACGCTGTCCGGCTCCAGCGGCCATGGCATCGCGACCTTGAACAGGCGCAGGCCGACGTCGGCCGCCATCTTCTCGTCAATGCCCAGTTCCTCCAGCGCTTCCAGCACGTCCAGGTAGGACTTGCCGGAGGCGATGATGCCCAGCTTGGCGTTCGGGCTGGTGATGGTGGTGTGATTGAGTTTGTTCTCGCGCGCATAGGCCAGCGCGGCGTAGATTTTGTAGTCCTGCATCAGCGCTTCCTGATTGCGCGCCTGCTGGCCCAGCGGGATGCTGGACAGGCGCGCGTTCAGGCCGCCCTCCGGCATGACGAAGTCCTGCGGGATCTTGACCTCGACGCGGAACGGATCGGCGTCGACCGAGGCCGACGATTCGACCGTGTCGGCCAATGCCTTGAACGCCACCGTGCAGCCGGAGAAGCGCGACATGGCCCAGCCGTGGATGCCCAGGTCCAGGTATTCCTGCACATTGCATGGGTACAGCAGCGGGATCATCGAGGCCGAGAACAGGTGGTCCGACTGGTGCGGCAGCGTCGACGAATAGGCGCCGTGGTCGTCGCCGGCCACCAGCAGCACGCCGCCGTGCTTGGACGTGCCCGCATGGTTCATATGCTTGAAGACGTCGCCGCAGCGGTCCACGCCCGGGCCCTTGCCGTACCACATGGCGAACACGCCGTCGTACTTGGCTTCGCCGATCAGGTCGACCTGCTGCGAACCCCAGACGGCGGTCGCGGCCAGATCCTCGTTCACGCCCGGCACGAACTGCACGTGGTGCGCTTCCAGGTGCGGCTGGGCTTTCCACAGGTTCTCGTCCAGGCCGCCCAGCGGCGAGCCGCGATAGCCGGAAATGAAACCGGCGGTGTTCAGGCCGGCCGCCTGGTCGCGCACGCGCTGCATCATCGGCAGGCGCACCAGCGCCTGGATGCCGGACAGGAAGATGTCGTCTTTGATCGCGGTGTATTTGTCGTCGAGGCTGACGGTGGTGAGGCGGGATGGGGCGGCGTCTCTGGTGGACGTTGCTGGGCCGTGTGCCGTGGTATCGGGCATGGTGGTGTCTCCGGTGTTGTGTCAGATCGCGCCCAAACTTGGTGGCGCCGGGTAGGCGCGCCAGGATCAGGCCATGGGCCGCATGGTTAGCGGCGTTGCAGGTATTTTAGGCTTAAAAAACCCGCTTTGTAGCAGAGTATGGGCGCTAGTTGACGTATACGGAAATACGGAATGCCGATGGGGGTATAAGAAAAAGTGATGGCTAAGGGAGGGGGCTCAGCCGATGGCGGTCGCGCCCGGCCAAGTGTCGCCGGCGCACAACTGCGCGCTCACTTGCTGCACCAGCCGGCTGACCGCCGCCGCCGCGTTGGTCAGCGGAATATTCTTGGAGGCACATAACACCACCGTGCGCGAAATCGACGGGCTGTGGATGCGGTGGGAGCGCATGGCGCCACGCTCCAGCTCGTCCAGGACGGGCGCGGACGGCAGGATGGTGGCGCCCATGTCGGCCAGGATGGCGGATTTGAGGATGGCGATGGAATTGATCTCGATGACGTTTCCCAGTGTCAGTCCGGCCTCGCGCGCCACGCTTTCGATGCGCGGCCGCACGCCGTGTTGCAGGCCGGGCAGGATCAGCGTGGTTTTCAGCGTCTGCGTCAAGGTGAGTGCCTGCTCACCTTGCGCGTAAGTCGCATCGGCGCGACAGATGAAGCGCAGTTCCTCTTCCACCAGCGGGGTGGTGGCGAACTGGGCCAGCTGGCCGTCGTCGAACAGCACGGCCAGATTGACGCGGCCGGACTTGAGCTGCTCGCTCAGGTTGCCGGTCAGTTCTTCCGTCAGTTGCAGGGTGATTTCGGGATATTGGGCGCGCGTTGCCGTCAACAGCGGCAGCGCCAGCGCGCCGGATATGCTGTGCGGCAGTCCCAGTGTGACCGCGCCGCTGGGGCGTTCGGCCGACTGCGCCACGGCCGAGCGGGCGTCCGCCACCTGCTTGAGGATGGCCTGGGCGTGTTCGTAGAAGATCTTGCCGGCGTCCGTGCTGAGCACGCCCTGTGCCGAGCGGTGCAGCAATTGCACGCCCAGCTCTTCTTCCAGCTGCCTTAACTGTTGGGTCAGTGCCGGTTGTGCAATATGCAGCACCACGGCCGCCCGCGACAGCGAACCGTGATCGACTATGGCTACAAAGTAACGAAGTTGGCGTAATTCCATGGCTTGGGGGACTGTTTACCTAGACAAACAAATGGTAGCACCTGTAAATCTAATCCTGATAGGAAACTATTTGCTATACTGGCATCAACCCTTTCCGCTGTTTCCAGCCTCTTAAAAGTGGGTACCAGTATGTTAAAGAAAGTCGACTCTTCGCAGCTAAAAGTGGGCATGTACATCCATGACCTGAGCTGCGACTGGATGACCCATCCATTCGTCCGCAACCGTTTCCTGATCTCCAGCGAAGACGAAATTCGCAAGATTATCAATGCCGGCATCCATGACGTTGTCATAGACAACAGCAAGGGGTTGGACGTGCAGGACGCGCCGTCGCTGGACGAGGCACAGGCGGCGACCGAACGCGAAATCGTGGAAATCGTCGCCAAGGCGCCGGTCATCACCCGCGTTTCACTGGGCGAGGAAATGAAGCGCGCGGTGCAGATCCGCCACCAGGCGTCGACGCTGGTGCGCACCGTGATGCAGGATGCGCGCCTGGGCAAAGCCATCGAACTCGATCAAGTCCAGCCGGTGGTGCAGAATATCACCGAATCTATCTTGCGCAACCCGGGTGCGCTGGTTGGTTTGCTGCGCATCAAGAACAAGGACGATTACACCTTTTTGCACTCGGTTAGCGTCTGTACGCTGCTGGTGGCATTCTGCCGTTCGCGCGGCTTCGACCCCGAGAGGACCCACCAGGCCGGCCTGGGCGGGCTGCTGCACGACACCGGCAAGGCCCTGGTGCCGGACGCCATCCTGAACAAGCCCGGTCCGCTAACGGACGAGGAATTCGCCATCATCAAGCGTCATCCCCAGGATGGCTACAACATCTTGCTGCAATCGCCGGAGATCGGTCCGATACCGCTGGACATCACGCTGCACCACCACGAACGGCGCGACGGCAGCGGCTATCCGAACAAGCAGGCGGCCGACGAGATCAGCGAATTGGCGCAGATGGCGGCGATTGTCGACGTGTACGACGCCATTACGGCGGACCGCTGCTATCACAAGGGCATGCCGGCGGCGGCGGCCTTGCGCAAGATTTATGAATGGAGCAAGTTCCACTTCAATCCGCAGTTCGCGCAGGAATTTATGCGCTGTGTAGGGATCTATCCGGTCGGCACCATGGTGATGCTGGAGTCGGGACGCCTGGGTGTGGTGATTGAGCCACACGAGACCAATTTGCTGGCGCCCAAGGTCAATGTTTTCTTCAACACCAAGCAAAATCTCTACATCAAGCCGGAAACCATCGATTTGTCGCGGGGGCTGGGCTTTGGCGGCGGCGACAAGATCGTCGGCCACGAATCGCCCAGCAAGTGGAACGTAGATCCCATGCGTTTTCTGACGTTAGCCTGAGGCCGGGGACTAGAAGAACTCGGCGGTATCGTTGGATGCGATGGCTTGCAACATGCCGCCATCGACCAGCTCGTCGTAGTGGCAGGCCAGGTTGCGGCCGTGGCTTTTCGCGTAGTACAGCGCCTGGTCGGCGTGTCCCAGGATGATCACCGGCGCCTCCAGCGCGCTGATGCTGACAAACCCCACGCTGACCGTCACCTTGCCCACTTGCGGGAAATCATGCGACGCCACGTTCGTGCGGAAGCGGTCGATGATCTTCTTGGCGTTGTCCAGGGTGGTCGAGCGCAGCAGCACGACGAATTCCTCGCCGCCGAAACGGAACACGCGGTCTTGCGCGCGGAACGAGGAGGTGAGCAGGTTGGCGATCAGGATCAAGACCTCATCGCCGTATAAATGGCCGAAACGGTCGTTAACATGCTTGAAATGGTCGACATCGACCACGGCCAGCCATTGCTTTTCCTGCTCGTGGTGGCTGCGGCGTTCCGCTTCGCCCGGCAGCGTGAGGGCATCTTGTTCGGTGCTGGCGGCCAGCATCTTGGCCAGTTGGTCGTCGAAGGTCTTGCGGTTGAGCAGGCCGGTCAGCGAATCGCGTTCGCTGTAGTCCAGCAGGTTCTGGAAGTTGCGGTAGACGCTGACGATGCCGCCGATGACGTGGATGGTGTCGCTGGTGTACGGTGTCGGGTTGACGATTTCCAGGCAGGTGTCGGCCTTGTCGCCCAGCCAGATCGGCAGCCACAGCGTGTGCTCGCCCGCCTCGTTGGCGACGTCGGCACCCGATTCGTGGTTGGCGAGGCACTCGGCCAGGGCCGGGATGTTCTCGATGGGTTCGCCGGGATTGTGCAGGTCCGTGGTGTCGACCATGCGCGCCGCTTGGCCGGCGCAGATGATGGTGCGCGGGCGGACAAAGGTCTTGCCCCTGACTGTGGCCAGCGTCAGAACGCGGACCTGGCTGGCGCGTGCAAGTTCCTGCACCGCCGAGATCACGGAGATGTCGAGCATCGTGTGATCGCGGTGGCCGGTCATGTCCACCATGTGTTTCAGTAGGGAATCCATTTTCTTCTCTGGAAAATAATCACACAACCTTGTGTCGAGCCACGTTTCGTACACGCCTATCAAGCCAATCTCTTTGATAGTCAGGCGCACAGTGAAGCTGCAACACGGGGCCTTTCCAAAGAACAGCTAAGCAGGATAATAGCTTTTTGCAATCAAGGCAATTCATGTGTGCGAAAAAAAACATTCCTTGCAACTGTATGCGACCTTTTTCCGACAGCTGGATAACCCCTTCCAGCTTACCGGCCGGGAAACTGATGCAGTTTGACATAAGCCAGCCATGAAGTGTGTCCCGTGCACACATTTTCGTCAAACCCATGAAAATAATGCCACATGGAAAGCTTGCGTCAAGTCAACTCTCGGAAAACTCCGATCCGTATAGTAAGCCTTAATGGCGCGGCACTGGCGATCTGCTAGTCAGCCAACCGCGCCAGGGGTACTTTTTTGACTTTATCCAGGAGTAAATCATGAACTCGCTTATTGCAGCAGCAAAGGTGTTCGCACACGACGAAGACGGGATTACCGCCATTGAATATGGCTTGATCGCGGCGACGATGGCGACGGCGATCGTTACCATCTACGCTTTACTGGGCACGGCGCTGACCACTGCCTTCACCAACCTCGCCACGAGGATCACCAGCGCGTAACCACCTGGCTTTCCAGCCGCAGCCTGGCTGGAAAGCCTTACGTTGGAGAGGCCGTCATGTTGAATGCGATCGAAGTGATCTTGATCTGCCTGGTTGCGCAAGCGGCCGTGACGGATCTGGCCCTGCGCAAAATCCCGAATGTGCTGATCCTCAGCGGCCTGCTGCTGGCGTTGATGCTGCACCTGTTGGGTAGCCAGCACTGGGCGCCGTTGACGCAGTGGGCAGCCGGCAGCCTGGCCGGCTTTTTTTTATTCCTGCCCTTGTATTTATTGCGCGGCATGGCGGCCGGCGACGTCAAGCTGATGGCCATGGTCGGCAGCTTCGTCGGCCCGCTGATGGCGCTGAAGGTGGCGGTGCTGGCCACGCTTGTCGGCGGCCTGATGGGTCTGCTGATGCTCTTGTTTAACGGCCGCTGGCGCGACGGCTGGCGCAACGTGGTGACGATCTGCAAACCGCTACTGCTGCGCAGCCTGGGCTTGCCACTGCAAGCGGTGCCGCTGGCGCCGGGCGCCAGTGTCGGCGGCATCCCCTACGGCCTGGCGATCGCGCTGGCCACGATGGCGATGGTGGCGCTCGCACATCGCTGATCGGCCGCTAGCCACGAATTTGCTGCGCGTCAATATCCACAAAGCGCGGGCCGATAGACTTGATTCCTCAACGTAACTAATTCCACCGCTGGAGATCGTCATGCTCGCCGTAGAATCGCTTACCTCCGCCCTCCATGCCGATCCCGCCGAGCTGCTGCCGGCCCAGCCCAAGACGGTGCGCGACAGCGGCTTGTCGCAGCAGCTGATCGTCGAGCTGATCGCCAAGACCATTTTCATCAGCGGGAAAATCCACTTGCCGGTGCTGACCACGCGGCTGCACCTGTCGATCAATGTGTTGCGCGAAGCGCTGGAATTCATGGTGGCCGAGCATGTGGTCGAAGTGGCCTGGCGAGGCGAATCGGACATCGACGTGCAGTATCAACTGACGTCGGCCGGCCGCCTGCGCGCCGGCGCCTGGATGGATCGCTGCGCCTACGTCGGCCCGGCGCCGGTGACCCTGGACGCTTACCGCGCCATGGTCGAACGCCAGGCCGCCCAGGCGCCGCAGCTGTGCGCCGACGAACTGGCCGCAGAATTCGCCGACGATTTCCTCAGCCCCGCCGTGCAGCGCATGCTGGGCGCGGCCATGCACGCCGGCCGCACGGTGCTGCTGCATGGGCCGTCGGGCAGCGGCAAGTCGATGCTGGCGCGCCGCCTGGGCGCCCTGCTGCAAGGCGTGATCGCGGTGCCGCATGCGCTGGTGGTGGGGCAGGAGATCGTCCAGGTCTACGACGCGCTGCTGCACCGCGCGCCGGCGCCGCAGCATATGCGCCAGCTGCGGCAGGCGCAGGAGCGCCGCAGCAGCGATCCGCGCTGGGTGCTGTGCGTGCGGCCCGTGGTGGCGCTGGACGCCGACCTGAGCGCCGACATGCTGGAGCTGCAGGCGGACAGCCATAGCGGCTGCTATCGCGCGCCGCCGCAGCTGAAGGCCAACAACGGCTTGCTGATCGTCGATGACCTGGGCCGGCAGCGCATGGCGGCCGTCGATCTGCTGAACCGCTTCTCGCAGGCGCGGGAACTGGAACGCAGCCAGCTGGCGCTGGCCGGCGGCTGTCACTTCAGTGTGCCTTGCCGCATGCAGCTGGTGTTCGCCACCAGCCTGGCGCCGGAGGTGCTGCTGGACGCGGCGGCCTTGCGCCGGGTCGGCTACAAGATCCCGGTCGGGCCGCTGGAGTCGGCCAATTACCGCAACCTGTTTCGCCAGCAGTGCGTCGCCGCCGGCGTGGCGCTCGACGAGGCGGCGCTGGGCTACCTGATTGAAGAGCTGCATGCCGGCAGTGGCCTGTCGCTGCTAGCCTGCTACCCGCGCGAGATCATAGGCCGCATCAATGACTTCGCCGGCTTCCTCGGCGAGCCCGCGCGCGTCAGCCTGGAGACGCTGGAGCAGGCCTGGATCAGCATGTTCGCCACCGGCGTCGCGGCGCCGGCCGACGCCATCGACCAACTGCAACGGCGCATAGCATGAACAACCGGCGCGCACTGATGATGATGGCGCTGGCCATCGTACTGGGACTGGTGGCGGTGGTGCTGGCCTCGCGCTGGCTGCTGCGCCAGACGCCGACGTCGGCCAACAAGATCATCGTCGCCGCCACCGATGTGAACCTCGGCCAGCGCCTGACGCCGGAGATGCTGAAGGCGATCGACTGGCCAGCCGACAGCCTGCCGCGCGGCGCCATCCGCGACGGCGCCAAGCTGGTGGGACGTGTGCTGAAAACCAGCGTGCTGCGCGACGAGCCTTTGAGCGAGGCCAAGCTGGCGCCGGCCGGAACGCTGGGCGGCTTGTCGGCGCTGATCTCGGAAGGCAAGCGGGCCATCACGGTGCGCGTCAATGACGTGGTGGGTGTGGCCGGCTTTGCGCTGCCGGGCAATTTTGTCGACATCCTCGTCAACACGCAGGCCGCCGCCACCGGCAACGAGAACGCGATTTCCAAAATCGTGCTGGAACGGATATTGGTGCTGGCCGTGGCGCAGGAAGTGGGGCGCGACGAAACCAAGCCGCGCGTGGTCAACGCCGTGACGCTGGAGGTGACGCCGGCGCAGGCCGAGAACATCGACCTGGCGCGCAGCGTCGGCACGCTGTCGCTGGTGCTGCGCAACCAGGTCGATCCGCGTCCGGGCGTGACGGACGGCGCGACCAAAACCAGTTTGCTCGGCATTGCCAGGGCGCCTGCGGCGGCGGTGGAGACGCCCGCCGCCGTTGCCAAGCCGCGCCCGCAACTGGCGCAAGCCGCACCGCGTGCCCGCGCCTGCGTCGGCGTGATCGCCGGCGTGCAGCGCACGCAGGAATGCCTGTGAGCCGGCCATGACGACGCTACGACACGCGGCGCTGCTGTTGGCGATGGTTGGCATGGGGCCAACGGCTACCGCCGCGAATGCCGCTGCGACCGTACCGTCCACCGTCCCCGGCGCCGGACGCCCCGCGCCGGACGCGTCGCCGGGCCGCGACGCCGTAAGCCTGCGGTGCGGCGGCCAGGCGGCCACGCCGGGCAACCTGACGCTCGCGCTGGGCAAGTCGACGTTGATGCGCATGCCGGAAGCGGTGCTGGCGCGCAGCGTCGGCAATCCAGCCGTGCTGCAGGCGATGCTGGTGGCGCCGGACACGCTGTACGTGGTCGGCGTCGACATCGGCAGCAGCAATATGATCGTGCAGGGACGCAGCGGCATGTGTAACGTGATCGAGGTGGTGGTCGGCATCGATCCCACCGCGCTGCAGAACGCCCTGGCCGCGCTGATGCCGGAGCAGAAGGACATCAGCGTCAGCGCGGCCGGCGACACGCTGGTCATCAGCGGCACGGTCGATGATGCGCCGACGGCGGCGCGCGTGCTGGAACTGGCCTCCGCGTTCGTGCGGCGTCCGGCGCAGGCGCTGGAGGCGGCCAAGGGCGACAAGGGCGGCGCGGCCGGTGGCGCCGCGCCTGCGGTACCGGCCGCGCCGCAGACGCCGGCGGCAGCCGCCGCTGCGGGCGCAACGCGCATCGTCAACTTCCTCAACGTCGGCGCGCCGCAGCAGGTGATGTTGGAGGTGAAGATTGCCGAGGTCTCCAAGACGCTGCTGGACAAGCTGGAGAGCGGGATATCGCTTGGTTTTGGCGGCGGCACCTGGAGCTCCACACTGGCATCGAACTTTATCAGCGGGACATTGAAAGGTCTGCTCAGCGCCGGCAAGGCCGGGGGTAACCACTTGGGCATCGCCGCCGACAAGCAGGATGGCCTGGTGCGCGTCCTGGCCGAACCGACGGTGATGGCGATCAGCGGCCAGGAAGGCAGCTTTCTGGCGGGCGGCAAGATCTTCGTGCCGGTCGCGCAGGACAACAACAAGATCACGCTGGAGGAAAAGGAGTTCGGCATCGGCCTGCACTTCACGCCCACCGTGCTGGCCGGCGGCCGCATCAACCTGCGCGTGGCGCCGGAGGTCTCGGAGCTGTCGCGCGAAGGCATCGGCATCTCGGCGGCCGGCTTCTCGGGCGGCGCCATCCTGCCCTTGATCACCACGCGCCGCGCCGCCACCACGGTCGAACTGTTCGACGGCCAGAGCTTCGCCATCGGTGGCCTGATCAGAAACAACCAGACCACCAACATCCGCGGCCTGCCGGTGCTGGGTGAGCTGCCGGTGCTGGGGGCGCTGTTCCGCAGCACCGACTTCCAGCAGGACCGCACCGAGCTGCTGTTCGTGGTGACGCCGCACCTGGTGAAGCCGCTGCCGCCGAATTACAAGCTGCCGACCGACAGTATCACCACACCGAGCCGCGCCCAGCTCTTCCTCGAAGGGCGCATGGAAGGGCCTCCGGCCCAGATTACCGACCACAAATAAACGGGATACGACGATGCGATATCTACTGAGCCTGCCGATGGCATGCATGCTGGCCTCCTGCGCCCTGGACCCCGGCTTCACCACGCCGCAATGGGACCGGCACTTCGGCGAGATCGCCCGCGTAACGCTGGCGCAGCAGGTGATCGACGCGGACGCCGGCCGCAACGGCGACCCGGTGGCCGGCATGGACGGCCGCGCCGCGCACGCCGCGTTTGAACGCTACCAGAAGGCCAGCAGCGATCCAGCGCCGCAGTCGTCCGCATTTACCATCGGCGTCAGCGGCGCCAAGTGAGGAGTGACCATGAAAGCACTGATGATCAGCAGGGACAGCCTGCTGCACGCCGAAGTCGCCGCGCAAGGCTCCGCGCGCATGCCGGCCTTGCAGCTGGTGGCGTCGCGCAACGGCCTGCGCGACGCGGTCGAACGCCAGTTGCCGGAGACGCCGGAGCTGGTGATCGTCGACGCCAGCGATGTGGGCGCGGACGAGGCGGAACTGGTCGAGCGCCTCAGCAAGCTGTATCCATCGTCCTCCTTCATGCTGCTGACGCGCGAGCCACAGCAGGACCTGCTGATCCGCGCCATGCGTGCCGGCATCCGCGAGGTGCTGCAACTGCCGTTGGTGCACAGCGCCTTCCATGAAACGATGGGGCGGATCGAAGTGGCGGCCGGCGTCAGCCAGACGCGCGAGGGCAAGGTGCTGGCCTTCATCTCCTGCAAGGGTGGCAGCGGCGCGACCTTCTTGTCGACCAACTTCGGCTACGCGCTGGCCGCGCTAGCCGACAAGAAGGTGCTGCTGATCGACCTGCACGGCCAGTTCGGCGACGCCACGTTGTATGTGTCGGACCAGAAGCCGGCGATGACGCTGTCCGACATCTGCGCGCAGATCAGCCGCATGGACGGTTCCTTCCTCGATTCCTGCCTGGTGCACGTGGCGTCCAACTTCGGCGTGTTGGCGGCGGCGGACGATCCGAACCACGCGGTCGACATGAAGCCGGAGCACATGGACAGCATCCTGCGCGTGGCGCGCCAGCACTACGACTTCATCGTGCTCGATGTCGGCCGCCAGATCGACGCCATCTCGCTGCGCGCGCTGGACCAGGCGGACACTATCCACCCGGTGCTGCAACTGGCGCTGCCGGACATTCGCGACGGCCGCCGCCTGCTGGATATCTTCCGTTCGCTGGGCTATCCGAGCGAGCGCACGCGCCTGATCGTCAACCGCTACGAAAAGGGCGGCAAGCTGCGTCTGATGGACCTGGAGCAGGCGCTGGGCGCGGAGGTGGTGCACACGGTGCCGAACGATTATTTGTCGGCCACCGATTCGGTCAACCAGGGCATCCCGGTGCTGCAACTATCGCGCAGCAGCGCGGTGGCGCGCAGCCTCGCCGAGCTGGTGGAACAGGTGACGGCGCGCCGGGTGGCGGAGAGCAAAGGCTTGTTCGACCGCCTGTTCGGTCGCAACGACAACGGAGAATGACATGAGCTTACGCGAACGACTGGCGACGGCGGACGACAGCCGCCAGGGCCTGATTATCGGCGGCCTGCCGGGACTGGCGGCATCGGCCTACCAGGAGCTGAAGAAGAGCATGCACCAGACGATACTCGACCGTATCGACCTGGAACGCCTGAAGCGGCTGACGCCGGAGCAGTTCAAGCACGAGCTAGCGCTGCTGGTCCAGCGCATCATCGAGGAAGAGCGCATCGTGCTCAATCAGCATGAGCGGCATAGCCTGGTGCTCGACATCCAGCACGAGATGCTGGGCTTCGGACCGCTGGAGCCGCTGCTGGCCGATCCCGGCGTGTCCGACATCCTGGTCAACACCTGCGCCAAGGTCTACGTCGAACGCGCCGGCCGGCTGGAGCTGACCGACGTGACCTTCAACGACAACGCCCACCTGATGAAGATCATCGAGAAGATCGTCTCGCGCGTGGGCCGCCGCGTGGACGAATCGAGCCCGATGGTCGATGCGCGGCTGCCGGACGGCTCGCGCGTGAACGCCATCATTCCGCCGCTGGCGATCGATGGCCCCATCCTGTCGATACGCCGCTTCGCGGTCAATCCGCTGACGGTGCAGAACCTGCTCGACTACCGCAGCCTGACGCCGCCGATGATGGAGGTGCTGAAGGCGCTGGGCCAGGCCAAGGTCAACATCCTGATCTCCGGCGGCACCGGCAGCGGCAAGACCACCATGCTGAACGTGCTGTCCGGCTTTATCCCGGCGGCGGAACGCATCGTCACCATCGAGGACGCGGCGGAGCTGCAGATGCGCCAGCCGCATGTGGTGCGCCTGGAAACGCGGCCGCCCAACATCGAAGGCAAGGGCGAGGTCAATCAGCGCTCGCTGGTGCGCAACGCGCTGCGCATGCGGCCGGACCGCATCATCCTCGGCGAGGTGCGCGGGCCGGAGGCGCTCGACATGCTGCAGGCGATGAACACCGGCCACGAAGGCTCGCTGGCCACCATCCACTCGAACACCCCGCGCGACGCCTTGTCGCGGCTGGAGAACATGGTCGGCATGACCGGCTTGAACCTGACCCCGCGCGCCACGCGGCAGCAGATCTGCTCCGCCGTGACGGTGGTGATGCAGGTGTCGCGGCTGACCGACGGCACGCGCAAGCTGGTCAGCCTGCAGGAGATCACCGGCATGGAGGGCGACGTGATCGCCATGCATGAGATCTTCCGCTACGAGCAAAAGGGCGTGGATGCGAACGGCAAGGTGCTGGGCCGCTTCTCCGCCACCGGCGTGCGGCCGCGCTTCGCCGACCGCCTGCGCCTGTTTGGCGTGCCGGTGGCCGATTCCGTGTTCGATCCCGACAAGATCTACGAGTAGCGACATGGATGCGATCTTCTCCGCCTTTGCGGTGCTGCTGTTCGCCGCCGTGATCCTGATGATCGAAGGCGCCTGGCTGTGGTGGTCGGGCGCGCACGGCAGCGGCGCGCGGCGCATCTCCAAGCGCCTGCGGCTGATGGCGGCGCGCGGCGAGCATGGCGGAGAGCGGATCGATATCCTCAAGCAGCGCAGCTACAGCCGCAATCCGGCGCTCGAAAGATTCCTGCGCCGCTACAAGCACCTGGCTTTACTGGACCGACTGCTGCTGCAAGCGGGTGTGCGCTGGTCGGTGGCGCAGTTCCTCGGCTGCATGCTGGCGTTGCTGGCGCCGGCACTGATGCTGCCGGCCATGTTGAATTTGCCGGCGCTGGCGGCGACCGGCATGCTGGCGATGATACTGTCGCTGCCCTGGGCGCTGTTGATGCGCACGCGGCGCGCGCGCCTGGTCAAGCTGGAGGAACAGCTGCCGGAGGCCGCGGATTTTCTCGGCAGGGCGCTGAGGGCCGGCCACTCCTTCGCCAACGTGATGCAGATGGTGGGCGAGGAAATGCCGGAGCCGATCGCCGGCGAATTCAAGTTCGCCTACGAAGAGATCAACTACGGCGTGCCGATGAACGAAGCCTTGCACAACCTGGCGATGCGCGTACCGCTGACCGACCTGCGCTACCTGGTGATCGCGGTGCTGATACAGCGCGAATCCGGCGGCAACCTGGCCGAAGTCCTGGGCAGCATCAGCCGCCTGATACGCGCCCGCCTGCGGCTGCTGGCGCAGGTGCGCGTGATGTCGGCCGAGGGGCGGATGTCGGCGTGGATACTGGGCTTGCTGCCGCTGGGCGTGCTGGCGCTGATGATGTTGTCCAATCCCGCTTACGTGAAGGTGCTGTGGACCGATCCGGCCGGCGTGACGCTGACGTGGTACGCGTTGACGATGGCCGCTGGCGGCGTTATGTGGATGCGCAAAGTGATACGCATACGGGTGTAAGGAGCGCGGCATGGATATCCGGCAGATAGGCTTTCTCGTTATCGTGTTCGCGGTGGTGGTGGGCGTGGCGCTGGTGGCGCTGCTCAGCTTTTCGTCGGTGCCGATACGCGAGCGGCTCGGTGATTTTATCGGCAAGTCGGAATCGTCGGCGCCGGTCGACGGCGGCTGGATAGAGAAGGTCGCGCAGGCGGCGCAACCGTTTTCGCGGCTGTCGCTGCCGGAGGAGGGCTGGGAGCGCTCGCCGTTGCGCACCCGTTTCATGAACGCGGGCTGGCGCGGCGCGTCGGCGCCGTCGCTGTACTTCGCCGCCAAGACGCTGCTGGCGCTGGGGCTCCCGGCCTTGCTGGCGGGGCTGGGCGCCGCCGCGCTGGAGAACATGCTGAACCGGGGCTTCATCTACCTGCTGCTGATGACGGCGGCCATCGGCTATTACCTGCCGAACGTCATGCTATCGCGCAGGGCGGCCGGCCGCTGCCGCGAAATCTTCGAAAACTTCCCCGATGCGCTGGATCTGTTGACCGTCTGCGTGGAAGCGGGCCTGAGCCTGGAACGCGCCATGGCCAAGGTGGCCGGCGAAATCCACATCAAAAGCGTGGCGCTGGCGCAGGAGCTGCAACTGGCGCTGATGGAAATGCGCGCGGGCTTCAGCAAGGAGAAGGCCTTGCGCAACCTGGCTTTGCGCAGCGGCGTCGACGATGTCGATACGCTGGTGGCGATGCTGATACAGTCGGAACGCTTCGGCACCAGCATGGGCGAATCCCTGCGGGTGCACTCGGACAATCTGCGCGCCAAGCGCAGCATGATCGCCGAGGAAGCCGCCGCCAAGATCGCATTAAAGCTGCTGTTCCCGCTGATCTTCTGTATTTTTCCGACCCTGATGCTGGTGTTGATCGGCCCCGCCGGCATACAGATTTACCGCATGCTGCCGAGCATGTTGGGAAAATAGGAGGCGATGATGAAACGTACACTGGGCGCCGCGTGCACCGGCGCGTTGCTGATGGCGTGCAGCGGCATGGCCACGGCGCCAATGCCGGAGACGGACCGGAAAGCCGGCGCCGTCACCGCGCTGGAACAGGCCTGCCTGCTGGAGCCGACCGAGGCATCGCGCTGGGAGCAGCTGGGCGCCGCGCTGGAGGCGGGCGGCGAACGCCAACGGGCGGCGACCATGTTCAGGCAAGCCGCCACCTTGCGAGCGCATGACGTGCAGCGCGACTACGCGCTGTTGAAGCAAGGCGCGGCGCAGGCCAGGGCCGTCGTCGACGCCTCGATGCCGCGCACGGAAGTGAGGACGATTGGCGCGGCGTTGGTGGAAGTGCTGCGCGTGGCGGCCAGCGCTGAAGCGGCGCCTGTGGCGCAAGGCGTCAAGCTGGAGATCAGCAACGGCAACGGCGTTGCCGGCGCGGCCGCGCGCCTGGCGCGCACGCTGGACGCGGAAGGCATCAAGGCCACGCGCCTGACCAATGTGAAGCCGTTCGTGGTGCCGGTCAGCCGCATCGAGTACCAGCGCGACCAGCAAGTGCTGGCGCTGACGTTGGCGCAGCGACTGGGCCTGCCGCTGCAAGCGCGGAACGGTAAGTCGGTCTACGCCGACATGCGGATCGTGCTGGGGCGCGATGCCGTGCAGGCCCGCTATCTGAAGTAAAAAAAAACCGTCCGGGAGGAGTGAGCCTCGCGGACGGTAAAAACACACCCATGTGTTTCCTGCTGCGGACTACCGCATTCCTTACTGCCAGCTGATGCTGCCCATGCCGCGGGCGCTGGCGCTACGATTGGCCGGGTTGCCGTACACCTTGGCCGAACCCATGCCCGATAACTTCATATTCGCGCTGGTCTTCGCGTACACCGACGCGCTCCCCAGTCCTGACATCGTGACTTCCACCGTGTCGGCGCGCAGCTGCTCCGCATCGAGGCCGCCGACGCCGCCAAGGCTGGCGTGCAGCTGCTTGGTCTGGCCGGTGATTTCGATGTGGCCGGTGCCGCGCAGATTCAGGTCGACGTTGTCGCTATTGCCGGCGTTGACGGTCATGCTGCCGACGCCGCCCAGCTTCACATCGACGTTGCGGTACTGGGCGTTGACCTTGACCGAGCCGGCGCCGTCCAACGCCAGGCGCAGGTTGTCGCCGCTGAAGCCATACACTTCGGTGGAACCGACGCCGCCCGACACCACTTGGCGCAGATTTGGCAGCGTCAGTTCCGCCCGCAGGTCTTGCTTTCTTCCGAAGCCGAAAGTGAAGCTGCTGCGGACCTTGCTGGTGCCGATGTGCAGGGTATCGCCCGTCTGCTCCACCGTCACTTTTTTCAGCGCGTCAGCCTCTCCGTATAGAGTCAGCGACGCGACTGGACCTTGCTTGACCTTGAGGCTGATGACGCCATCAAGATCGATGTTGACGGCGCGCGCATCGACGCTGCGGGTTTCGCTGGTCACATCGGCGGCCAGCGCGGCGCTGGCGCCGCTGCTCAGTACCGTGGCCAGCATCGCAGCCTTCAGATATTTTTTCATCATGCGCTCCGTCGTTCAGCGTGAGTTATTTATCGATTGCAGGGCGCGATTACAGTGCGGCTTTTTCAGCGGCGGTCAGGCGCTTGGCGCTGACGGTCACCACTTGCATTTTCGTGGTGTCGGCCTTGGCGGCGACTGCTGCCACTGGGGCGGCGGTATGCATGGCCGGTACGGCGGCGGTGGCGAAGGAGGTAGCGCTGGCGACGACGATTGCGGCGACGAAGATGGCTTCCATGTTTTTAGCGATGTTCATTTTGAGCTCCTTGGGTGGTTTGGTTCACTGCGTTTTGTCTTGCGTTGAGTGAACTATAGACAAGGGCCCCCTGTACATCCACCGGGATGTGACGAACTGCAAAAACGAGGGGTCAGAATGCGGATTAGCGGTGTGAAACCGCGCCGCACAACAGGTCCTGGCTGCCGGCGTAGAGCTGCGATAGCCAGGCGGAGACGGTTTTGTAGCGGGCGATGGAGCCGGCGTCGCGATGGCTGAGCAGCCAGATGTCGCGCTGCACCTCGACGCCGCCGCCGATGCGCTCCAGTCCCTCCTGCTGTCCCATGATGCAGGGTAGGAGCGCCATGCCGACGCCGGCGCGGCAGGCGCGCACCATCGTGCTCAGGCTGTTCACCTTGAGCACGATGCGCGGTTGCGGGTCCATCTGCGCCAGCCAGCGCATCTCGCCGGTGCCGGCCAGGGCGTCGTCGTAGGCGATCCACGGCTGGGTGCCCCAGCAGGCGCGCGGCGTGTCCGCGAAGCGGGCGTGGCCGTAGACGGCGAAGCCCAGGTCGCCCAGCTTGCGCATCACCAGCGCCGCGTCCTCGCCCGGCTTGCCCAGACGCAGGGCGAAGTCGGCCTCGCGGCGGGTGAAGGACAGGTTCTGGTTTTCCGCCTGCAGCGTCAGTTGCAGCTGCGGATGCTGGGCGTGCAGGGCGGGAACGTGTTCCAGCAACCAGTAGTCGAACAGGAAGTCGATGGAGGTGATGTTGACCGTGCCGGCGGTGGCGTCGGCCTCCTGCGACGAGGCTTGCAACATGCCCTGGACGTTGCCGTACACCGCTTCGCCGTGCTGGACGAAGACCTGGCCGGCGTCGGTCAGCTGGTAGCCGGTGTTGTCGCGGATGAACAGGCGCAGCTTGAGCGACTTTTCGGCGGCGGCGATGCGGCGGCTGATGGTCGAGGCGTCCACGCCCAGTTGGCGGCCGGTGGCGCTCATGCTGCCGCTGCGGGCCAGCGCCAGGATCAGCGGGATGTCGTTCCAGTCGAAGTCGGTACTTGAGGGCATGGACGGTGTCGGGTTGGGGGCCTGCGTTTTTGCAAAGTGGGCTTGCAGGGCTGTCTGTTCCGCAAACGCGCCGGCAGGCCTAAGATTCATTCCATCGCAAGGCCAAACGTGCCGGGAACTTTAGCACAACACTTGTCATCCACACATCGACTAAAAGGAAGAAGATCATGAACAACGCTACCCAAACTACCAACAGCACCATCACTACCCGCGACGGCGTCGAGATCTACTACAAGGATTGGGGCCCACGCACCGGCCAGCCGGTCGTGCTGAGCCATGGCTGGCCGCTGAACGCGGACAGCTGGGAGTCGGCGGCCTTCCACTTGGCCAACAATGGTTTCCGTGTGATCACCCACGACCGCCGCGGCCACGGCCGCTCCAGCCAGCCGTGGGACGGCAACGACATGGACCACTACGCCGACGACCTGGCGCAGTTGATCGAAGCGCTGGACTTGAAGAACATCATCCTGGCCGGCTTCTCGACCGGCGGCGGCGAGGTGGCGCGTTATGTGGGCCGCCACGGCACCGGGCGCGTCGCCAAGCTGGGCCTGATCTCGGCGGTGCCGCCGCTGATGCTGAAAACCGAGACCAATCCGGGCGGCCTGCCGATGGCAGTGTTCGACGGCATCCGCGCCGGCTCGGTGGCCAACCGTGCGCAGCTGTACCTGGATATCGCCTCGGGTCCGTTCTACGGCTACAACCGTGCGGGCGCCAAGCCGTCGCAGGGCATCATCCAGGCCTGGTATGCCCAGGGCATGCAGGCCGGCCACAAGAATACCTATGACTCGATCAAGGCCTTCTCGGAAACCGACTTCCGCGACGATTTGAGGAAATTCGACAAGCCGACACTGATCATCCACGGCGACGACGACCAGATCGTGCCGATCGACGCCGCCGGCAAGGCCTCGGCCGCCATCGTCCAGCATGCCAAGCTGATCGTCTACGCCGGCGCGCCGCACGGGCTGACCGACACCCACAAGGACCAGTTCAACGCCGACTTCCTGGCCTTCGCCCAGTCCTAAAACGAAGAAAGGGCCCTGCGGGGCCCTTTGCGCCTGCAAGGTTGGGACGGGCTTAAATCGGACCGTGTTGTGGCGTGCTATATTTCAAGTATGAAAAAGTTCCTGACGGCACTGGCGATGCTGTGCTTGGGCGTGCTCCACGGAGCGGCGCAGGGGGAGGTCGTCAACGTCTACACCAGCGCCCGTGTCGCGCCGCTGATGGTCGGCGACAGCAGCGGCCTCTATCCCGACCTGGTCGATTACCTGAACCGCAAAAAACTCGGCCCGCTGAGTTTCAAGTTGATCTATCTGCCGCGCAAACGCTTGCAGCTGCAAGTCGAGCGAGGCGAACTGGACGGCATCGTCATCGGCATGATGCCGCACTGGTTCAACGACGTTGACCAGAAAAAATACCTGTGGACCGTGCCGTTCGATATCGACCGCTATGTGATCGTGCTGCCTGCCGGGCAGGCTTTCAGCGTGTCCAAGCCGGGGGCGCTGCGCGGCCGCACGGTGGGGATGGTGCTGGGCTACAGCTATCCCGACCTGGAAGCGTGGATGCACCAGCAGGGGCTGGTTCGCAGCGACGCCATCAGCGACGACAACAATCTGGAGAAGCTGCGGTTCGGACGGGTGGACAGCGTCACCGCCGCCGAGTCGGTCGTGCGCTACTACCTGAAGGTGCACGCGGTGGAGGCCAACAAATTCCAGCTGCACGAGCTGCCGTCGCGCGCCACCGAGCGGCGCTTCCTGGTGCCGCGCGCCAAGAGGGCGATCTATGAAAAGATCGCCCCGGTGATCCGCCAGCTCAAGGACGATCCCGAGTGGCAGCGGCTGGCGGCCAAATACGAGTAACTAAGCGGGTCAGGTAGCTATGCTATGGCTGAAATCGTGCGTGAGATCTGCGGCCACGCAAGTGGGGCGACCGTCAAGCGTCGGACGCTCAGACGTAAGGAGTGCCTGCCATTGCGACTTGTAGGCTGACGCTTCCTTTGTCTACGACCGCGAGAAAGACGGATTTTGCTTGCCCGGTATCGCGCCCTTGCCGGAAGGCTTGGTGAGCCTGAACGAGGGCCACGGTCCAGGTCGCCAAGAGCAGACTGGCCGCTAGCTGCGCGTCGGGATCGGCAGGTTCCCGTCCTGCGCATGCGGCCAGCGCCACCGCGACCACTTGCGCGATCTCGTCGCGGATCGCCCGGGCCCGCGCCTTGAGGGTTGCGCTGCCTTCGATGGTCTCGATGAAGCCCTGGCTTGCTGCGGAAAATCTGGTGTAGGGGCTTTGCTCCTCAGCCAGCCGGTGGGCGAGCAGGCGCAAGGCCTCGATCGGAGCGACATCCGGGGCCCGCTCGCGCAAGGCCAGGCGCAGCAACTCGCGGGCTTCTTCGTCGCGATCGAAGAACATGTCCTCCTTGCGGGGGAAGTGGTTGAACACCGTCATCCGCCCGACGTCGGCCGCTGCCGCGATGTCGTCCACGGTCACATGATCGAAGCCCCGTTCAAGGAACAGGCGCGTGGCGGCATTGGAGATGCCTTGTCGCGTGGCGAGGCGTTTGCGGGATCGAAGATCGACTGGGATTGACATGTGGCCGATGATAGCATAGTTTACATATACTGAGTACATATTGGGATCGAGTATATGATTGAGCAAGTGGATGTTGTCGTGGTGGGCGCCGGGCCGGTAGGGCTGCTGACCGCCATTGAACTGACGTTGGGTGGCGCGCGCGTCCTGGTGCTGGAACGCCTGGCCGCCCCGAGCATGGCGATGAAGGCATTTGGCATCGGACCGCTGGGCGTGGAAGCGTTGATGCGTCGCGGCATGGCCGAGGCGATCGCCGCCGCAGAGGCGCGCAGCTTCGCGGAGATTGAGCAGGCTGGAGCGGTTTTGCGCGGCCGGACGTCCAAGTTCAGCGGCCATTTCGCCGGCCTGTCCTTGATACGCAAGGATGCGCAGAAAGAGCCGGAACGGCGTCCCCGTCCGGTGGACCAGCAGGCGCTGGAAGCCATGCTGGCCGAGCGTGCGCAGGCGCTGGGCATCGAGGTGCGCCGCGCCTGCGATGTCGCCGATTTCGCCCAGCAGGCGGACGGCGTCGACGTCGAGTGGACCGCGCCGGGTCGCGCCGGCCGTATCCGCTGCGCTTACCTCGTGGGTTGCGACGGCGGGCGCAGCCTCGTCCGCAAGATAGCTGGCTTTGACTTCCCCGGCACGCCGCCGACGCTGACCTTTTACCAGGCCGTCGCCGACATTGACCATCCTGAGCGCCTGTTGCCGCTAGGCTGGCACCGCACATCCGGCGGCATGTTTTCCTTCGGCCCGGCGCCTGGCCGACTGCTCATGCTCGATTTCAGCGGACCGCCTGAAGACCGGCAGGCTCCGGTGACGCGGCAGGAGGTCGAAGCCGTCCTCCGCCGCGTCAGTGGTGCCGACGTCCGGGTGAGGGCGCTCGAAAGCGGCAGCCGATGGACGGACCATACCCGGCTGGTCGACACCTACCGCCGAGGCCGGGTGCTGCTGGCCGGCGATGCGGCGCATGTCCACACGCCGTTCGGCGGACAGGGCCTGGGCCTCGGCCTGGTGGACGCGGCCAACCTCGGCTGGAAGCTTGCGGCGGTGATCCGGGGCGAGATGCCCGACGGCCTGCTCGATACCTACACGGCCGAACGGCGGCCCGTCGCGCAAGCGGTGCTGGCCAACACGCTGGCCCAGGTCGCCATCATGCGGCCCGATCCGCAAGCGGGGGCGATGCGGGAACTGATGGCGGATCTGCTGCAATGCGACGACGTCAACCGGCTGATCGGCGCGATGACCAGCGGCTTGGCCACGCGCTACGATCTTGGGTCGGAATGGGATGAGGTGGGACGGTTGGTGGGCGACCGGCCGGTCGCTGGCGCCACGCTCTACGAACTCATGCAGGATGGCGCGGGCGTTTTGCTCGACACATCGGTCGACGGCAGCGCGGCCAGACTGGTTGGCGCCACGACGCAAAAGGTACGTTGCATCGGCGTCGATACCGGACCATCGATGTTGATCCGTCCCGATGCCTGCGTTGCCTGGATCGGCGAAGAAAACAGCGTCGCAGGACTGGAGGAGGCGCTAGCGAATTGGTTCGTCTGGGCACGATAAGTTGTCGGCTTGAAGCTTGGCGTGAATGTTAAAATGTTAATTTTCGCAGTTCTAAGAGAGAGATTGGAGTCGTCGGTTGAGCAGGCTATCAAGTGGTTATAACCGCGCTTGCGCGTACCTGCTTCGAGCAGCGTTCAGTGTGGTGATCGGCCTGGGCTGCGGCGGGCCTGCCACTGCCCAAGGTGCAACGATGACTGCGGAAGATCTCAGCACGTTTTTCGATCAGCATGCTTCGCGCGAGATGAAGAAATCGGATGTCGCCGGCGCCGCAATCGTGGTTGTCAAAGATGGCGAGGTGCTGTTTGCGCGCGGCTACGGTTATGCGGACGTTGGGCTTGGGACCCCAGTCTCGCCAGGTGACACGCTGTTCCGCATGGCATCGCTATCCAAGCTGGTGACTTACACCGCAGTGTTGCAATTGGCGGAACAGGGCAAGATCGATCTGGATGCCGACCTCGCGCGCTATCTGGATTTCCCCATTCCAGCGACATTCGCTCAACCGATCACGATGCGCCATCTCATGACGCATACGGCCGGCTTCGAAGATACAGTGGAAAACAGGTGGGTCAAGCCTGAAAAACTGACTACGCTGCGGGACTACCTCGTGCGGCAAATGCCCAAGCGCCTGTTTGCTCCCGGCACGGTACCGGCCTATTCAAGCTATGGCACGACGCTGGCGGCTTACATCGTGGAGCGAGTGTCGGGCGAGGCTTTCGAAACCTATACCGAGCGCCATATCTTTGCACCGCTTGGTATGCGCCATTCGAGCTTTGCGCAACCGTTGCCGCCGGGCCTCGCGCCGCTGCTGTCGAAGGGGTACGCCGTCGGGACCGGGGCGACCCGCCCGTTCGATACGGCGCAAATAGCGCCGGCCGCAGCGTTGTCGAGTACTGCGATGGATATGGCGCGTTTCATGCTGGCCCACCTTGGCGAGCCGACCTCAGCGGGGCCGCCGTTGCTCAAGCCAGCCACATTGGCGCAGATGCATAGCGCCCAATTCCGCCACCATCCCGCAGGGCCGGGGATAGCGCTGGGTTTTTACGAAATGGACGAAGTGGCGCAACGGCTGATCGGACATACGGGTGACATTCCAGGTTTTCACTCGGTCATCTATCTGCTGCCCGAACAGCGTCTTGGCTTGTTCATCGTGCAAAACACGGAAGCCGATCCGGGCATGCGCGAGGTCCTGTTGAAGTCCTTCGCCGAACGCTATCTTCCGCCGCCGTCACCAGTGGCCGCGCCGCCGCGTCAGGCCGTGAGCGACGAGTCTGAGCAGATGCAGGGGAGCTACCGCACCACCCGGCGGTTTGAATCGAGTCCGCTGTCTTTGCCATTTTTGCTGCTTGACCAAAACATCGTGCGCGTGGTGACACCCGGAACACTCATCATCGACACAGTACGTGGATCGAACGGCAAGCCTGTCGAGTGGCATGAGGTGGAGCCAGGCGTGTGGCAAAGCGCGGCGAACCCGCTGCGTCGCCGCTACATCCTCAAGAATGCGCAAGGCGAGTGGGAGATGAGCAGCAACCGGGATCCGATGCAGATCATGCAAAAGGTCTCCTGGCATCAGCACAAGCTGGTCATGCTTTCCGTCCTGGTTTTGTCGATTGCTACGGTGTTGTTAAGCGTACTGGCGTGGCCTTTGTCTGTCGTGTGGCGCATGCGCTCCGGCCCACCAGCCGTTCGGTCGCCGGCACTGCTTAAGATTCGGAACCACCTGCGCTTGTCTGGGCTGCTGGCATTGCTGCCATGGGTTTTGTACGGCGGCATTTTGCTGGCTTACTTGAATGACTCCCTGTTCGTTGCCTCGCCCACCTGCGCCACACTTTTGCGTGTGGTTCAGGCCTTGGCATGGCTTGCGGTGGGCGGCACAATTGTGGCACTCCGGGCTGTTTGGCTAAGTTGGCGCAATCGGACGATCTCGCTGGTGAGCCGGCTTCACTCTGTGCTGCTGGCCTTGGCATGTTTGGGGGCCATGGCGATGGCTGGTCAGGGGAGTTTTCTGATGTGGAATGGGCGTTATTGATGGCGGGCAGGCCTACATCTCTTTGAAGAACTGCAAGTAGCTGCGGCTGACCGGCAGGCGTTCGCTACGTCCCTTGAGCTCGATGTCGGCGGTTTCGTTGTCGCCTCGGGTGACGCGCCGTATCGCCCGCAGATTGACCGCCACCGAGCGGTGAACCTGCGCAAACAGCTGCGGGTCGAGTTGCACTATCAGGTCCTTCAGCGGCATGCGTATCAGCGCCTCGGCGGGCTGCCCTTCGTCGCGGAAGGCGACCAGGGTGTATTTGGTATCGCTCTTCAGATAGTCGATATCATCAACCGGTATCATCCGCAAGGAGCCGCCCACCGTCGCGCGCAACCAGCGCAGCGCCTCGGGCTGGCCGAGCTTGAGGCGCTCGGCCAATTGCGCCAGCAGCGCCTCGGTGTGCACCGCCGGTTGCGCCGTTTGGGTGCGCGCTTTCAGGCGTTCCACCGTTTCCGCCAGGCGGGCGGCGGTGACCGGTTTGACGAGGTAGTCCAGCACGCCATGTTCGAAAGCATCGAGCGCGTACTGGTCGAAGGCGGTGACGAAGACCAGATGCGAGCGCTTGCCGATGTGCCGCGCGACTTCGATGCCGTTCAGGCCCGGCATATGCATGTCCAGAAAGCAGATCGTCGGCAGATGTTCCTCGAACAGTTCGATCGCCTGCCTGCCGTTGCGCGCCTGCGCGACGATGTGCAATTCGGGCCAGGCGGCGGCCAGCCGTGCTTCAAGAATCTCGCGCAGCAGCGGTTCGTCGTCGGCAATCAGGGCGCTGATGGTGGTGGTCATGTCGTCTCGATATTGAATTCAATGGTCACTTGTACACCGTGCGGCTCCACTTCGACCAGCTCGAGCGTCGCGCTGCCCCGGTAGGCCCACAGCAGCCGCTCGCGCAGCGCCGCCAGACCGGTACCGAGGCCCCGGCCGGTCGCCTGCAGGCCGATGCCGGTGTCGATGACGGTCAGGCGGCAACGCGGCGTGTCGCCTTGCGCTGCGAGCACTTCGGCATGCACATCGATACGGCCGCCTTCTTCGCTCGGGTCGATGCCATGCTGGACCGCATTCTCGACCAGGGTCAGCAGCGTCATCGGCGGGCAGTGCAGCAGATGCCCGCCGCTGCCTATGTGCAGCGCGAAGGCGAGACGGTCGGGCATGCGCATCTGCATCAATTCCAGATAGGCGCGCACCAGTTCCAGCTCCTGGCCGAGCGTGTTGGTCGAGCCGTCGAGCCGGGGCACGGCGGCGCGCAGATAGGCCGTCAGGCTTTGCAGCAGTTGCGGCGCGCGCGGTGAACCGGCCTCCACCAAGGCCTGCACATTGGCCAGGGTGTTGAACAGGAAATGCGGCTGCACCTGGGCGGTGAGCAGGCGCATGCGGGCATCGAGCGCGGCCCGCGCCATCTCGCTGCGCTCCAGCTCGAAGCCGACGGCCTGTTCTTCCACCGTCGCTTCGCGCTGGCGCAGCAGGGCCGTCAGCGCGGTCCAGGGCGCGAGCAGCATGCCCAGCAAAGTGAAGGTCACGAAGCCTTCCAGCCGGTCCGGCTCGTTCCAGAACATTGGCGCTCCCGGCGCCGTACTCCACATGTAGGCGATGAACATGGTGATCGGCACCGTCACGCCGACCGCCGCCACTTGCAGGACCCAGCGGGCCATCCACGTGGGCAGGCGGCGCGGCCATTGTTCGAACAGGCCGAACACCAGCAGCAAGGCCAGGCCGACGCAGAATATCCTGGTCACGAGAACGGACAGGCCCGCCTTCCAGCCAAAGCTGAACAGCAGGATGATCAGCGTACAGAGGATGGCGACGGTGCGCAGGCGGCGCCAGCCGAGCATGGCGCGCCAGTTGGCCGGCGCGGCAGGATCGTTGAAGCGGGCGGATTGGTCGGATGGCATGTCCATATGATACTCGATGGATGTAGGGTCGAAGGGCCGCTGCGGCTTAGCGCCAACGCGGCGCTGGCTTGGCGAAGTAGTGATGCGCGATATGGCGCCATGGCAGCACCAACGGCGTCAGCACGATGCCCAGCAGGCAGGCAAAGGCGGTCTCTTCCACGGCCGGCGTCATGGCCCCGCCCAGCCACAACGGCAAGGCAATGGCCAGCAGCCAGATTGTTTTCCAGACCAGTTCGAAGATCAGCAGGGGCAGCATTTGCAGCGGATAGCGCAGTCCCCACAGGCAGAGGATCGCCATGGCGCTCAACAGCGCCGCGGTTTCGCCCTTGCGCTGCGCCCAGAGGTCGCTGTGCTGCAGCATCAACGGGCCGAAGCTGAGTGCCAGCCCCAGCGTCACCAGCAAATAGAAGGCGCGCAGCAGGTTCAAGCGCCAGAGTGGGAGGTCGTCGTGGTTCATATGAGTGCACCTTTAGTGGATGAGTTTATCGGGCCTCGCCGAGGCCGCCTTATTGCCTGGCTGCGTTCAGCCGAGCTTGGACAGGCTCTTGCGGGCGTCGTCGAGATTGGCCGGGTTGGAGCGTTTGTTGGCGATGAAGCGTTCATACGCCGCCTTGGCCTGCGCCTTGTCGCCTTTGGCCAGATAGGCGTCGCCCAGGCGGTGCTCGATCGGATACTCGTCGGCGCCGGCCATGGCCTTGGCGCGCTCAAGGTTGCGAATCGCCTCGTCCGCCTGGCCCATCTGGGTATGGACCCGGCCCAGCCCGTAGTAGCCGGCGGCGTGGTCGGGCTGGTCGCGCAGCAGGTTCGCGTACAGGCTCTTGGCCTTGGCCAGGTCTTTGCCGTCCGCCAGGAAGACCTGTGCCAGCTGCATGGTGGCGTCGCGAATTTCCTCCCGCATGGCGGCATCCTTGCCCGGTTTGAGCGCAGCCAACTCGGCCTCCATCGCGCCCCATTGCTTGGCTTCGGCGGCGATGTCGACCCGGATGATGCGCGCCGTTTCAGGTTGGCTGGTGCGCACGGCGGCCTCCAGTTCCTTGGCCTTGGAGACGCTGCCGCCCATCATGCCGGGCACGGTCAGGTAGAGCTTGGCCAATTGCACGCGGGCCACGAAGCTGTCGGGGGCCAGTTCCAGCGTGCGGCTCCAGGACTCTTTCAAGGTGTCGAGCATGCGCATGGCCTTGAACATCCCCATGCTGAGCATCTGCATGCTCAGGTTCTGCGCCGTCGCCAGATGGCACACCGCCGCCGCCGGATGCTGTTCGACGCAGCGTTTGGCCTGCTTGGCGCCGGCTTCCAGCCGTTTCGCGTCACCGGCGTCGATGAAGGTCAGCGCCAGGGACAAGGCCGCGCTGGCCTCGGCATCGCCGGCATCGGCCTTCAGACGGACTTGCGCTTGCCGCTCCAGTTCGACGTAGTTGCCGGCGTCTTGCAGCGACTCAAACTGCGCATCCTTGAAGATGGCGGCCTGGGCTGTACCCATGCCGGCCAACAGCGCAAGGGTGACGATCGAAAGGAGGTTGCGTGGACGAATGCGTTGAGTTTTCATGGTCGGCTTAGTCTTAAGACAGGCGGTTGAGGAAGCGAGAAGCGGGACGGTGCGGCTCAGATCTCGCCAGGACAACCCATGGTATTGCTGCGCCGCCCCACCCAATCGGCGTTTCGGACGAACGACGGCGCGCGGGTATTCAGCCACGGCTTGGCGGGATGAGCTGTTCAGCGGGCCGATCCTCGGGCGCCGGCGTCGTTCGTCGCGCTGGGACGTGGTTCGTGCTGGCGGTGGCGTAGCCGGTCGCTTGTAGCTAGTCCCGGCTGGGTCATGCTGGTAAGGTGGACGTTTTCGCAATAACGAGATCCATACCATGAAAAAAGTTCTGCGGTTCCTGATGTTCACCTTCTTGGGCCTGCTTGGCCTGGTGGCTGTGCTGGCCGGTCTGCTCGGCTATTTCGTCTATACCCCCGATCCCGAGAAGCCGCAGCTGTCCGGCACCCTCAGTCAGGGTTCCATTGAAGTAGCCGGCTTGACACGCAGCTACCGTACCTATGTGCCCAAGGGCTTGCCCAAAGGCGCGCCCCTGGTGGTGGTGATGCATGGTTCCGGAGAAGGCCTCCAGCAAATTCGCGTCGGCACCGGTTATAGCTTCGAACGCCTGGCCGACCAGCATGGCTTCGCCGTTGTCTACCCCAAGTCTTACGCCTTCGACTGGAATGACTGCAGTTCGATCGGTGACACCAAGGTGAACGGCGTCAGCGCCGACGATGTGGGCTTCCTGGGCGCCCTGGTCGACAAGCTGGTCGGCGAAATCGGACTCGACCCGACGCGTGTGTTTGCTGCCGGCGTGTCGAACGGCGGCTCGATGGGGATACGCTTGGCGCTGGAGCAACCGAGCCGTTACCGCGCGGTGGCCGCGGTGATCGCCAATCTGCCGGCGTCGCAGAATTTCCAATGCAAGCCTGTGGCGCAGACCACGCCGGTGATGATCATGAACGGCACCAAGGATCCACTGGTGCCTTACGCCGGCGGCGAGATCAACCTGTTGGGGCTGTTCTACAAGGGCGGGCAGGTCATTTCCTCGCAGGCATCGGCGCAGTATTTCGCGGATCGCAGCCAGCTTGTTGGTGCGCCTCAGATCAGCCTGACACCAGCGGCAGAGGGCATCAGCGTCGAGCAGGCACGCTGGCACAACGACGGCAAGAGCGAGGTCGAGCTGGTGACCATCCATGGCGGCGGCCACGGCCTGCCGCAGCCGTATGCGCGCCGCCCGCGCCTTTTGGGACCGTCACCGATGGAACCCAACGGACCGGCCATGATCTGGGCCTTCTTCGCGCGGCAGCGGCCATAAACTTTTTCGCGCTATCCACGTTACTTCGGAGTTATTGAAAATGACCATACTGTATGTTGATCCCGGCAGTTCTGTCCTGGTTCACGTTGCCGCTGCGGCGGTCTTGTACCTGCACATCGGCGCCGGTAGCGTGGGCCTGCTGTCCGGCGCTGCCGCCTTCGTGTTCCGCAAAGGTTCCGACCTGCACCGCCTGGCGGGAAAAATCTTTGTCGTGGCGATGATGATGATGTCCGGGATCGGTGCCTGCGTGGCGCCGTTCCTGCCGACGCCCGAGCGCGCTTCGGTAGTCGCCGGCGTGTTGACCTTCTATCTGGTCCTAACTTCGTGGACCGCCGTCAAGCGCAAGCCCGGCCAAGTCGGCCGCTTCGACTACGGCGTGCTCTTGACTTCGTTGAGCATCACCATTGCCGGCGCTTATTTCTTCTGGCTGGCCGGACAGAGCACGACCGGCAAGCTGGACGGCCAGCCGGGCGCCGCCTTTGTCTTGTTCATGATCATCGGCAGCGTGGCTGCGGTGGGCGATCTGAGATTGATCCTGAACCGCGGCGTCACCGGGGCGACGCGCCTGGCCCGCCATCTGTGGCGCATGACCGTCGCCTATTTCATTGCGGCCAATTCACTCTTCCTGGGGCAGCAACAGGTCTTTCCGAAAGCGGTGCGGGATTCGGGTGTGCTGAATGCACCGGCGCTGTTGATCCTGGCTTTGTTGGTGTACTGGCTTTGCCATGTCGGCTACGGCGCCTACCGGCGCAAGCGGGTTCGTCATGTTATGACACCATCGTAAATCAGCGAGCTACAAGCGACCGGCAATCAAAGCGGCAGAAGGTCTTTGAAAAGAATGCACAATTTCGCGAAAATAGCTTGTACAATCAATTACTTGGGATTCTATAAAAACGGCAAAAAAAGCGGCAGAAATGTACGACTCACCACACCAATTTGAGCCTCTCTTGTTAACCGAGCGCCAGCTGGACGAAGTTGGCGCGCTGGGCGAGAGCGTTGTCTTGGGATCAGTGAAGCTGGCGTCTGCCGCGCATGAAACAACGCGGGCCACGCTGCGCGAGCTGGTCAGAAAAATGAATTCCTTCTATAGCAATCGAATAGAAGGGCAGAGCACCCATCCACGCAATATCGAGAGGGCACTGCAAAACGATTTTTCCCAGAAGCCGGATGAGGCCCGGTTGCAGCGGATCGCACTCGCGCACATCGCCGCAGAACAAGAATTGGAAGGATTGGTCGAACATCGCTCCGCGTTGACGTCCACATTTCTGACCGATGCACATCGCGCCCTATATGAGCGACTGGAACCGGGCGACCGGCTGTCCGATGATGGCGAAGTCATTATTCCCGGTCAAATCCGGACCCGTGATGTCCATGTGGGCGGGCATATCCCTCCTACTGGGGTGTCTCTGCCGGCGTTTCTCAAGCGGCTGGACGATGTCTACGGCTCATCGCGGGGATGGGAGCGTATCTTGATCAATACGGCCTGTGCTCACCATCGTGTGGCTTGGGTACACCCTTTCCTTGATGGTAACGGCAGGGCCACGCGGCTTCAGAGCCATTGCTCCCTATGGAAATTATCGGAAGGCCTCTGGTCTCCGAGTCGGGGATTCGCGAGATCGACGGAAGCTTACTACGCGGCGCTACACAACGCCGATTCTCCGCGCCGGGGGGATTTGGATGGCAGGGGAAACCTCAGCGCGTCAGGGCTGCTGGAGTGGGTCAAATACTTCCTTGGCGTGTGCGACGACCAGGTGACGTACATGTCGAAAATGCTCGCTCTGGATGGAATAAAGCAGCGCATCGAGGCCTTAGTGATTTTCCGGTCGACGCAAGACAAGGGCATCAGGCGCGAAGCAATTTTGCCGCTTATTCATATTTTCGGGCTGGGCCCAGTCGCTCGCGGTGAGTTCGCCCAGATGACAGGTCTTGGCGAGAGAAATGCGCGATCACTGTTGTCGAAACTCTTGGCCGACGGTTTGCTCGTCAGTGACACCGCGTATGGCGCGGTTCGCTTCGGGCTGCCCCTGGATACGCTCGGCATGCTCTTTCCAAACCTGTACCCCGAAGCGAGTCTTCCGCTGGATTAATTGCGGTGACATGCCACAAGGTTATGGCCTGACAGAGCGCTTGAAAACCAAAACAAAAGGGCTTACATCGCTGTAAGCCCTTGATATTGCTGGTGCCGACTGCCGGTTTCGAACTGGCCACCTGATGATTACAAATCAACTGCTCTACCAAATGAGCTAAGTCGGCGAAACTTGTACGGGGCGAATTATACGCTATTTAATTCGCGTAAGAGTAGGCCGGCCGCCCTTTTTTGGCGGCTCGTTATCGTCGTCCGGAGCGCTTGGGGCCTCGCTCTTGGCCTCTTGCAAAGGCGCTGGAACAGCCGCCAACACCGGCGCCGGCGCGCTGATTTCTTCGTCCGCCATCGGCTCGGCAAAGCCCGCTTGCGGCTCGAACGCCATCCCCTGGCCGTTCTCGTTGGCATAGATCGCCATGACGTTGTTGACCGGGACGTAGATCTCGCGCGACACGCCGCCGAAGCGCGCGTGGAAGCGGATGCTGTCGTTGTCCATCTTCAGCCCCGAGGTGGCGCCGAAGCTGATGTTGAGGACGATTTCGCCTTTTTTCACATATTCCATCGGCACCGTGGTCGAGGCGTCGACCTTGACGGCGAGGTAGGGCGTATAGCCGCTATCCGTGCACCACTCATAAATGGCGCGCAGCATGTAGGGCTTGGTTGAGATTTCGGACATGGTATTCCAGACTGCAGTAGAACCCGGCGCGCCGCCGACTAAGGCCGGCAAACGCGCCGATAGACTTCAAGTAAAACGGTCAACGCCCAAATTAACGGCGCATGACCTTTTCCGACGGCGTCAGCGCTTCGATGTAGGCAGGGCGCGAGAAGATGCGCTCGGCGTACTTCATCAGCGGCGCTGCGGTCTTCGACAGTTCGATGCCGTAGTGATCCAGACGCCACAGCAGCGGCGCGACCGCCACGTCCAGCATCGAGAACTCATCGCCGAGCATGTACTTGTTCTTCAGGAACAGCGGCGCGAGCGTGGTCAGGCGGTCGCGGATTTCTGCGCGGGCCTTGTCGTGGCTCTTGTCGTTGCTCTTGGCGCGTTCGCTTTCCAGCACGTGCACGTGAACGAACAATTCCTTCTCGAAATTGAACAGCATCAGGCGCGCACGCGCGCGCATCAGCGGATCGGCCGGCATCAGCTGCGGATGCGGGAAGCGTTCGTCGATGTACTCATTGATGATGTTCGATTCGTACAGGATCAATTCACGTTCAACCAGGATCGGCACCTGACCATACGGATTCATGGTCGAGATGTCTTCCGGCTTGTTGAACAAGTCGACGTCGCGCACTTCGAAGTCCATGCCTTTTTCAAACAGGACCAGACGGCAGCGTTGCGAAAATGGGCAGGTTGTACCCGAGTAGAGAACCATCATTTTTATAGTTCCTTAGAAGAACAAAGGGGGTGACGCCGCGAACGGATCACCCCGGATCGATCGCCCGCCAACGCGGGCATCGCAAAACAAGCGCCGGCCAGCCGGTGCTCTCGATTATTTAACTTCTTTCCAGAACGACGCGTTCAGGCGCCATGCCAGGAAGGCGAACAGGGCCATGAACAGCACCACCGCTACGCCCAGTTTCTTGCGGGTCTGCGCTGCAGGCTCCGCCATCCACTCCATGTAACCGACCAGGTCGGCCACCGCAGTGTCATATTCCAGTTTGCTCAGCTTGCCCGGCGTGACTTGCTCGAAGCCGGCAAACTGATGAATCTTCTTGCCTTCTTCGTGCGGATCGGCCACTTCTTCCATCTTGACCTTCTGCACGCCCTGCAGTTCCCACAGCGCATGCGGCATCGCCACGTTGTTGAGCACCAGGTTGTTCCAGCCGGTCGGGCGGGTGTCGTCCTTGTAGAAGGTGCGCAGATACGTGTACAGATAGTCGCCGCCGCTGCCGGCGCCCGACGATTTCGCGCGCGAAATGACGGACAGGTCCGGCGGCACCACGCCGAACCATGCTTTCGCATCTTTCGGGTTCATCGTGGTGGTCATCATTTCGCCGACTTTGTCGCCGGTGAACAGCAAATTGGCCTTGATTTGCTCTTCCGTCAGGCCGAGGTCGCGCAGACGGTTGTAGCGCATCGAGGACGCATTATGACAGTTCAGGCAGTAATTGACGAACAGCTTGGCGCCATGTTGCAGTGCTGCCATGTTATTCGAGCGGTCCGGCGCCTTGTCGAGCGCAATGCCGCCTTCGTTAGCCAGTGCCAGACCCGGCAGCAATGCCAGGATGGCGAGCAGTTTTTTAGGAAAATTCATGTAATGTCCTTTGTGTACTTTAGCCGGGGTGGTCGATCAGTGCGCGTGGAACACTACGCGGTCCGGGACCTTCTTGAACGTGCCCATGGCGCTCCACCATGGCATGAACAGGAAGAAGCTAAAGTAAAGCAGGGTGCATACTTGCGAGAACAGCGTGCGGCCTTCGGTCGGTGGCAGGGTACCCAGGTAGCCCAGCGCCAGGAAGCAGAAGAAGAACACGCCGTACACATACTTGTGCCAGCTCGGACGGTAGCGGATCGACTTGACCGGCGACTTGTCCAGCCAAGGCAGGAAGGCCAGGATCACCACCGAACCACCGAAGAACACCACGCCCCAGAACTTGGCGTCCAGCACCTGCGGCAGCATGCCGATGATGGCCACCAGCGCGATCACGGCGATGGCGGTCTTCACCATGCTCGACAGGCGCGATTTCAGCCAGATGAACACCACGTAGGCGGCGACGAAGAACATCAGCACCCACATGAAGTCGGCGGTGGTGGCGCGCAGCACCGAGTAGAACGCGGTGAAGTACCAGGTTGGCGCGATGTGCAGCGGGGTCTTGAGCGAATCGCCCGGCAGGAAGTTGTTATATTCCAGGAAGTAGCCGCCCATTTCCGGGGCGAAGAACACCACGGTGCTGAAGATCAGCAGGAACACCGACACGCCGAACAGGTCGTGCACGGTGTAGTAAGGGTGCGAAGGGATCGAATCGACCGGGTGGCCGTCGGCGCCCAGGTTGTCTTTCACTTCGATGCCGTCCGGGTTGCTCGAACCGACTTCGTGCAGCGCGATCAGGTGGGCGGCCACCAGACCCAGCAACACCAGCGGGATGGCGATCACGTGGAAGGCGAAGAAGCGGTTCAGGGTGGCGTCGGAGACCACGTAGTCGCCGCGGATCCACAGCGACAGGTCAGGGCCGATCAGCGGAATCGCGCCGAACAGGTTGACGATCACCTGGGCGCCCCAGTACGACATCTGGCCCCATGGCAGCAGGTAGCCGAAGAACGCTTCGGCCATCAGGCACAGGAAGATGGCGAAACCGAACAGCCAGATCAGTTCACGTGGCTTGCGGTAGGAGCCGTACAGCAGGCCGCGCGTCATGTGCAGGTAGACGATGATGAAGAAGGCCGAGGCGCCGGTCGAGTGCATATAACGCACCAGCCAGCCCCACGGTACTTCGCGCATGATGTATTCGACCGAACCGAAGGCCAGGTTGGCGTCCGGCTTGTAGTGCATGGTCAGGAAGATGCCGGTGACGATCTGCAGCACCAGCACCAGCATGGCCAGCGAGCCGAAGATGTACCAGAAGTTGAAGTTTTTCGGAGCGTAGTACTTGCCCCATTGATCATTCCACAGCTTGGTGAGCGGGAAGCGGTCGTCGACCCAGCCCAGCGCTTTTTGTGCGGCCGGAGCATCGGCCGGGAATTGTGTCTCTTTGAAAGCCGCCATGATTTACGCCTCGCCTTTCTCGTCTTTACCAATGATCAGCTTGGTGTCGCTCAGGAACATATGACGCGGCACTTGCAGATTGTCCGGCGCCGGCTTGTTCTTGAACACGCGGCCGGCCATATCGAAGGTCGAACCGTGGCATGGGCAGAGGAAGCCGCCCTCCCAGTCGTCCGGCAGCGATGGCTGCGGGCCCGGGGTGAATTTGGACGAAGGCGAGCAGCCCAGGTGGGTACAGATGCCGACCGCGATCAGCAGCTCGGGTTTGCGCGAGCGCCATTCGTTGCGGGCATATTCCGGGGTGAACTCGTCCGGGTTGCGCTTGGAGTCGGCGTCGGCCACCTTGCCGTCGGTCTTTTTCAGCGAGGCCACCATTTCAGGGGTACGCTTGATGATCCAGACCGGTTTGCCGCGCCATTCGACGGTTTTCATTTCGCCGGGATTGAGGCTGGAAATATCCACTTCCACCGGTGCGCCGGCGGCTTTTGCGCGCTCGGACGGTTGGAACGTGCTAACCAGTGCCCCGGCGGTTGCCAGACCCACTACACCACCCGCCGCGCCTGTTGCGACGAGCAATCCGCGACGGCCGGAATCGACCTGCTTTTCGATACTCATACAAACCCCAATCAGTCAAAGTGCGAACAAAATCCGAGAACCGAGAACAAAACCTGAAACTTGATGAAGCACGAATATAGCTTCTAGCAACCTTAAATTATAAGGTAAGCGTGATACGAATTAAAGAAAAAACGTTGCCGTAACCCCAATTGGCGCGATTTGCGCACCGTTTTGGACTTGAATTCCGCCGGGCTATCCCCTACTGGCGGGGCGCAAGCCATAGATATTGATACAAGACAAATTTATAGCGTAATTCGGTACCTAAATGCGCACAGGGCGCGTGTGTTTGGAATCTAATTGAAAAAATAGTATGATCCAAGCGCAGTTTTGTTCACAAATGACCACAGCGGAGATGAGAAAATGTCAATGATGCAGGAATTTAAAGAATTCGCGATGAAGGGCAATGTGGTCGACCTCGCTGTGGGTGTGATCATCGGTGGCGCCTTCGGCAAGATCGTCGATTCGCTGGTGGCCGACATCATCATGCCGCCGATCGGCAAACTGTTCGGCGGCCTGGATTTCGCCAACTACTACATCGGCCTCAACGGCCAGGACGCGCACCTGAGCCTGGTCGAAGCGAAAAAGCTGGGCGCGGTGTGGGCCTACGGCAATTTCGCCACCATCCTGCTGAACTTCATCATCCTGGCGTTCGTGATCTTCCAGATGGTGCGCCTGATGAACAAGGCGCGTACCCTGAACACCAAGGAAGCGGCGGCTGAAGCGGCCGCGGCGCCGGCGCCGACGCCGGAAGACATCGTGCTGCTGCGCGAGATCCGCGACTCACTCAAGAAATGACAAGGACGCCGTCTTCCGGGACGGCAGGCTGAAAGCTATGCGACGACTCTGGTTATTGTTTGCACAAACGGTGACCGTCGTACTGGCACTGTATTTCGTCTACACGGCCGTGGGGCCGGAGCGGCGCGCGCCGGTGCGGACCCAGCAAATGGGCAGCGCCGACCATCCGGCCCTGATGCTGGAGGCGGGGCCGGGCAAGGCGCCCGGCGTGGCGGTCGGCTCCTACCGCGCGGCGGCGGGGCGGGCGATGCCGGCTGTGGTCAACATCATCACCAGCAAGAAACCCAAGCGCGGCAAGCATCCGCTGCTGCGCGATCCCTTCTTTAAAAAATTCTTCGGCGAGCGCGACCGCGATCATGACGGCGAGAGCGACGACGAGGAGTCCAGCCTGGGCTCGGGCGTCATCGTCTCCGGCGAAGGCTATATCCTGACCAACAACCACGTGGTGGAGGCGGCCGACGAGATCGAGGTCATGCTGGCCGACGGCCGCAAGGCCGGCGCCAAGGTGGTCGGCACCGATCCCGAGACCGACCTGGCGGTCATCAAGATCGAGCTCGACAAGCTGCCGGTGATCGTGCTGGGCCAGGCCGAGCAGGCGCAGGTGGGCGACGTGGTGCTGGCCATCGGCAATCCCTTCGGCGTCGGCCAGACGGTGACGATGGGCATCATCTCCGCGCTGGGCCGCAACAACCTGCACATCAACCATTTCGAGAACTTCATCCAGACCGACGCCGCGATCAACTTCGGCAATTCCGGCGGCGCGCTGGTGGACGCCAACGGCAACCTGCTGGGCATCAACTCGGCGATTTATTCGCAGTCGGGCGGCTCGGTCGGCATCGGCTTCGCGATACCTGTGTCGACCGCCAAGTCGGTGATGGAGGCCATCATCAAGTCCGGCCACGTGGTGCGCGGCTGGATCGGCGTGGAGACCCAGGAGATCACGCCGGAGCTGGCGTCGAGCTTCGGCCTGAAGCGCCAGAGCGGCGCCATCATCGCCGGCGTGGTGCGCAACGGCCCGGCCGACAAGGGCGGCATGAAGCCGGGCGACATCCTGCTGTCGGTGGACGACAAGCCGGTGGCCGACACCAACGAGATGCTCAATGTGATCGCCCAACTCGTTCCCGGCGGAAAAGCTAAAATGACGATCTTGCGCAAGAGCCGCGAGACCACGCTCGACATCACCGTCGGCAAGCGTCCGGCCGGCGCCAAATAAGGAACTTTAATGCATCTGCGCGACCTGACTCAATTCCTCAAGGAACTGGCGGACAACAACAACCGTCCCTGGTTCATCATGAACAAACCGCGCTACGACATCCTGCGCGAAGAATTCCTGCAAGTGGTGACGGACATGATTATCGAGCTGGGCAAGTTCGATGCGGCCGTCAAGTTCTGCAACCCGAAGAAGGCGATGTTCCGCATCAACCGCGACGTGCGTTTCGCGCATGACAAGAGCCCGTACAAGACGCGCTTCTCGGCCGCCGTGGCGCCGAACGACCTGCGCCGTCCGAGCAAGGCCGGCGGGCCGACCTACTACATGCAGATCGACGGCAGCGGCAAATTGTTGTTCGGCGCCGGCGAATACATGCCGCCGCCGTCGCGCCTGAAGGCGCTGCGCCAGCACATGGTCGACGACGCGGCCGGCTTCAGCAAGGTATTGAAGAACAAGAAGTTGAAAGCCACCTTCGGCGACATCCAGAACGAAGGCAAGCTGATGCGCCCACCCAAGGGTTTCGACGCCGAGCACGAGCACATCGAATACATCAAGCTGAAGAGTTTCTTCGTCTGGACCGAGCTCGACCTGCCGATGAACCAGCCGGAAAAGCTGGTGCCGATGATCGCCAGCGGGCTCAAGGATGCGTTCCCGCTGGTCGAATGGATGCGTGCGGCAAAAGAAGAGGAAGAAGAATAAAAAAAAGCGGGGTCAGTTCCGGCATCGTGCCACGCGTGGCACGATGCCGGAACTGACCCCGCTTTTTCGCTTATTTTTCGTGGCGCGGGTCGCGGGCCAGCAGGCGCGAGACCATCGCCTGCGGCTGGTCGCCGTCGAACAGCACGCCGGCCACCGCGTTGGTGATCGGCATGTCGACGCCCATCCTGGCCGCCAGTTCGCGCACGGCCTTCGAACACGGCACGCCCTCGGCCACATGGCCCAGCTCCTGCACGATGAGGTCCAGCGGCTTGCCCTGCGCCAGCCCAAGGCCGACGCGGCGGTTGCGCGACAGGTCGCCGGTGCAGGTCAAAATCAGGTCGCCCATGCCGGTCAGGCCCATGAAGGTTTCGGTATGCCCGCCCAGCGCGGTGCCGAGCCGGGTGATTTCAGCCAGGCCGCGCGTGATCAGCGCGGCGCGCGCGTTCAGGCCCAGGCCCAGGCCGTCGGCCACGCCGGTGGCGATGGCCAGCACGTTTTTCACCGCGCCACCCACTTCAACCCCCACCAGGTCTTCGCTGGAATACACGCGGATATTGCCGCCGTGGACGGTCGCCACCACGCAGTCGCGCAAGGCCGCCGAGTCGGAGGCGATGGTCAGCGCGCACGGCAAGCCCTTGGCCACCTCCTGCGCAAACGACGGTCCCGACAAGGCGCCGCCGGCCACGCCGGCGCCCAGCACTTCGCGCACGATCTGGTGCGGCAGCAAGCCAGTGCCGTATTCGAAACCCTTGCAAAGCCACACCACGTTCGGTATCGCCCGCGATTTGAGCTGCTCCAGCAGCGGCCGCAAGCCAGCCACCGGGCAGGCGGCGATCAGCAGGCTGTCCGGGCCGGCCACATGGGCCAGCGCGGCGTCGAAATCGGCGGCGACCCGCAGGCCGTCAGGGAAGGGATAACCAGGCAGGTAGCCGGTGTTTTCGCGCGCGCGCGCCATGTCCTGCAGGGCGTCGCTGCTGCGACCCCACAGCAGCACGTCGTGACGCTGGGCCAGCGCCATGGCGACAGCGGTGCCCCAGGCGCCTGCGCCGAGCACAGCCACCTTGCGGACAGTCGCCGCTGGTTTGTTTGGATTATCTTGCATGGGACCTCATTCGGCGACCGGATGTCGCCGCTACGGCAATTATATGCCCCAGACTTCGGAATTCTTGACGTAACCGACCAGGCCGTCGCGGTGACGCACCTTGAGCCAGCCGCCGGCGGCCGATTCGGTCACTTCCAGCAGCACGCCCTTGTCGGCGGTGAACACCGGCGCGGCGCTGTCGTCCGGCGTGGCGCGGATTTTCAGGTTGGGGGTGCGGATGATGACGTTGCGCTTGCCGACCAGGCCCTTGGCCTCGGTCCAGGCCAGTTCGCCGTTGACGTCGCGTACTTTCAGCCATTCGCCATAGGCCAGCACCACTTCCAGCGGCGCGCCGCGCGGCACGACAAACAGCTTGCCGCCCTTGGTCGACGGCGCGTCGTAGAGGATGACGGGTGCGGCGCCCACCGTTTTGAAGTCGAACGCGTGACTGGCACTCATGGCCAACAACATGGTCAGACTGGCGATTAAACGGGGAAATGTCATGGCTTACCTTGCAGATGGACAGCGCGCGAAGGCGCGGCATGTCGGGGTGATACCGCTGCCGGACGTGGCGCCCGGCAGCGAAGTACTTCGGTACGACTTAGTGCGTGGTTGCAGCGCCGTCGGTTGCTGCTGGTGCTGCGGCGGCCGCGTCGGCGATCGCTTGCATGCGCTGCTGGTAGAACACTTCGAAGTTGATCTCAGCCAGGTGCACTGGTGGGAAACCGGCACGGGTGATCACGTCGGCGATGTTGGCGCGCAGGTAAGGATACACGATGTTCGGGCAACCGATGCCCAGCAGCGGATCGAGCTGCTCTGCAGGAATGTTGCGCGCTTCGAAGATACCGGCTTGCTTGCCTTCAACCAGGAAAGCGACCTTGTCTTTGACTTTGGCGGTCACGGTGATGGTGACGGTCGACTCGAACACGCCATCGGCCAGTGGCTCGGCGCCAACGTCCAGGGCGACTTCGATGGTCGGTGCTTCCTGCTCCAGGAAGATCGACGGGGAGTTCGGTTGTTCCAGCGACATGTCTTTCAGGTAGACGCGTTGGATTTGGAATACTGGTTGCAGGTTTTCGTCAGACATGGAACGCTTTCGTTATAGTGAAAACGAGCGGCACGGGCCGCTCAGAATAAGTTTGCTTGGTATGGAGCTCAAATCAAACGCGAGGGCAATTGTATCAAAACCATTATGGTTTCAAACTATTTCTGCGGCCCTCTCGTTGTATTTGGGGTTGATTAGCCATTTAACAAGGGGGACAGGCCGCCAGCTTGATCCAACGCATACAAATCGTCGAAACCGCCGACATGGGTGTCGCCGATGTAGATCTGCGGCACGGTGCGGCGGCCGGTCTTTTGCATCATCAGCATGCGCTGCTCCGGGTCCAGGTCGACGCGGATCTTCTCCAGGCCGGTCACGCCCTTGGCTTCCAGCAGGCGCTCGGCGCGCACGCAGTAGGGGCATACGGCGGTGGTGTACATGATTACACGGGCAGTCATCTCGACCTCCTTATTTGGCCAGCGGCAGGCCGGCTTTTTGCCATGCGGCAACGCCGCCGTCCAGGTTGACCACGTCGGTAAAGCCGGCTTTGGTCAGTTTGGCGGCCGCCGACGAGGCGCGCGCGCCCGTCTTGCACACCACGATCACGCTCTTGGTCTTGAACTTCTCCAGCTCGCCGAGGCGGTTGGACAGCTCGCCCAGCGGAATATTCTTGGCTTCTGGCAAGTGACCGGCAGCAAATTCCGTTGCGTCGCGGACGTCTACAATGGTGGCTTTGCTGCGGTTGATCAACAGCGTCACCTCTTGCGCGGAGGCGCGTTTGCCGCGCTGCGTCAGGACCGGCCAGAGCAGGGCGCCGCCCGAAAGGAGCACGATGGCGATGATGAAAATATTGTCAATGAAGAATTTCACAGGGTTCCAATGGTTTAAGTCAATCCGCGCATTATAAAATAGAAGCTGGAAGAGTTCTCGCAGTACCGGTTTTCCGTCCCGTTCAATCCTTTTTGAAGATAGTTCAAATGTATAAAATCGTATTCATGCGCCACGGCGAGTCCACCTGGAACCTCTCGAACCGCTTCACCGGCTGGACCGATGTGGACCTGACCGAGAAGGGCATCGCCGAAGCCAAGGCGGCCGGCAAGGTACTGAAAGAGTCCGGCTACACCTTCGACCTGGCCTACACCTCGGTGCTCAAGCGCGCGATCCGCACGCTGTGGCTGAGCATGGACGAGATGGATATGATGTACCTGCCGGTCAAGAACGACTGGCGCCTGAACGAGCGCCACTACGGCGCCCTGCAAGGCCTGGACAAGGGCGAAACCGCCGCCAAGTACGGCGACGACCAGGTGCTGGTATGGCGCCGCAGCTACGATACGCCGCCGCCGCCGCTGGAAGCGGGCGACGACCGCGCCTCCTTCAACGACCCGCGCTACGCCGGCCTGGACAAGTCGCAGATCCCGCTCACCGAATGCCTGAAGGACACCGTGGCGCGCGTGATGCCGGTCTGGGACGAGGACATCGCCCCGGCCATCCGCGCCGGCAAGAAGATCATCATCTCGGCCCACGGCAACAGCCTGCGCGCCCTGATTAAAATGCTCGACGGCATCAGCGACAACGACATCGTCGGCCTCAACATCCCGAACGGCCAGCCGCTGGTCTACGAGCTGGACGAGAACCTCAAGCCGATCCGCCACTACTACCTGGGTGACGCCGACGCCATCGCCGCGGCCCAGGCGGCCGTCGCCAACCAGGGCAAGGCCAAGTAATTTGTCGCATTCTTCCTTCCGCGGCTGGCGTGGTGCCGCCACCAGTGCGGCACTATTGCTGATGATGCTGAACGGGGCGCAGGCCGCGCCGTTCAGCAAGACCACCGAGCGCAGCAAGCAGAAAGCGGCGGCCGAGGCCGAGCGCGCCGGCTTGCAGCAAAAACTCAGTGCGCTCAAGAAAGACATCGGCAAGACCGAAAGCGCCAAGGACGACGCGGCCGATACGCTGGCCGAGTCCGAACAGGCGATCTCGGACGCCAACCGCTCGCTGCGCGACCTAGCGCAGGAGCAGGGCGACACCAACACCAGGCTGCAACAGCTGGCCGTCGAGCACGACAAGCTGGCGGCCACGGTCGCCCAGCAAAAGCAGCAGCTGGCCAAGCTGCTGCGCGACCAGTACGTGGCCGGCAACGAGGACCGCATCAAGCTGCTGCTGTCCGGCGACAACCCCAACCGCATCAACCGCGACCTGCAAATGATGTCCTACGTGTCGCAGGCCCAGGCGCGCCTGCTGGATTCGCTGCGCGCCAACCTGAAGGCGGTCGAGGTCAACCAGGCCGAGGCGCAGAACGCCAAGGACGAGCTGCAGGAAATCGCCGCCGAGGAAATGGAGCAGAAGGCCAAGCTGGAGCAGGAGAAGTCGCGCCGCGCCAACTTGCTGGCCTCGCTGTCGAAAAAGCTGGTGGCCCAGCGCAAGGAAGTCGGCAACGTCGAGCGCGACGAACAGCGCCTGACCGGCCTGGTCGACAAGCTGGGCAAGCTGATCCAGGAGCAGGCGATCGCCGCCGCCGCCGAGAAAAAACGCCAGGAACAGCTGGCCGCCCGCGCCAAGGCGGACGCGGAAGCCAAGGCCAAGGCGGAAGCCGAGGCGCGCGCGCTGGCCAAGGCCAAGGCCGCCGTCGAAGCCGAGCGCCAGCGCCTGGCCAAGGCCAACGCCAGCAAATCCGGCACCATCAAGCCGGCGCCGTCCAAACCCGACACCACCGACACCGAGCCGCCGAAAGTGGCGCAGCAGCAGCAACAGCTGCCGCCGCCGAAACCGCCGGAACCGCTCAAGCCGGCGCCGCGCGAGGAAGAACCGGCCAAGCCGGCAGCCAAGGCGGCGGACATCGCGCTGGCCCCGGCGGTGCCGTCCGGCGCGCCGTTCGTCAGCCTCAAGGGCCAGCTGCGCGCGCCCGTCAGCGGCAAGATCGCCGCCAAGTTCGGCACCAAGCGCGGCGATGGCCCAAGCTGGAAGGGCGTGTTCATCCGCACCGGCGAAGGCGCCGAGATCCGCTCCGTCGCCAGCGGCAAGGTCATCTTCTCGGACTGGCTGCGTGGCTTCGGCAATATGATCATCGTCGACCACGGCGGCCAGTACTGGAGCATCTACGGCAATTGCGAGTCGCTGCTGAAACGGGTCGGCGACGTCGTCAAGCCGGGCGACTCGATCGCCAGCGCAGGTAACAGCGGCGGCAACGAGGAATCGGGGCTATACTTTGAGCTTCGCCATCAGGGCACAGCATTCGATCCGGCTGGCTGGGTCAAGTTTTAAGGTTCGCGGAAAAAATGGGCAACAAAGTCAAGAGCATCGGCCTGATCGGCCTGGGTATGGTGGCTGGTGTCGCCGTCTCCTTGCAGTTTTCCGCCATCGCGCAAAAAGTCACCGGTTCGCCGCTGCCGCTCGAAGAGCTGCGCCAGTTGTCCGACGTCTTCGGCCTGATTAAAACCGACTACGTCGAAAACGTCGACGACAAGAAGCTGCTCACCGAAGCCATTTCCGGCATGGTGGCCTCGCTCGATCCGCACTCGGTCTACCTCGATAAGAAAGCCTTCCGCGAAATGCGCGAGACCGTGGCCGGCAAATTCGTCGGCATCGGCATCGAAGTCGGCATGGAAGACGGCTACATCAAAGTGGTCTCGCCGATCGAGGATTCACCCGCCTTCAAGGCCGGCATCAAGGCCGGTGACCTGATTACCCGCATCGACGGCACGCCGATCAAGGGCATGTCGCTGGACGAAAGCGTCAAGAAGATGCGCGGCGAACCGCACTCCAAGGTCACCGTCACCATCAGCCGCAAGGACGAGGACAAGCCCATCGTCCTGACCATCGCGCGCGAGGAGATCCGCGTGCAGAGCGTCAAGGCCAAGATCATCGAGCCGGGTTACGCGTGGCTGCGCATCTCGCAGTTCCAGGAGCCGACCGTCGAGGACATGGCCAAGAAGATCACCGCCCTGTACGCGCAAGACCCGCACATCAAGGGCCTGGTGCTGGACCTGCGCAACGATCCGGGCGGCGTGGTGCCGGGCGCGATCGGTGTCTCGGCCGCCTTCCTGCCCAAGGACGCGGTGATCGTCTCGACCAACGGCCAGCTGCTCGACTCCAAGCAAACCTTCTACGGCCGCAGCGAGTTCTATGCGTCCCGTCCCAAGAACGATCCGCTGGCCAAGCTGCCGGCCGCGCTCAAGGACGTGCCGATGGTGGTGCTAGTCAACGCCGGTTCGGCGTCGGCCTCGGAGATCGTCGCCGGCGCGCTGCAGGACTATAAGCGCGCCACGATCATGGGCACGCAGACTTTCGGCAAGGGCTCGGTGCAGACGCTGCGTCAGCTGACCGCCGACACCGCCGTCAAGCTGACCACGGCGCGCTACTACACACCGCACAACCGCTCGATCCAGGCGCGCGGCATCGTGCCGGACCTGATGGTCGACGAAACGGCCGACGGCGACGGCTTGAACAGCCTGCGCGTGCGCGAAGCCGACCTGCAAAAACACCTGAACAACGACAAGGACCCGGAAGGCGACGGCGCCGCCAAGAAAGCCCTGAGCGCGCAGCGCGAAGAGCTGGAAGACGGCCAGAGCCCGGCTTCGCTGGCGAAGAAAACCAAGCCGGTGGAATTCGGCTCCAAGGACGACTTCCAGCTGGCGCAGGCGATCAATCACTTCAAGGGCTTGCCGGTCAAGCTGTCGAAAGTGGAGGCGATGCCCGCCGCCGGCGGCGAAGTCGGCGAGATCAAGTCGGACAGCAAGACCGACAAGACCGACGTCAAGCCAGCCGTCAAACCGGCCGCCAAGCCGGAATCCAAGCCCAAGTCCAGCGAAAAAAAGCCGGCCTTGAAACAGCCGGGCACTTTACCCATTACCCAATAAACGACGGGCGCGCCGCCGGTCCGAGACCATGAACGACTCGCAACTGCTGCGCTATTCGCGCCATATCCTGCTCGACGAAATCGGCATCGAAGGCCAGCAAAAGCTGCTGGCCGCGCACGCGCTGGTGGTCGGCGCCGGCGGCCTCGGTTCGCCGGCCGCCATGTACCTGGCCTCGGCCGGCGTTGGCCACATCACGCTGGTCGACAACGACACCGTCGACCTCACCAACCTGCAGCGCCAGATCGCCCACACCACGGAGCGGGTCGGCCAGTCCAAGGCGGAATCGGCGCGCATCACGCTGGCCCAGATCAATCCCGACATCACCATCACCGCGCTGAACGAACGCGTCGACGATGCCCGCCTGGCCGAGCTGGTGGCGCGGGCCGACGTGGTGCTCGACTGCACCGACAACTTCGCCACTCGCCACGCCGTCAACCGCGCCTGCGTCGCGCTGGGCAAGCCGCTGGTGTCGGGCGCGGTGATACGCTTCGACGGCCAGGTCAGCGTGTTCGATCCGCGCGGCGGCGCGCAGCCCTGCTACTCCTGCCTGTTCCCGCAGGACCAGCAGTTTGAAGATGTGGCCTGTTCCACCATGGGCGTGTTCGCGCCGCTGGTGGGCGTGGTGGGCGCCATGCAGGCGGCGGAAGCGCTCAAGCTGTTGATGGGCGTGGGCGCCTCGCTGGCCGGGCGCCTGTTGATGTTGGATGGTCTGCACATGGAGTGGACCAGCATAGGTGTGGGGCGCAACGGCGATTGCCCGGTCTGCGCAAAAAAATAACACTAACCGGAAGGAGACTTATCTTGTTGATGAAACGACTCGCTGTATTGCCGCTGGCCTTGGCCGCGGCGTTCGCCGCACAGGCAGCCACCAGCACCAAGTACCTGATCATCTCGGAAAGCGGCAAGCAGATCGGTGAACAAGCCGTCGAGCACCAGGACGACGGCCTGACCAAAGTACGCTTCATCTTCAAGAACAACGGCCGCGGCCCGGAACTGACGGAACAATTCCGCATGGGCGCCGATGGCGTGATGACCGAGTACAGCGTCAAGGGTAACTCCACCTTCGGCGCGGTGGTCGACGAGCGCTTCGAGCGCAAGGGCGACCAGGCCGAATGGAAGTCCACCTCCGAGCAGGGCAAGAAGGCCGTCAGCGGTCCGGCCGGCTACCTGCCGCTGAACGGTTCCTTCGAAACCGTCTCCGCCTACATCACCGCGCTGGACGCCGCGCCCGGACACAAAATGGCGCTGCTGCCATCGGGCACGCTGTCGCAGACCGTGCTCGATACACTGGAAGTGAGCAGCGACGGCGGCCAGAAACAAACCGTGCAACTGCTGGCGCAGACTGGCGTCGGCCTGTCGCCGTCGTTTTACTGGGCCACCACCGGAACCAAGCCGCGCCTGTTCGGCGTGATCATCCCCGGCTTCGCCAACATGCTGGAAGAGGGCTGGCAGGGCGCCGCGCCAGTGCTGGCCGTGCGCCAGAAGCAGGCCGAGAGCAAGATGCTGGAAGACCTGGCCGCCAAGCTGCAACATCCGCTGACCGGCCTGACCCTGGTGCGCAACGCCCGCGTGTTCGACAGCGAGAAAGCCGCCGTCGGCGCGCCGTCCGACATCTACGTGCTGCGCGGCCGCATCACCGCCGTGCTGCCGGCCGGCTCGCCGGTGCGCGGCGCCGACAACACCATCGACGCCGCCGGCCGCATCGTGCTGCCCGGCCTGTTCGACATGCACGGCCACGTCGACCGCTGGTCCGGCGCGCTGAACATGTCCACCGGCGTGACCAGCGTGCGCGACATGGGCAACGACAACAAGCAGCTGCAGGCGATGCTCGACGAAACCGCCGCCGGCAAGCTGCTGGCGCCGCAGGTGGTGCCGGCCGGCTTCCTGGAAGGCGAGAGCCCGTTCAGCGCCATCAACGGCTTCACCATCAAGGACCTGCCGGGCGCGAAGGACGCGATCGACTGGTACGCGGAGCACGGCTACCCACAGCTGAAGATCTACAACTCCTTCCCGAAAGCCATCCTGAAGGACACCGTGGCCTACGCCCACAGCCGCGGCATGCGCGTGTCCGGCCACATCCCGGCCGGCTTGCGCGCGCAGGAAGCGCTGGACGCCGGCTACGACGAGATCCAGCACATCAACCAGGTGCTGCTGAACTTCCTGGTCAAGCCGGACACGGAAACCCGCAACCTGAACCGCTTCCTGCTGCCGGCCGAAAAAGTCGCCGGCATGGACTTCAACACCAAGCCGTTCAAGGACTTCGTCGCCGGCCTGGCCAAGAAGCAGATTTCGATCGACCCGACGCTGTCGGCGTTCGCCTTCATCCAGCAGAAGGATGGCGACGTCAATGAGCCGTACCGCGCCTTCGCCGCCAACATGCCGCCGGACGTGGCGCGCGGCTTCGCCGTCGGCGCCATGAAGATCGAGGGCGCCGATACGCTCAAGCGCTACGAGCAGTCCTACGCCAAGATGGTCGAATTCGTCGGCATCATGTACAAGGCCGGCGTGCCGATCGTCGCCGGCACCGACGACATTCCCGGCTTCACGCTGCATTCGGAGCTGGCGCTGCTGGTCAAGGCCGGCCTGACGCCGGCCCAGGCCTTGCAGGTGGCCACCCGCAACGGCGCCCGCTACACCCGCACCAGCAACGACCGTGGCAGCATCGCCGCCGGCAAGCTGGCCGACCTGGTGCTGGTGGACGGCGATCCGACCAAGGATATCGCCGACGTCCGCAAGGTGGCGGCGGTGATCACGCGCGGCTACGTCATCTACCCGCGCGAGATTGACACTGCGCTGGGCATTGCGCCGTTCGTCAAGGATGCGCCGCAGGCTGCGAGAACCACGGCCGCCGTGGCGGACATTAACGGTGGCGGCAACGACGGCGCCCGCCGCCGCATCGACGCCACCGCTCATCAACGCGACTAGGTAAAACGCGGTAAAAACCGGGCGCGCAGGCGCCCGGTTAAGCCCGTGTTTAAGCCCTATTTAAGCCTCCCGGCGCAAAACTCGTTTTAGGGTGCCGCTGGCGCCGATTCGGCCTTATACTCTGCAATCATTTTAATTTGTCATCGACTATGAAAAAACTCTCCCTGCCCCGTCGTGCCGCCTCGCGCGGCTTTACGCTGATCGAAATCATGGTGGTGGTGGTCATCATGGGCGTGCTGGCGGCGCTGGTCGTGCCCAAGCTGCTGAGCCGCACCGGCGAGTCCAAAGTGGCCGCCGCCAAGGTCGATATCGCCACCGTCATGCAGGCGCTCAAGCTGTACAAGCTGGATAACCAGCGCTATCCGACCACCGAGCAGGGCCTGCAGGCGCTGCTGACTAAGCCGACCGCCGGCCCGTCCGCCAACGGCTGGAAAGCCGGCGGCTACCTGGAAAAAATGCCGAAAGACCCGTGGGGCAACCCATACCAGTTCCTGTCGCCGGGCATCAAGGGCGAGGTCGACGTGTTCTCCTACGGTGCCGACGGCGCGCCGGGCGGCACCGGCGACGACGCCGACATCGGCTCCTGGGATAACTGATCGCAGGGGGATCACGGCTTATGCGCGCCGCCCGCCAGCGTGGTTTCACGCTGATCGAACTGCTGGTGGTGATGGTCATCCTGGGCGTCACGCTGGGACTGGTGTCGCTCAACGCGCTGCCGGGCCAGAAGCAATCGCTGCGTGAAGACGCGCAGCGCGTGGCGCTGCTGCTGCAACTGGCGCGCGACGAGGCCATCGTGCGCAACCGCCAGATCGCCTTCGAGGCGGGATCGGACGGCTACCGTTTCCTGATCCGCAACGACAAGCAATGGGACGTGGCGGTGCAGGACGACCTGCTGCGCGAGCGCGAATTCAAGCACGCCCCGATCACGCTGATGCTTGATCCGCCGCCCAACGTCCCCGACGTCAACCTGCGCATCGTCTTCGGCCGCGAGCCGGTCGACAAACCCTTCGTGCTGACCCTCAGCGCCGGCGATGCCAGCATCGCCATCCGCGCCGACGGCATCGGCCATTTCACGGTGGACTAGATGCGCCTTCCTCGACAACACGGCTTTACTTTGCTGGAAGTGCTGGTGGCGCTGGTGATCGTCGGCACCGCGCTGGGCGCCTCGTTGCGCGCGGTCGGCAGCCTGACCGCCAACAGCGACGGCCTGCGCGGCGCCATGATGGCCACCTGGTCGGCCGAGAACCGGCTGGTGCAGCTGCGCCTGACGCGCCAGTTCCCGGCGGTCGGCAAGCAAACCTTTGAATGCCCGCAGGGCGACATGAAGCTGATGTGTCAGGAGGAAGTGATCGCCAGCCCGAATCCGCGCTTCCGCCGGGTCGAGGTCAGCGTCTACGACCAGGCCGCGCCGGACCGGCGCATCATCAAGCTGGTCCAACTGGTGTTGAACCAATGACGCCGACTTTGCGCCGCGCGCGCGGCTTCACGCTGATCGAACTGCTGGTGGCGATTTCCATTCTCGCCATCGTCGCGGTGCTGGGCTGGCGTGGGCTGGACGGCATTATCCGCTCACGCGCCGCGCTGACCGCGACGATGGAGCAGACGCGCGGCCTGCAACTGGCCTTCGCCCAACTGCAAAGCGATTGCGCCAACCTGGCGCCGCAGGGGCTGATCGGCACGCGCACCATCCTGAGCGCGGAAGACGGCCGCATCACGCTGGTGCGGCTGGCGCTGGCCGAGAACGAGGCCACGCGGGTGGAGGTGGTGTCCTACCGCGTGCGCGACGGCATGCTGACGCGGCGCGAATCGGCCGGCACGCGCGATCTGGCGCAGCTGGACGCGTTGTGGCAGGCGGCCAATAGCGACATCGATCCGGCCGCCAGCGTGGCGCTGAAATCGGGCGTGCAGCGCATGGCGATGCGCTTCTGGACCACGCAGGGCTGGGTGCAGGCGGCGGGCGTGATGCCTGCGCCGACCATCGGCGCGCCCACCGGCATGGAAGTGTCGATGGTGCTGGACGGCCAGGAAGTCCCGATGATCAAATCCTTCCTGCTGGGGGCACTGTGAAGTTGCGGCGCCAGCGCGGCGTGGCGGTCATCACGGCCTTGTTGTTGACGACGCTGGCGGTGACCATCGTCGCCAGCCTGTTCTGGCAGCAGCAGGTGCAGGTGCGCTCGATGGAGAACCAGCGCCTGCAACTGCAAACGCGCTGGATCGTGCGCGGCGCGCTGGACCTGAGCCGGCTGGTGCTGTACCAGGACCACCTGGACTCGCCCAACTTCACGCAGGCGGGGGGAGTCTGGGCCACGCCGCTGGAAGAGACGCGGCTGGACGATTACATCGAGCGCGAACGCGCCGAGGCGGAAAATTTCAACGCCACGCTGTCCGGCAAGATGATCGACGCGCAGTCGCGTTACAATCTTGCCAATTTGGCGGTGAACCATGCGATGGTGGGCGCCCAGGTGAAGGTGTTCGAACGCTTGTTGACCAATCTGCGGCTCGATTCGTCGCTGGCGCAGGCGGTGGCGACCCAGGTGGCTAACGCGCAGCCGGCGGTGCCGCAGCCGACAACCACCGGCCCGCAGCCGATTGATTTGCTGCGGGTGGAGGATTTGCTGGCGGTGAGCGGCTTTACTCCGCAGACGGTCGAGCGCTTGCGCGAGTTCGTCACCATCTTGCCGAAACGGGGAACGGAATTGAACGTGAACACAGTGCCGGCCGAACTGATGTCGGCGCTGTATGAGCGCTTGTCGCTGTCGGATGCTGCGGCCATGGTGAATACGCGCAAGCGCGTCTTCTATTACACCCCGGCTGACTTCAGCAAGCAGCCGCAGGTGGTGAGTCTGCAGGCGCCGGATGTACCTTTCGGCGTCAAGAGCAACTACTTCCTGGCCTACAGCCGGGTGAGGCTGGACCGGGCGGCGCTAGATACGCAGTCCCTGATGGAGCGGGCGACGAACGGCATCACGACGGTGGTATGGATACGGGAAAACTAGAACAGCTATGAACGACAGCGTGAACGAAAGCGAGACCCTTTGACTACACTACTTATCCGCTATCCGGCCAAGGCCAGCGTCGACAGCGGCGCGGCCCAGACCTGCCCGTTCGCGCTGGTGGGCGACGGCGGCAATCTGCTGCAACAGGGCGCCTCCCCGCTGGGCAACCTGTCCGACTTGGTGGCATCGGCGCGTCGCGTGGTGCTGCTGCTGGCCGCCACCGACGTCACGCTGCTGCGCGTGGTGGCGCCACCGCTGTCCGCCGCGCGCCTGAAGGCCGCGCTGCCGGCGCTGGTGGAAGAACAGGTGCTGGGTGATCCGGCCGACTGCGTACTGGCGGCCGGCGCCGCCGACGCCGAGGGCGCCCGCACGGTCGCCGTGGTCCAGCGCAGCTGGATCGAAGTACTGGTCAAGGCGCTGATGGCGCAGGGCGCGCACCACATCTCGGTGCTGCCGGCGCAACTGTGCCTGCCGTTCCAGCCGGGTTCCGTGTCGGCCGCGCTGAGCACCGGCGACGCCGGTTTCGAACTGATACTGCGCCAGTCGCAGACCATGGGCATGGGCCTGACGCTGCCGGCGCAGCCGCAAGCCGCGCTGCAAACGCTGCGCGCCATGGCGGGCGACGAGCCGGTCACGCTGTACCTGTCGGCGCCGCAGATGGCGCAGTTCGCGCCGCTGGTGGCCAACGACGACGCCGGCCACGGTATCGGCCACGGGATCACCCTGCTGGAAGACCACTGGGCGCACTGGGTGGCCGCCTCCCGTTCGGCGGGGCTGGACCTGGCGCCGGCGCTGGGCGCCAGCGGCACTTCCGCGCGCCAGTGGCAGCGCTGGCGCTGGCCGCTGCGCATCGCCGCGCTGGCGCTGCTGGTCAACGTGGTGGGCCTGAACGTCGAATGGTTGCGCCTCAAGCGCGAGGCCAACGCGGTCAGCGTCTCCATGCTGCAGACCTTCAAGGCCGCCTATCCGAAAGAGCTGGTGATACTCGACCCGGCCGCGCAGATGCGCAAGAACATCGCGCTGGCCAAGGCCGACGGCGGCCAGCCGGCCGCCGATGAATTCACCGCGCTGAGCGCAGCCCTCGGCGAAGCGTTGGGCGCGTTGCCGCGCAAGGACATCATCGCCACGCTGGAGTACCGCGAGCACGCGCTGCAAATGAAGGTCAAACCCAACACCGTCGATACCGGCACGCTGGCGCAACTGCGCTCCGCGCTGGCGGCGCGCAAGCTGGACCTGTCGGAAGACCATCCAGGCACCTGGCAAATACGTCCGCTGAGCGGCACGGGCGGAGGAAAATCATGAGCAAGCTGACACTGACGATACAAGAGTACCGCGGCCGCGCGTCGGCCTTCTGGATCGAACGCACCGAGCAGGAACGCCAGTTCCTCGCCATCGGCGGCGCCGTGCTGGGACTGGCGCTGTTTTATTCGCTGCTGGTCGCGCCGGCGCTGGACGGCGGCGCCAAGCTGCGCAAGTCGCTGCCCGAGCTGCGCCAGCAGGCCGCCGAATTGCAGGCGCTGGCGCTGGAAGCGGCCTCGCTGCGCGGCCAGAACACCATCGCCCCGGCGCCGATGACGCGCGAGATGCTCAGCGCCGGCCTGACGGCGCGCGGCCTGGTGACGCAATCGGTGTCCGTCACCGGCGAATACGCCAAGGTCCAGATGAACGGCGTGTCCTTCCCCGGCCTGATGGCCTGGCTGGACGCGATCCGCACCGAAAGCCGCATCGCCGTCTCGGAGGCGAACATCAGCGCGCAGGACACCGCCGGCATGGTCAACGCCACGCTGACGCTGCGCCAGAATACGGGCGGACGATGATGCAAAAAGGCTGTCCATGAAGCGCGCCGTGCTATGGTTGCTGACCATCGCGCTGAGCGTGGCGGCGACGCTGGCGGTGTTCTTTCCGGCCGCCTGGCTGGGCTCCCTGGTGGAGTCGCGCACGGGAGGCCGTTTGACGCTGGGGGACGCGCAGGGTACGCTGTGGCGCGGTTCGGCCTTTATCGGCGGCGCGTCCAGCGGCAACAGCCCGGTCACGCCGTTGCTGCCGGGCCGTTTCAGCTGGAGGATTTCGCCGCTGGCGCTGGTCGGCATGGTCGACCTGCAGCTGGAAAACAGCGAGGCGCTGGCGCAGCCGCTGACCTTCAAGGGCAGCTGGTCGCACTGGCAGCTCAGTCCATCGGCGCTGCTGCTGCCGGCCGAAGGCTTGGCCGGGCTGGGCGCGCCGCTGAACACCGTGGCGCCCAGCGGCACCATGCGGCTGTCGTGGACCGCGCTGGAGCTGGCGCTGGCCGACGGCCAGGTCTCGATCAACGGCCGCACCACGCTGGAGATGACGGACATGGCCTCGCGGCTGTCGTCGGTGCGCCCGCTGGGCAGCTATGCGCTGGCGCTGGACTGGCATGGGCAGGCGGCGGGGCTGACGCTCAATTCCGTCAAGGGGCCGCTGTTGTTGAGCGGCTCCGGCAACCTGAATAACGGCCGCCTGCAGTTTTCCGGGCAGGCCGAGGCAGCAAAAGGATTTGAGGAGCAGCTGGCCAATCTGTTGAATTTGCTGGGCCAGCGCAAACCGAATAGTGACCGCAACATCATCGCTTTAGAGTTCCACTAAGTTCAGATAAAAGTTCAGACAATGAAAAAACAGTCCGTGAGCAAATCCAATCTTCCCGCGCTGCGCCGCCTGAGCGCGGGCGCGATGCTGTGCTGTGCGACCAGCGTCGTGCCGGTCGTGACGCCCTTGCTGGCGTTGCTGCCGCTGGCCGCGCATGCCGCGGCCGACGACGCCGCGCTGAACTTTGTCGGCGCCGACATCGAGTCGGTGATCAAGGCGGTCGGCCACTACACCAACATCACCTTCGTGATCGACCCGCGCGTCAAGGGCACGCTGACGGTGGTGTCGGAAAAACCGGTCACCAAATCGCAGGCGTTTGGTTTGCTCACTTCCGCGCTGCGCCTGCAAGGCTATGCGGTGGTCAGCGGCGACGGCTACGCCAAGGTGGTGCCGGAGGCGGACGCCAAGCTGCAGGCCGGTCCAACCCAGATCGGCGCCGGCCAGGCCACGGCCAAGGGCGACCAGGTGGTCAGCCAGATCTTCCATCTGAATTACGAGTCGGCGGCCAACGTGGTGACGGTGCTGCGCCCATTGATCTCGCCGAACAACACCATCAACGCCAATCCGGGCAATAACACCGTGGTGGTGACCGACTACGCCGACAACGTCAAGCGCCTGGCCAAGATCGTCGCCGCGCTGGACGCGCCGGCCGTCGCCGACCTTGACGTGATCCCGGTGCGCCACGCCATCGCCAGCGACCTGGCGGCCATGGTCAACAAACTGATGGACAGCGGCGCCGGCGCCGGCGACGCGGGCAAGGTCAGCGTGCTGGCCGATCCGCGCACCAATTCGCTGATCCTGCGCGCGCCGTCGGCGGCCCGCTCCAACCTGGCCAAGTCGCTGATCGCCAAGCTCGATCAACCGACCCAGGAACTGGGCAACGTCCACGTGGTCTACCTGAAGAACGCCGAAGCGGCCAAGCTGGCGCAGACCTTGCGCTCGGTGGTGTCGGGCGACACCTCGGCGGCCACCGCCACCGGCATCGGCGGCACCGGCCAGGCCGGCCAGGGGCAGGGCCAGGGTGGCCTGGGCGGACAAAGCAGCAACACCGGCGGCGGCATTGGCGGCAACAGCAACGGCAGCACCAGCAGCGGCCCAAGCAACCCGCTGCTGACCGGCTCCGGCCAGCAGCAGCAGGGCGGCGGCGGCACGGCCGGCTACATCCAGGCCGATTCCACCACCAACACCCTGATCATCACCGCGCCGGAATCGGTGTACCGCAACCTGCGCGCCGTGATCGACCAGCTGGACGTGCGCCGCGCGCAGGTCTACATCGAATCGCTAATCGTCGAAGTATCGTCCGACAAGGCCTCCGAATTCGGTGTGCAGTGGGTCGGCGCGACCGGCAACGAGAACAGCACCTACCGCGTCGGCGGCTTGCAATCGTATTCGAGCGGCGGCAACAACATCGGCACGCTGGCCACTTCGCTGCTCGGCAAGACCACCGGCACCACCACCACCGGGCCGACGCTGCCGGGCGCCGGCCTGACCATCGGCGTGTTCAAGCAGGTCGCCGGCGGCCTTGGCCTGGGCGCGCTGGCGCGCTCGCTGGAATCGGACGGCAACGCCAACGTGCTGTCGACGCCTAACATGATCACGCTCGACAACGAGCTGGCCACCATCTCGGTCGGCCAGAACGTGCCTATCCTGACCGGCCAGTTCACCACCACCTCCGGCACCAACAACAATCCATTCCAGACCATCGACCGCAAGGAAGTGGGCCTGACGCTGAAAGTGCGTCCGCAGATTTCCGAAGGCGGCACGGTCAAGCTGGCGATTTATCACGAGACCTCCAGCGTCGACAAGACCACGCTGACGGCCGCCGCCGGCATCACCATCAACAAGCGCGTGATCGAGAACAACGTCATCGCCGACGACGGCCAGATCATCGTGCTGGGCGGCCTGATCGAGGATACCGAGGGCGACGGCGTGGACAAGGTGCGCGGCCTGGGCGACATTCCCATCCTGGGCAACCTGTTCAAGTTCCAGACCCGCACCCGCAAGAAGACCAACCTGATGGTGTTCCTGCGTCCCGTGGTGATCCGCAACAAGGAGCAGAGCACCTCGCTGGCCACCGACCGCTACGACTACATGCGCGGCCAGCAGGAAGCGATCCAGCCGCCGGAGAGCATCCTGGTCAAGGACCTGGGCCAGCCTTTGCTGCCGACGCTGAAAGACGGCGCGCCGCTGGGCGGCACCCTGGTGCGTCCGCTGCCTTCCGCGCCGACACCGGTGCGCGAGCCGGGCGCCGGCGAACCAAACAAGCAGAAGTGACATGAGCAATCTCCTACCCTACGCTTTCGCCCGCGATTTCGTGGTGCTGGCGCAGCAGAGCGACGAAGCCGAACACACGGTGGACGTGCTGGTCTGCGGCGCCACCGCGCCGGCGGCCATCGCCGAGGTGTCGCGCCGCTTCGGCCGCATCCAGCTCAAGAGCATGCCGCGCGCCGACCTGGAAATCGCCATCGCGGCGGCCTACGCCAGCTCGGGCGGCAACGCCTCGATGGTGGCCGAGGAGTTCGACGCCGACCTCGACCTGACCAAGCTGCTGCAGGACGTGCCGGCCATCGAGGACCTGCTGGAATCGTCCGACGACGCGCCGGTGATCCGCATGATCAACGCGCTGCTGACGCAGGCGCTGCGCGACAGCGCGTCCGACATCCACATCGAGCCGTTCGAGCAGACCTCGGTGGTGCGCTTCCGCGTCGACGGTTCGCTGCGCGACGTGGTCCGTCCGCGCAAGGCCATCCACGGTTCGCTGATCTCGCGTATCAAGATCATGGCGCAGCTGGACATCGCCGAAAAGCGCCTGCCGCAGGACGGCCGCATCACGCTGCGCATCGGCGGCAAGCCGGTCGACGTGCGGGTGTCGACGCTGCCGACCGGCCACGGCGAACGCGCGGTGCTGCGTTTGCTGGACAAGGAAGCGGGCCGGCTGGACCTGAACCACCTGGGCATGAGCGAGACCATGCTGCCGGAGTTCGACGCGCTGATCAACCAGCCGCACGGCATCGTGCTGGTGACCGGGCCCACCGGCTCGGGCAAGACCACCACCTTGTACGCCGCGCTGTCGCTGCTGAACGCGGCCACCACCAACATCATGACGGTGGAAGACCCGATCGAATACGACTTGAACGGCGTCGGCCAGACCCAGGTCAACCCGCGCATCGACATGACCTTCGCCAAGGCGCTGCGCGCGATCCTGCGCCAGGACCCGGACGTGATCATGATCGGCGAGATCCGCGACCTGGAGACCGCGCAGATCGCGGTGCAGGCTTCGCTGACCGGCCACCTGGTGCTGGCGACCTTGCACACCAACGACGCCGCCGCGGCGGTCACGCGCTTGCTGGACATGGGCATCGAGCCGTTCCTGCTGTCGTCGTCGCTGCTGGGCGTGCTGGCGCAGCGGCTGGTGCGCAAACTGTGCGGCAGCTGCAAGAGCTACGACGGCAAGCTGTGGCACGCGGTCGGCTGCGAGCATTGCGGCCATACCGGCTACCAGGGCCGGGTCGGCGTGTACGAATTCCTGCAGACGACGGAACAGATCCGCGCGCAGATCCACAACCGCGCTTCCGAGGCCGAGGTCAAGGCGGCGGCGGTGGCGGGCGGCATGCAGACCATGCGCGAGGACGGCGAGCGTTGGCTGGCCGCCGGCGTGACCACGCAGGCCGAACTGCTGCGCGTGACCAAAGACTAGGCGACCGAAGATGCCCGCATTTCGTTATGAAGCCGTCGATGCCGGCGGCGCCACCAAGAAGGGCGTGCTCAATGCCGACAGCGCGCGCTCGGCCCGTTCCGAGCTGCGCACGCAGGGCCTGGTGCCGCTGAAGGTGGACGCCATCGCCGCGCAGGTCGATGCCGCCGGCGTGACCAAGAGCCGCGGCTTTGGCGAACGCCTGTCCGCCACCGAGCTGGCGCTGTTCACGCGCCAGTTGGCCAGCCTGCTGGAGGCGGGGCTGCCGCTGGAGCAGGCCTTCACCGCCTTGCTGGAGCAGGCCGAGCGTCCGTACATGCGCGACCTGATCGCCTCGATCCGTTCCGAAGTGATCGGCGGCGCCGCGCTGTCCGACGTGCTGGGACGGCATCCGCGCGACTTCGCCGAGATCTACCGCGCGCTGGTCGCCTCCGGTGAGCAGATCGGCCAGTTGTCGCGCGTGCTGTCGCGCCTTGCCGACTACATCGAGCGCCGCAATGCGCTGATCCAGAAGGTGAAGCTGGCCTTCACCTATCCGGCCATCGTGACGGTGGTGGCGTTTTCCATCGTGATCTTCCTGCTGACCTACGTGGTGCCGCAGATCGTCTCGGTGTTCGCCAACACCAAGCAGAAGCTGCCCATCCTCACCGTCATCATGCTGGCGGTGTCGGACTTCGTGCGCAGCTACGGCATCGTGGTGGCGATCCTGCTGGTGGGCGCCTGGTTCATGTGGCGCCGGGCCTTGCAGAACCCCGCGCTGAAGCGGCGCTGGCACACCTGGCTGCTGACCGCGCCGCTGTACGGCAAGTTCGAGCGCAGCCTGAACACCGCGCGTTTCGCCAGCACGCTGGCGATCACCACCGGTTCCGGCGTGCCGATCCTGCGGGCGCTGGAGACCAGCCGCGATACGCTGTCCAACGTCGCCATGCAGGAGCTGGTCGACGAGGCCAGCGACGCCGTGCGCGAGGGCGTGAGCCTGGCGCGTTCGCTGTCGGCGCAGAAGCATTTTCCGCCGATGCTGATCCACATGATACGGGCCGGCGAAATCACCGGCGAGCTGCCGGCCATGCTGGACCGCGCCGCCGCCGCCCAGGAATCCGATCTGGAACGCCGCACCCTGACCATCGCCGGCCTGTTGGAACCGGCGCTGATCCTGGCGATGGGCGTGGTGGTGCTGTTGATCGTGCTGGCGGTCCTGATGCCTATCATCGAAATTAATCAGCTGGTACGCTGAGGAAGCAAAGAGAACCATGAAGCGTTTGCCATTATTCGTTACCGTTCTTGCCGTGGTGCTGTTGTCGGCGTCGCTGGCCTACTGGGGCCTGCAGTTGTTCAAGCCGCAGCAGCGCGCCATCGCCGCGCCGCCGCAGCAGTTCGCCGCACCCTTGAATATCGAGGCGGCCAAGGGCCTGTTCGGCGGCCAGATCACGGTCGCCGCCGTCAGCAACTACCAGTTGAAGGGCGTGATCGCCGCGCGCAACGGTGGCAGCGACAGCGCCGCCATCATCGTGGTCGACGGCCAGCCGCCGATGGCGCTGGGCGTGGGCCGCGAAGTGGCGCCTGGCGTGACGGTCAAGGAAGTCCATCCGAAATACGTGATGTTGTCCGAAGGCGGCGCCCTCAAACGCCTGGAGCTGGCCACCGATGCCGGCGCAGGTGCAGGTGCAGGTGCGGCCGGCGGCCAGCCGCCGTCGCTGCTGCCTGGCGCGGGCCAGCAACCGTTGCCGCCGATCGCGCCGCCGACACCGCAAGCGCCGCCGCCGCAACAGCCGCCGCCGCAGCAGCCACCGCCGCGCTCCAGCGTCTCCGGCACCACTATCGCCCCCGTTCCCGGTTTCGACCGCACACAATAGGCCATCCCCATGGTGATCTCCCGTACCTTGGCCGCAGCTTTTTGCTGCGGCTTTTTCTTGGCGGCCGCGATCTGCGCGCCCGCCACTGCGCAAACCGCGCCCGGCGCCACCTCGATCGCCGCCGACGCCTCCATCAAGCCGCGGCCGAAAGTGGCGCTGGTGCTGTCCGGCGGCGGCGCGCGCGGCTTCGCCCACATCGGCGTGCTGCGCGCCTTGCAGGAATTGCGGGTGCCGGTGGACTTCGTGGTCGGCACCAGCATGGGCAGCGTGGTCGGCGGCGCCTATGCCGCCGGCAGCTCGGTCGAGCAGCTGGAGCAGCTGGTGCGCCGCACCGACTGGAACGCCGTGGTGGCCGACCGTCCGCCGCGCGACGAGCTGGTGTACCGCCGCCGCGAGGAAGACCTGCTGCTGCCGTCGCGCATCGAGTTCGGCGCCAAGCTGGATGGGGTGTCGCTGCCGCCGGCCGCCGCCGGCAATGAGGCGCTGGAACTGGCGCTGACCCGCGTGCTGCCGCACGGCGCGCGCGACAAGCCGGTCAACCTGCTGCAACTGCCATTCCGCTCGGTCGCGTCCGACCTGGTGACGGGCGAGCTGGTGGAGCTGAACGACACGCCGCTGTTCCTGGCGATGCGCGCCTCGCTGGCGGTGCCGGGCGTGTTCGCGCCGGTGCGGGTCAACCAGCGGCTGCTGGTCGACGGTGGCCTGGTGCGCAACCTGCCGGTGGACGTGGCGCGCGACATGGGCGCCGACATCATCATCGCCGTCAACGTCGGCACGCCGCTGGCGCAGGAAAAGGAATTGATCAGCGCGGTCAGCGTGGCGCAGCAGATGCTGCAGATCCTGACCGAGCAGAATGTCCAGCGCTCGCTCAAGGAGCTGCGTCCCGACGACATCCTGCTGGCGCCGGACCTGGGCGGCATCGGCTTCCTCGATTTCGCCCGCCACGACCGCGCCATGAAGGCCGGCGAGGCGGCGGTGCGGGCCATGAGCGCGCAGCTGCTCAGGCTGTCCCTGCCGGAGGCGCAGTACGCCTCGTATGAACTCAAGCGCCTGTCGGCGCCGGTGGGCATCGACCAGCCGGTGCGGCTGACCAAGCTGGAGGTGGCGCCGAGCGGACGCATCAATCCCAAGGAGCTGGAAGTGCAGTCCGGCTTGCAGGTGGGGCAGATGGTCACCAGCGAGCAGGCGCAGGCGGCCGGCAACCAGTTGTTCGGGCGCGGCGACCTGGCGCGGGTGGAAACCGAAATCCACGACGACAAGGATGGCCGCAGCGTGCTGATCAAGCCGACCGAGGCCGACTGGGCGCGCAGCCGCCTGCGCGTTGGCCTGGAGCTGACCAGCGATTTCTCCGAGAACAATGCGTTCGAGCTGAAGGTGATGCATGTGCTGTCGTCGCTCAACGACTGGGGCGCCGAGCTGCGCACCATCGGCCGGGTCGGCACCGAGCGCGCGCTGGGCGTGCAGTTCTGGCAGCCGCTGGGCGCGGGATCGCAATGGTATGTGGCGCCGGAATTGCACTACAACTCGTCGGCCGTCGATATCTTCAGCCCGAGCGGCTTCCGCCAGGCGCGCTACGCCTTCAACAGCCAGGGCGCCAGCGTGGCGCTGGGCCGCCAGCTGGGCCATTGGGGCGATGTGCGCTACAGCGTGGCGCGCGCGAAGCAGGTGTATCACCAAAGCATACCGGAAGTCCTCACCGAGGGCAGCGATATGCAGACCGTGCAGCAGCTGTCCTTCAATGTCGACAGCCTCGACACGGTGGCCTTCCCGACCCGCGGCACGCTGTTCTCGCTGGGCTGGCAGCGCCTGATGCACAGCGGTTCCACCGGCGCCGTGCCGACCACCCAGGCCGTGCAGGCTTTGCAGGCCTTCCATGTGGACCGCTGGGCCGGCCATGTGTACGCGGAATGGTCGCGCAGCCAGGGCGGCGCCTCGTCGAACAACCTGGGCGGCTTCCTGCGGCTGTCGGGCTCGACGCCGCAATCGATCGTCGGCGACCGCACGCTGCTGGGGCGGGTGGTGATGGCGCGCAGCATCGGCGCGATGCCGGCCGCGCTGGGCGGCGATGTGCGGCTGGGCTTTTCGCTGGAGGCGGGCGGCGCCTACAGCCCGACCAATCCGCTGCGCTGGGGCGCGCTGCACCAGGCCGCCAGCGGCTTCTTCGCGGTCGATACGCGCTTCGGTCCGCTGTACCTGGGCGCCGGCACCACCAAGGGCGGCAACTCCAGCGCCTACCTGTTCCTCGGCCCTATCTGGTAGCCGGCGGCGGCGCGCGCCGCAGCGCGGTGAAGGCGGCGAATTCCCACGAGCGGAAGCCGACCAGCAGGGTGAAGCCGTCGCGCTCCTGCGGCGCCAGCTTGCGGTCGCCCTGGTGCAGCCGCGCCAGCTCGCCGGCCAACTGCTGGATGCGGCCCACCAGTTCCTCGGCGCTGGGCAGCGACAGCCGCGCCGGCAGGCACAGCAGCGCTTCGCCGGCGCCGTCGAAGCTGCCACTGAAATAATCGGCCACCGCGTGCTCGCGGAAGAATTGCTGCACCGGCCCGTCCGGCAGCCAGCGGAAGGCGTTCGACACGCGCAGGCGGTAGCGGTTCAGCGGCTTCAATTCGATCACCCCCAGCCGGTCCAGCTCGGCCAGCAGCAGGATGCATTCCGGTTCGGTCAGGTTGTAGGTTTCCAGCACCTGCTCCAGGGTCCAGTGGCCCAGGCAGCAGATCGCCATCAGCAGCAGGTGCGGCTGCGCCAGCAGCGATTTCTCTTGCGTCAGGGTCAGGGCGTCGGTCTGCGGCGTGGCGTCGGCCGCGCCGCGCAGCACGTCCTCCATCGCCACCCCCGCCGCCTTGCAGATTTGCGCCAGCCGCGACAGCGACATGTCCTGCTGGCCGAACATGCGCTTGACGCTGGACTCGCTCATGGCGATCCGTTCGGCCAGCATTTTGTAGGTGACGCCGGCGGCCCGCATCTGGGTCCGCAAGACTTGCAGCAGCAATTCCGGTGAGCTCATACCCTGCCTTGGTAAAAAAACAAAAGGTATCGTAACACGGTACCGGATGGCGTGAAAAGCAGGGCTTGGAATAATCGGGTGGTACATCGCGCGGAAGTGGGGGACACTGCGGCACGCTGTCCCTCGCAGCAGGGACGGCACCGAATAACCCGAGAGCGGACGCCACTACCGGCGTCCGCTAACGGTTACTTTTCCTCCGGGTCCGGCTTCAGGCTGATCTTCGCCAGCAGGCGCTTGGCGGCCTGGCGGTCGGTGGCCACCGGCTTGGCATGCGGACCGGCGCCGCCGGCGCGCGCCTTGGCCGCCAGCGCCACCGGATTGCGCGGCGGCTTCTGCGACGGCTCGACCCGTATCGTCATCTTCTGCCGTGTGGACAGTGCCTTGTTGGCCATGAGCCCAACTCCTTACAGCACGTAGCGCGACAGGTCTTCGTTGACCGCCAGCGCATCGAGCCGCGCGTTCACGTAGGCCGCGTCGATGGTGACGACCTTGCCGCTGTCGTCGCTGGCCGTGAAGGACAGTTCTTCCAGCAGCTTTTCCATCACCGTGTACAGCCGGCGGGCGCCGATGTTCTCGGTGCGTTCGTTGACCGAGTAGGCGATTTCCGCCAGCCGCGTGATGCCTTCCGGCGCGAACTCGATGGTGACGTTCTCGGTGGCCAGCAGCGCCTCGTACTGCTTGGTCAGGCAGGCGTCGGTGCTGGTCAGGATGCGTTCGAAATCGGCGATCGACAGCGACTCCAGCTCGACCCGGATCGGGAAGCGGCCCTGCAACTCCGGGATCAGGTCCGACGGCTTGGCCAGGTGGAAGGCGCCCGAGGCGATGAACAGGATGTGGTCGGTCTTGATCATGCCGTACTTGGTGTTGACGGTCGTGCCCTCCACCAGCGGCAGCAGGTCGCGCTGCACGCCGGCGCGCGAGACGTCGGCGCCGCCCACTTCCGAGCGCGAGGCGATCTTGTCGATCTCGTCGAGGAAGACGATGCCGTTCTGCTCGACGTTCTGGATGGCCTTCTGCTTCATCTCGTCGTCGTTGACCAGCTTGGCGGCCTCCTCGTCGATCAGCACCTTCATCGCTTCCTTGATCTTGACCTTGCGCGACTTCTTGCGGCTGCCGCCGATGCCGGAGAACATGGACTTGATCTGCTCGGTCATTTCCTCCATGCCGGGCGGGGCCATGATCTCCATCTGCGGGCCGGCCTCGGCCAGCTCGATCTCGATTTCCTTGTCGTCCAGCTCGCCCTGGCGCAGACGCTTGCGGAAGGTCTGGCGGGTGCTCTCTCCCTCCTTGACTTCCTTCGGCGCGTCCGACGGCGCGGCCTGGTGGAAGCCGAAGTCGCGCGCCGGCGGCAGCAGGATGTCGAGCACGCGGTCCTCGGCCGCGTCCTCGGCGCGGGTGCGCACCTTGGCCATCTCGGCCGAGCGGGTCTGCTTGACGCCGATGTCGATCAGGTCGCGGATGATGGTGTCGACGTCGCGGCCGACGTAGCCGACCTCGGTGAACTTGGTGGCCTCGATCTTGATGAAGGGCGCGTCGGCCAGCTTGGCCAGGCGGCGCGCGATCTCGGTCTTGCCGACGCCGGTCGGGCCTATCATCAGGATGTTTTTCGGCGTGATCTCGTGGCGCAGCGGCTCTTCCACCTGCTGGCGCCGCCAGCGGTTGCGCAGCGCGATGGCCACGGCCTTCTTGGCGTTGCCCTGGCCGACCACATGTTTGTCGAGTTCGCCGACGATTTCCTTCGGTGTCATGTTCATGCTGGGTCCAGTGTCTCGATGATGTGGTTCATATTGGTGTAGATGCACAATTGGCCGGCGATGGTCAGTGACTTTTTGACGACTTCCGTCGGCGACAGTTCCGTATTTTCCACCAGCGCCTTGGCCGCCGACTGCGCGTAGGTGCCGCCGGAGCCGATGGCGCCGATGCCGTCCTCGGGCTCGAGCACGTCGCCGTTGCCGGTGATCACCAAGGTCGATTCGCTGTCGGCCACCAGCAGCATCGCTTCCAGGCGGCGCAGCACGCGGTCGGTGCGCCAGTCCTTGGCCAGCTCGACCGAGGCGCGCAGCAGGTTGCCCTGGTGCTTTTCCAGCTTGCCCTCGAAGCGGTCGAGCAGGGTGAAGGCGTCGGCGGTGCCGCCGGCGAAGCCGACCAGCACCTTGCCCTGGTAGACCTTGCGCACCTTGCGGGCCGTGCCCTTCATGACGATGTTGCCCAGCGTGACCTGGCCGTCGCCGCCCAGCGCGACTTGCTTGCCGCGCCGTACGCACAGGATGGTGGTGCCGTGAAATTGTTCCATAGTGACCTCAAAGTAAAGACGCAAACTGCTGCAAGACTGAAAAATGGGGCTGGACCTGGAAATTACAAGTTTCAGTATTTGTGCGGGTAGATCCTGGCGATGTCGGCATAGCCCAGCAGGCGCAGCAGCGCCGTCACCAGGTGGTTGACGTCGCGGAACTCGATCTTCTTGCCCAGCTGGGCCAGGCTGGCGTGCAGCTGGTTGGCGCAGGCGTAGTCGATGCGCGTCAGGCGCGAGCAGTCGAACACCAGGGTCTGGTACTGATCAGCATAGTGCTGGATCTGGCCGAGTAAAGGGCCGAGCTGGCCGTCGAGCAGCGGCGGCAGCATGAAGCGGTCCGGCGAGGCGGACACGTGCTGGTCGGTGGCGGTGGCCACCTTGTGCGGCGCCGTGAACGACGGCGGCGACACTTCGAAGGTGACGCAGTAGTCCATGCCGATTTCCTCGAACTCCTTTTCGCGGTTCAGCAGTTGCAGCAGTTCCAGCAGCAGCAGCCACGGCGCCTCGGTGTCGTCGCGGCGGCCGATGGCGATGCCGGAGCGTATCAGCGCGGCCAGGCCGTCGGCGCCCACCAGGATCAGCTCGCGCTGCTGGGCTTGCAGCTTGCGCAAGGTGTCCAGCAGCAGCGCGCAGCCGGCCGCCTCGACCGCCGTCACGCGGCTGAACTCCAGCCGCAGCACCGGGCTGGCGGCGGCCGACTGTTGCAGCCGTTGCAGCTGGTCGGCGATGTGCGGGGCCAGCTCGCCGGCGAAGGCTTCGGTCGGCGTCAGGCCGGCAAACTCGGGCGAGGAGGCGGCCAGCGCGGCCGGCGCGTTCCATGGCGGCGGCGAGGTCTCGAAGGTGCTGGCGTAGTCGATCGACAGGTTGTCGAAGCGGTCGCGCTGGCCGCCGACCTGGTACAGGTCGAACAGCATCCACCAGACGGTGCGGTCGCCGGCGGCCTCGGCCAGGCTGGCGCTGAGCAGCTGTTCGGCCACGGCGCCCTGGCCGTTGGCGTACAGGATGGCGATCTCTTCCACCACCGGGGCGGTCTCGGCGGCCACGGCCAGTTGCGGCAGGTCGTCGTCGCGCAGCAGCAGGGTGGTGGGGATGTCGGCCAAGGCTTGCGTGTCGGGGCCGCCGTCGGCGTGGGCGGCGGCCTTGGGCCTGGCCGGGCGGGCGGCGCGCTGGCTGCCCCAGGCCGGTTCCGGCTGGTTGAAGATGTCGAAGGTCATCGCCGATTCGATGGCGTCGATCTTCATCGCGGTGGCGCGGGCGATCTCGCGCTGGCGCGCCTGCTGTTGCTGGCGTTCGGTTTCGCTGTTGGCGGCCAGCCGCGCCGCCTCGTCATCGTCGTTGTTCGACTGCGGGGCGGGTGCGGCGTCGGCCTTCTTGAAGATGGAGAACAGTCCCACGCTGATCCTCGTGTTTGCCGTAAAAAAAAGCACGCGGCTGCGTGCTTTTTTTAATGTCCCAGCGAATTAATCGCCGTACAGTTTCTGCTTCAGTTCGCGGCGCTGCTGGGCTTCCAGCGACAGCGTGGCGGTCGGACGGGCGATCAGGCGTGGAATGCCGATCGGTTCGCCGGTTTCTTCGCACCAGCCGTAATCGCCGCCGTCGATGGTCACGATCGATTGCTGGACCTTTTTCAGCAGCTTGCGCTCGCGGTCGCGGGTGCGCAGTTCCAGCGCATGTTCTTCTTCGATGGTGGCGCGGTCGGCCGGGTCCGGCACGAGCACGGTTTCGCGCAGGTGTTCGGTGGTTTCGCCGGCATTCTTCAACAATTCTTTTTCAAGCGCTTGCAGCTTGGCTTTGAAGAAGGCCAATTGCGCCGGATTCATATAATCCTTTTCATCCATCTTCAGAATTTCTTCTTCGGTCAGGACGCGGTCGGCGGCGGCGGGGGTCGATTTATTAGTTTTGGTGGTCATAACTTCGCTTACCTTCGATACGACAGAGTTTTCAATTAATCAGCCCGGAGTTTGTGGCTATTTAGCCATCCCCACAAAACCCGGATAGTTTATACCAGACATTGTTCTAAACCGCTAATAAAGATATCTTTCGGCAGATTTTTACCGATAAATACCATTTTGCTGCCTCGAACGTCGTTTTCTCCCCATTTGGCGCCCAGGTCGCTGCCCATGATCTGGTGTACGCCCTGGAACACGACCTTGCGCTCGGCGTCTTTCATGAACAATACGCCTTTGTAGCGCAGCATGCGAGGACCGTAGACATTTACCAGGCCGCCGAGGAACTCGTCGAGCTTGGCGGTGTCGAACGGGCGTGTACTTTTGAACACAAACGCCGCGATATCGTCGCTGTGGTGGGCCTGGTGGTGGTTGTGGCCGTGTTCCTCGTGGTGGTGGCCGTGCTCGTGCTGGTGGTCGTGATTGTGGCCGCAGTGCTCGTCATGCACATGGTCGTCGTCGTGGGCCTGGTCGGTTTCCAGGAAGTCCGGGTCCAGCTCCAGCTTGTCGTTCAGGTTGAAACCCTTCAGGTCCAGCACCTCGGACAGCGGGGCGCGGCCGAAATCGGCCGTGCTGATCGGCGCGCGCGGGTTGATGCGCTTGAGGCGGGCGGTCAGGGTGGCCACGTCCTCGGCGCTGACCAGGTCGGTCTTGGACAGCAGCAGCTTGTCGGCGAAACCGACCTGGCGCTGGGCTTCCTCGTGCTGGTCCAGCTGGTCCATCGCGTGCCGCGCGTCCACCACGGTGACCACGGCGTCCAGCATGTAGTGAGTGCCCACTTCCTCGTCGACGAAGAAGGTCTGCGCCACCGGGCCGGGATTGGCCAGGCCGGTGGTCTCGATGACGACGCGGTCGAAATGCAGCTCGCCGGCCTCGCGCTTTTGCGCCAGGCCGCTCAGCGCCACGATCAGGTCGCCGCGCACGGTGCAGCAGATGCAGCCATTGTTCATTTCGACGATCTGTTCGCCGCTGTCCTGCACCAGGATTTCGTTGTCGATGTTTTCCTGCCCAAACTCGTTTTCAATGACGGCGATGCGCATGCCGTGCTGTTCCTGCAAGATGCGGTTCAGCAGGGTGGTCTTGCCGGCGCCAAGAAAGCCGGTGAGGATGGTGGTCGGTATCAGTGCCATGGTGCTTACCAGTCTGGTCTAGGAGGAAACCCTAGATGGGGATCAAATGCGGAAATGCAACCGGCCGATTATGCCGGAATTTAGCCTGGCCTAGCAATTCGTCCGATTGAGCAACGTCAGTACGGCCTGCGGCTATTTCACCTTGGCGCGCGGATGGGCCTGGTCGTAGACCTCGGCCAGGTGCTGGAAGTCCAGCGCGGTGTAGACCTGGGTCGAGCTGATGCTGGAGTGGCCCAGCATTTCCTGTACCGCCCGCAGGTCGCCCGACGATTGCAGCAGGTGCGAGGCGAACGAGTGGCGCAGCATGTGCGGGTGCACGTGCACCGGCGCGCCCTGGGCCACGCCATGGGCCTGCAGGCGCTGCTGTATCACCCGCGGCGACACCCGCGTGCCGCGCGTGCTGAGGAACAGGGCGTTGCCGCCGTCCGAGGGCGCCGGCCGCACGGCGATCCAGGCCGCCAGCGCTTCCAGCGCGGCGCGGCCCACCGGCACCACGCGCTGCTTGTTGCCCTTGCCGGTGACGATGACTTCGCGGTTGTCCAACGCCACCCAGCCCAGCGCATCCTTGCCGGCGGCCAGGTCCAGCCCGGCCAGCTCGGACACCCGCAAGCCGCTGGAATACAACAGTTCGAACATGGCGCGGTTGCACAGCTGGGCCGCTTCCGGGGCGGCGCCGGCGTGCGGCCGCGACGGCGCCACCAGTTGCACCGCGTCGTCCACCGACAGCGCGCGCGGCAGCGTTTTGGCGCGCTTGGGCGCGCGCACGCCCTGCACCGGGTTGGCCGCCAGCGCGGTCTGGCCGCCCAGCCAGTCGAAAAAGCCGCGCCAGCTCGACAGCTTGCGGGCGATCGAACGCGGGTCGAGCGCGCGCGCGTGCAGCTTGGCGGTCAGGCGGCGGATGGTGAAGTGGTCGAGCTGCTGCCAGTCCTGGCCGGCGGACAACCCGGATAATTCCTGCAGATCGCGCGCGTAGGCGCTGACGGTGTGCGGCGACAGCCGGCGCTGGTCGCGCAGCTGGGCCAGGTAAGCGTCGATCCAGGCCAGCTTGCTGTCCGGTTCGGCGCTCATGGCAGCGCTCAGGCCAGCAACCAGCCCAGCGCGGTGCTGGTGGTTTCGCCGATGTGGACCAGGAAATCGGTGGCCATCATCGACGTGAAGCGCGCCGGATCGGCCGAGCCCAGGATCAGCAGGCCGAAGGCGCTCTTGTTGCCCGCCTTGCGCAGCGGAATGATGACGGTGGAGGTGATACCGGTCGCATCAGGCAACCAGCGCACCGCCTCGAAATCCTTGTTGGTGCCGCAGTAGGGCGCCATCAGGCTGTTGGCGAAGATGCGCGCATCTTCCGTCACGCCGTTGACGAACCATTCGCCGAGGTAGTCCGGCGCGGTGTCCCAGATGCGCAGCGTGGCCTGCGGCACGTCAAAACTGGACTTCAGGCCGCTGACCACGGCGTGTGGCATGGAACCCACATCTTCGGCTTCCAGCAGCACCTTGGTCCAGTGGTGGAATTTGTTGGCGATCGCTTCGTTTTCCGACGCCAGGCGCATGAGATTGCTCATGCGCAATTCCAGCGCCTTGTATTTGTCGCGCATTACTTCCATCTGGCGCTCTTGCAGCGACACGGCGCGTCCCGTCAGCGGGCTGGCCAGTTTGATTTCACCGAGCAATTCAGCATGCTCTTCGAAGAAATTCGGGTGTTCGGTCAGGTATTGCGCAACGAGGGTGTGATCCAGTGGGACAGTCATTGAGGTACTTTATTGGGGAGGTTGGAAAGGCACAGTCATTCTAAACGAAAAAAAACGGACATGGTTGCCCATGCCCGTCATTCCCCAACCCAAGCGCCGGCAGCTCTTGCCGACTGCGCGGCTTAGAAGTTGTGGTGGATACCGAGGCTGTAGAAATTCAGCGTGGTAGCTGCCTTCTTGTTCGAGGCGTCAACGTACAGATAGGTACGGGCCGACAGGTTGTAGTCGTAGCCGATCGACGCTTGCTTGGTCTTGGCCAGGGCTGGGTTGTTCAGGCTGTTGTCCGGGGTCTTCTGGCCATAGCCAACGCGGACCAGGCCGGCGCCGACGGTGTAGTTGGCGCCCAGCAGCCATGCCTTGGTGTTTGGATTGATCAGCGTGCTGTTTTCCTGATTCTGCTTCTGGTAGGAGCCCATCAGTTTCAGGTCGTTGATCGGCTTGAACGATGCGCCCACCGACCACAGTTTGGTTTCGATGGCGTTTTTCTCGTAGGCGGCGTAGGCGGCGAACGGGCCGTTGGCGGCGGTGGCGCTCAGCGAGTAAGGCGTGGTCAGCGGCGCGGTATTGGCCGGGAATTGCGGCGCGGCGGCGGTGCCCTTGCCGATGATGGCCGGATTGTTGTTGGCTTCCTTGGCGGCGACGGTGACGTTCAGCTGGAACATGTCGGCGATCATCGGGGTGCTATAGAACACCGCGTTCGAGAAGCGGTTGTTCGAGTTGCCGACTGGGCTCATCGGATCGCTGGTGTAGCCGGCCACTTGCAGGTCGGTCTGGTAGCCGGCCACGGCAGGCATGCCGCTCCATGGTTCGAAGGCGGTGCTGGTTTCCTGGAAGGCGGTCAGGCCACGGCCCAGGCGCACGGTACCGAAGTCGCCCTGCAGGCCGACGCGGCTCTGGCCCTGGAACAGCGGACGGCTGTTGGCGCCGGAGGTGTTTTCGATCGTGCCGGTGTCCGGCTCGTAGCGGATTTCCAGTTGGAAGATGGCTTTCAGGCCGCTGCCCAGATCTTCGATGCCTTTGAAACCGAGTTTGTTGTTGTCACGCTTGCCCACCTGGGTGGTGGTGCCGGTACGCTTGGAAATCCCTGCATCCACAGTGCCATAGATGGTCACGGACGATTGCGCGTATGCGCCAGCAAATACGCCCATGAGAGCCAGAGCCACTAAAGATTTTTTCATTTGAGTTATTCCTTTATGAGTGAACGTGCATACATCCAAAGCTAGCGGGTCGCGTACTTCGACCCTCGGTTGGTAGGAACCTTAATATCCCGCCGGGTCAAAAACGCTGGAATGGTTGATTGTGACGGCTAGTTTTGGTCGAAAGCCCAAGAAACCGGGCTTCTTGTTGTATTTTTGAAACGCTTGATTGGCAGGCCATAAGGGCCTGTTTGGCTATTATTTCCTTTCATTCAGGCATCAAAACAGCTCTAGCGTACAGGGCGAAGCGGGGTAAGGCGTTTGTGCGAAATCAAAGCGCTTTGTATATTGTTTAGTGTGTGGCGCGGATCGCACGCTACACTCATAAGTACCAACGGTCGTTCCAGCCTGCGCAAACGGCAGGGATGCACCGCCGCATCGATGAATCGGACTAATAGTGAGACGATGGCTAATCGAGAAGAGTTAGGGATCATCCGGGGAGCCCGCGCGGGGGACGCAGTCTGCCAGCTGGCGCTGGGCAAGCTCTATCTGTTCGGCGGCGCCAGTTTGCCGCTCAGTCTGCCTACCGCGCTGCACTGGCTCAACCGCGCAGCATTGCAGGAACAGGATGAAGCCTGGATGTTGATCGGCAGCTACGTTCCCTTCGAGCATGCTCAGCACTGCCTGCCGGCGGTGCTGTCCTGGTATGACCGCGCCTACGACGCCGGTGTCGAGCAAGCCGGCCTGGTGCTGGCGCAACTGGTGTTGAACCAGGCCGCGGGGCAAGAAACGTCGCATTTACGCGACAAGGCCTTGCAGGCGCTGGAGACCGCCGCGCGCAGCGGCTCGGCCGAAGCGCAATGGCTGCTGGCGCACCAGTCCGGCGCGCAGCCGCCGTCGTCGGCGCCGCTGGCGCCGTTGCCGTCCCGGCGCGGCCTGGGCCGGCCGTCCCCGCATCGCGCCAGCGTCCGCCAACAGTGGCTGGCGCGGGCGGCCGACAGCGGCCTGGCCGCCGCCCAGTACGCCGTGCTGGAACAAGCCTGGCACGGCGACCGTGCGGCATTCCTGCAACGCGCCTTGCCGCTGGCGCGCAAGCTGCTTGCCGACGCCCCGGCCGACGCCGAAGCGGCCCGTGCCGCCGACTGGCCGCTGGAACCGGCGCAACTGACCTTGCTGGCGCGCTGCGCCGAGCTGTTCGACAGCAACACCGAACACCGGGACGCGCTGCATCACTGCCGCGAACTGGCCGCCCACGGCGGCGACCGCCACGCCCAGCTGGCGTTGGGCCTGTGGTTCGCCCGGATGGACGGCGAGGGCAAGCGGCAGGTCAACGGCATTGCCGCCGTCAACTTCAAGCGGGCGATCCGCTGGCTGACCCAGGCCGGCGACCAGGGCCTGGCCGAGGCCTGGTATGCGCTGTCGCGGATTTATCTGAAGCCGGAATTCTCCCAGCGCTGCGTGGCGGAAGCCCAGGCCTACCTGGAGCGGGCGGCCGACATGGGCCATTGCGCCGCGCAGCTGGAGTGCGGCATGTATGCATGGCGCAACCGCCGCACCGACGAACACAGCGACGTGCGCGCCGCCTACTGGTTGCAGAAGGCGGCGGCCCAGGGCTGCGAGGAAGCGGAAACGGCGCTGGCGCGCGTGGCGGCGGCGTCCAAGGCGTCGGACTGGGCCGATGTCATTCTGTGCGGCAAGACGCGCGAAGCGCTGGAAAGCCAGCCCTTGCTGGCGGCGCGGCTGGAGCTGGCCGAGCTGTTCGGCCTGAGCCGGGCGGAAGCGCTGTTGCTGGATGTGAAGGCGGCCGACCAGGGCCATTGCCTGGTGGTGGATATCCGCGCCAGTTACGGCCGCAGCAAGCGGCGCCTGGTGTTGCTGCGCACCGCGCGCGAGCGTCAGGCGCTGGACCGCATCGGCCGCCTGTTCGAGCATCTCGACAACGGCCCGGACGGGCTGGAGGGCAACTACCGCCAGCGCCTGTACCGGCTCAAGACCTGGCAGCCGGCCGACGACGACCGCCTGGCCGCCTGAGTTGCCGCCTTAAATCTCGCGCTTTAAATCTCTATTTCGCCTTCGAACACCGTCACCGCCGGGCCGGTCAGCCACACCGGCTGGCCCTCGCCAGCCCAGCTGATCGACAGCTGGCCGCCGCGCGCGTCGACCTGCACCGGGCTGTCCAGCAAGCCGCGGCGGATGCCGGCCACCACGGCCGCGCACGAGCCGGTGCCGCAAGCCAGGGTTTCGCCGACGCCGCGCTCGAACACGCGCAGCTTGACATGGTTGCGGTCAATAATTTGCATGAAGCCGGCGTTGACCCGGTTGGGGAAGCGCGCATGGTGCTCGATCAGCGGGCCGGTCAGCTCGACCGGCGCGGCGTCGACATCGTCGACGATCTGCACCGCGTGCGGGTTGCCCATCGACACCACCGAAATCAGCACGCTTTCGCGCGCGCCGCCCAGCTCCAGCACCAGCGGCCACAAGGTGTCGTCGCCCTGGCGTTCGCCGTGCAGGCCGTCGGCGTCGAACGGCACGCGCTGCGGCTCGAGCACCGGCGCGCCCATGTCGACCGTGATGCTGCCGTCCGCTTCCAGCCGCGGCGCGATCACGCCGGCCTTGGTCTGCACCGTGATGCTGCGCTGCGACGTCAAACCTTTTTCCGCGACGAACTTGACGAAGGCGCGCGAGCCGTTGCCGCATTGCTCGACCTCGCCGCCGTCGGCGTTGAAGATGCGGTAGCGGAAATCGCAGCCCGGCTCGGTCGGTTTTTCCACCAGCAGGATCTGGTCGGCGCCCACGCCGAAGCGGCGGTCGCCCAGCAGCTGCCATTGCGCGGCCGAAAAGTTGATCTCCTGGTTGATGCCGTCGATGACCACGAAGTCATTGCCGGCGCCATGCATTTTGGTGAATTTGAGTTTCATCTGCTGCCTGTGTTGTTACTCGGAACGCTGGTACAGCGAAGCTTCGCCGTTCGGGCGCGTCTTGAACCGTTTGTGCGTCCAGAAATATTCAGCCGGGGCTTCGCGCACGCGCTCCTCGATGAACTCGTTCATGCGGCGGGTGGCGGCAACCATGTCGGGACCAGGGTAATTGTCCCACACTGGATAGAATTTCACACGCCAGCCCCGGTAATCGGGCAGGAAGGTGGCGATCACCGGCAGCACCTGGGCGCCGGTGGTGGCGGCGATGCGGGCGGTGGCGGTCAGGGTGGCCGCCTCGATGCCGAAGAAGGGTACGAACTCGGCATCCTTTTCGCCGAAGTCCATGTCCGGCAGCATGAAGTAGGGCAGCTTGTCGCGCAGCGCGCGCAGGATGGGCTTGATGCCGTCCTGGCGGGTGAACAGCTTGACCGGCTTGAAGCGGGCACGGCCGGCGCGCAGCACCTGGTCGAAGGCGGCGTTTTTTTGCTGCACATACATGGACGAGGCGCTGGTCACCATGGCGATCGAGGCGCCGGCCACGTCCAGGCAGACGAAGTGCGGGCACAGCAGGATGGTCGGCCTGGCCGTCATCTCCTCCACCGGCACCGGACCCGGCTCGACCTGGATCAGGCGTTTCAGCCTGGCCTCCGACGCCCACCACAGGATGCCGCGTTCCCACACGCTGCGCGAATAGGCCTGGAAGTGGCGGCGGGCGATGTCGGTGCGCTCGGCCTCGCTCAGCTCCGGCATGCACAGGCGCAGATTGGTCAGCGTGATGTGGCGGCGCGCGCGCATCACCACGAACAGCAGGCTGCCGATGGCGTCGCCGAAACGGCCCAGCACCGGCAGCGGCAGCCAGTGCAGCAGCCACATGATTCCTAACAGCAGCTTCATGCCGGTTCTCCCGAGGCGGGCGCATCGATGCCGGCCGGCACCTTGTAGCGGTTGTAGCTCCAGAAATACTGGCTCGGGCTGCGCGCGATCAGGCGTTCCATCGCGTGGTTGATGGCCTGCGCCTGTTCGGCGGCGCTGCCGTCGAGCGTGCCGTCGAAGGGCACGAAGCGGATCACATAGCCTTTGCCGCCCGGCAGGCGCTCGGCGTAGGTGACGATGATGGTGGCGTCGCCCAGCTGGGCCAGCTTGGCCGGCAGGGTCATGGTGTAGGCGGCGCGGCCGAAGAAGGTGGCCCACACGCCTTCGCCCTCCTGCGGCACCTGGTCCGGCAGCAGGCCGATCGGCTTGCCTTTCTTGAGGCACTTGGCCAGCATGCGCACGCCGGACATGGTGGCCGGCGCCAGCAGCAGGTTGTCGCGCGCGCGGGCGCCTTCGATCAGCGGTTTCAATGCTGCTTTTTTAGGCGGACGGTACATCACCATCAGCTCGGTGCGCAGTGCGATTTCCTGCGCGACGATTTCAAAGCAGCCCAGGTGGGGCGTCAGGAACACGATGCCGCGGCCGGCGTCCAGCTCGGCCTGGACGATGGCCCAGTTCTCGTCGGTGGCGTGGCGCGACACGCGCTCCGGCCTGGCGCACCAGATGAAGGGCAGCTCGACGATGCTCTTGCCCGCCTCGGCGATGGCGGCCGACAGGTGCTGGGCATAGCCGGCCTGCGCCAGGTTGTCGCGCATGCGGCGGCGGTAGGAGGGCGAGCTCAGGTAGACCAGCCAGCCCAACGCGGCGCCCATCGCGTGTAGAAATGGCAACGGGAAGATTGAGAGAAATCGAAAAATTGGTACAAGCATGTGTAATTCGTCTAATAGAAGGGTATTTTGGCTTCTGTTGCTCTGCCAAAATTTTTTAAGAAGCGTAAAATAACACGTATGGAGTATCCGCTGAGTTAACAGACAACTTGCGAAGCGGAATATAAATATCGCTAAAGCGTCGCAAGCCGTATTGGTGAGCGACAAAACATTCTCAACCAGTATCAGGAGCTTGCGATGTCTAACGATTATCTTTTCACTTCCGAATCAGTCTCTGAAGGCCACCCGGACAAGGTCGCCGACCAAATTTCCGACGCGATTCTGGACGCCATCCTGGCCCAGGACCCGAAAGCCCGCGTTGCCGCGGAAACCCTGTGCAACACCGGCCTGGTCGTGCTGGCCGGCGAGATCACCACCTTCGCCAACGTTGATTATATTCAAGTTGCGCGCGAAACCATCAAACGCATCGGCTACGACAATACCGAATACGGCATCGACTACAAGGGTTGCGCCGTGCTGGTGGCCTACGACAAGCAGTCGCCGGACATCGCCCAGGGCGTGGACGAAGGCGCGGGGATAGACCTGGATCAAGGCGCGGGCGACCAGGGCCTGATGTTCGGCTACGCTTGCGACGAAACCGCGGAATTGATGCCGGCGGCGATCCACTACGCGCACCGCCTGGTCGAGCGCCAGTCGCAGCTGCGCAAGGACGGCCGCCTGCCATGGCTGCGTCCGGATGCCAAATCGCAAGTCACGCTGCGCTACGTCAACGGCCGCCCGGTCGCGGTCGACACCGTCGTGCTGTCGACCCAGCACGCGCCGGAAATGCAGCACAAGCAGATCGAAGAAGCGGTGATCGAAGAGATCATCAAGCAGGTGCTGCCGCGCGAATGGCTGGTCGACACCAAATACCTGGTCAACCCGACCGGCCGCTTCGTTATCGGCGGTCCACAGGGCGATTGCGGCCTGACCGGCCGCAAGATCATCGTCGACACCTACGGCGGCGCCAGCCCGCACGGCGGCGGCGCGTTCTCCGGCAAGGATCCTACCAAAGTGGACCGTTCGGCCGCCTACGCCGCCCGCTACGTGGCCAAGAACGTGGTGGCCGCCGGCCTGGCGCGCCAGTGCCAGGTGCAGGTCAGCTACGCCATCGGCGTCGCCCGTCCGATCAACATCACGGTCTACACCGAAGGCACGGGCGTGATCCCGGACGACAAGATCGCCGCGCTGGTGATGGAGCACTTCGACCTGCGTCCGAAAGGCATCGTGCAGATGCTGGACCTGCTGCGTCCGATCTACGCCAAGACCGCCGCTTACGGCCACTTCGGCCGCGAAGAGCCGGAATTCACGTGGGAACGCACCGACAAGGCCGCGATCCTGCGCGCAGCGGCCGGCCTGAAGTAATCGCCATCCGCTGAGTCAAAACGCCCCGGCCTGCGCCTGCAGCCGGGGCGTTTTGCTATTTGGGCCGTTGCGGCGGCGGCGGCGGCGGATTGGGGGGCAAATACTTTTCGCGTTGGTTTTCAGTGCTCATGCGGTTCTCCTGATCGCCCATCTATTCGGCGCGCAACATGGTATTCAATTTCCGCTGGGTCTTGACCCGCAAATGCTCCGTCAGCAGCATATCGTAGGGGAAATCACCCAGCTCGACGCGGTAGCGGCCGTGCAGCCCGAGTAATTTTTTTTCATACTCTGCGATGGGAAATTCGGTGTTGATTTTCATCCGGATAATCAGCGACCCGATGTCGTTGGTCAATGCCGTCAGTTCGGTCACCGCCGTCGCATGGATTTTAAGCCGTTTTGCAACCGAGAGTTCTTTGGACAGGATGGCGAGCAGGGCGCTGCCGGATGTAAACAACGGCCATAGAAAAGTATAGTCGGCGTTCTTCCAGAATACGAGGCCGGTGAGCGCTGCGCCTCCGGACGAGATCGCCACGGCGATCTTGGTCACGCTGTCCAGCCAGGTCCAGCGCGCCAGCAGCGCCGCTTCTAGTTCTTCGGTGTAGCTGGTGTTGTACAGTAATTGATGGGCTTCGTTCCAGATTGCATCGCGTGGGTCGATCGCCATGGCGCGCTCCGGGCAAAAAGATCACTATAGGCCGTCGGTATATGGTCTATTTGCGCAGGCTCAAACCAGAATTTCTTGCGCCTGTCCTGCCCAACGGTGCTAAAATGCGGCTTCCGAGGAGCGTTGCGACGAATCACGATTCGCCAGGCTCGGAGTCCCAAACCGCGCTCACGTTACTTTTTTCAACAATGAAAGGAGGGCGTGATGAACGCCGTACTCAAATCCGCACAAGACTTCCTGGTCGCCGACCTCTCCCTGGCCGCCTGGGGCGACAAAGAAATCAAGATCGCCGAAACCGAAATGCCTGGCCTGATGGCCATCCGTGAGGAATTCGCCGCATCGCAGCCGCTCAAGGGCGCGCGCATCACCGGTTCGCTGCACATGACCATCCAGACCGCCGTGCTGATCCAGACGCTGGAAGCGCTGGGCGCCAAGGTGCGCTGGGCCTCGTGCAACATCTACTCGACCCAGGACCACGCCGCCGCCGCCATCGCCGCCGCCGGCACCCCGGTGTTCGCGATCAAGGGCGAGACCCTGGACGAATACTGGGACTACACCCACCGCATCTTCGACTGGCCGGCGGACGCCGCCGGCAACGCGGTCTACTCGAACATGATCCTCGACGACGGCGGCGACGCCACGCTGCTGCTGCACCTGGGCGCGCGCGCCGAGAAAGACATCTCGGTGCTGGCCGCTCCCGGTTCGGAAGAAGAGATCTGCCTGTTCAACGCCATCAAGGCCCACCTGGCGATCGACCCGCTGTGGTACTCCAAGCGCCTGCCGCAGATCCTGGGCGTGACCGAGGAAACCACCACCGGCGTGCACCGCCTGTACCAGATGCACAAGGAAGGCAAGCTGGCCTTCCCGGCGATCAACGTCAACGACTCCGTCACCAAGTCCAAGTTCGACAACCTGTACGGTTGCCGCGAATCGCTGGTCGACGGCATCAAGCGCGCCACCGACGTGATGATCGCCGGCAAGGTCGCCGTGATCGCCGGCTACGGTGACGTCGGCAAGGGCTCGGCGCAGGCGATGCGCGCGCTGTCGGCGCAAGTCTGGGTCACCGAAATCGATCCGATCTGCGCACTGCAGGCCGCGATGGAAGGCTACCGCGTCGTCACCATGGACTACGCCGCCGAACACGGCGACATCTTCGTCACCTGCACCGGCAACTATCACATCCTGACCGAGAAGCACATGCTGGCCATGAAGGACCAGGCCATCGTCTGCAACATCGGCCACTTCGACAACGAGATCGATGTCGCCGCGCTGAAGAAGTACACCTGGGACAACATCAAGCCGCAAGTCGACCACGTGATCTTCCCATCGGGCAAACGCATCATCCTGCTGGCCGAAGGCCGCCTGGTCAACCTGGGTTGCGGCACCGGCCATCCGTCGTACGTGATGTCGTCGTCGTTCGCCAACCAGACCATCGCCCAGATCGAGCTGTTCGCCAACACCGACAAGTATCCGGTCGGCGTCTACGTGCTGCCTAAGCACCTGGACGAAAAAGTCGCGCGCCTGCAGTTGAAGAAACTGAACGCGCAGCTGACCGTGTTGACCGAAGAGCAAGCGTCGTACATCGGCGTGTCGCAAGCCGGCCCGTACAAGCCAGACCACTACCGTTATTAATCTGCCGGTGTGAAGCGGGGCCGGCGGAATCGCCGGCCCTGTTTTTATCCAGTCCTTATTTTTGCAGCGAGTTCATTTTATGCGTTTGGTCCTTACCTGGTTAATCAATGCAATTGCCTTGCTGGCAGTTCCCTACCTGATGCATTCCGTCGATGTCACAAGCATAGGCGCAGCCCTCGTCGCGGCTCTTGTACTGGGCCTGGTCAATACGCTGATACGCCCCGTGCTGTTGTTGCTGACGTTGCCCGTGACCGTGGTGTCGCTGGGCCTGTTCATCTTCATCATCAACGGCTTCATGTTCTGGCTGGTCGCCCAATGGGTGGACGGCTTCCACGTCGATAGCTTTGCGTCGGCGATCGGTGGCGCACTGTTGTACAGCGTGATTTCCTGGGCCCTGTCTACCTTACTTTTGAAGAAGTCAGATGGCTAATCATAATTTCAGTATCGAGTTCTTTCCGCCCAAGACGGCGGAGGGTGCGGAAAAGCTGCGCGTCACGCGCGCCAAGCTGTCCGAGCTCAAACCCAAATATTTTTCCGTGACCTTCGGCGCCGGCGGCAGCACGCAGCGCGGCACGCTCGACACCGTGGTGGAAATCCTCGCCGCCGGTGAAGACGCCGCGCCGCACCTGTCCTGCGTCGGCGGCACGCGCGAGTCGATCCGCGAGATCCTCACGGAATTCAAGGCCCACAACATCAAGCGCATCGTCGCGCTGCGCGGCGACCTGCCGAGCGGCTACGGCGCGGCCGGCGAGTTCCGCTACGCGAACGAGCTGGTGGAGTTCATCCGCCAGGAGACCGGCGAATGGTTCCACATCGAAGTGGCGGCCTATCCGGAAGTGCACCCGCAGGCCAAGTCGCCGCAGGACGACCTGCTGGCGTTCGAGCGCAAGGTGAAGGCCGGCGCCAACGCCGCCATCACCCAGTACTTCTACAACGCCGACGCCTACTTCCAGTTCGTCGAGCAGACCCGCAAGATCGGCATCGACGTGCCCATCGTGGCCGGCATCATGCCGATCACGAACTACACGCAGCTGATGCGCTTCTCGGACATGTGCGGCGCCGAGATCCCGCGCTGGGTGCGATTGAAGCTGGCCAGCTTCGGCGACGACAGCGCCTCGATCAAGGCCTTCGGCCTGGACGTGGTGACGGCGCTGTGCGAACGCCTGCTGGCGGGCGGCGCGCCCGGCCTGCACTTCTACAGCATGAACCAGGCCGCGGCCACCACCGCGCTGTGGCAACGGCTGGTGTAATTCGATCAGTGTAATTCGGTGATGATGCGGTCCAGCGCCACATCGTGACCATCGCTGTCGAACCGCACCTGCAGGCACTGGTAGGCTATGCCCAGTGTCTGTGGACGCGGTGAGCGCGCCAGCGTGCGGTCGTAGAAGCCGCCGCCGTATCCCAGCCGGTAGCCCTGCGGATTGAATCCCAGGCACGGCACCAGCAGCGCCGGCGGATACGCCTGCTGCAAGCGCAGCTCGGCCGGCACCGCCACCCCCATCGCATCCTTGACCATCGCCTCGCCGATGCGCCATTCGGCGAACTCCAGCGCCGCATGTTTTTCCACCACCACCGGCAGCAGCAGCCGCGCGCCCAGGCGCGCCAGTTCCGCGTAGGCCGCGTGCAGATCCGGCTCGTCGCGCAGCGGCCAGTACACGCCCAGCGCCGCCGGCTGCGCGGCCTTCCACCATGCGATCACCTGCTCGCCGATCGCATGGTCCCACGCGGCGCGCGTAGTGGCGTCCAAAGCGCGCCGCGCAGTCAACAATTGCTTGCGTAAATCGGCCTTTTGCGGGGCTGGCGGGGCTGGTGGTGCGGTCGTGGCGCGTGGTATTCTAGGGTCGCTGGTCATAGGTTCAGATTTTCAAGACTTTAGAGAGTTGCACATTGATTTCCGCTTTAAAATGGATTGCCGGCGCCGCCGCCTTTGCCGCCGTGGCCATGAGCTCCCTGGCCCACGCCGACGACCTTGGCGATGACGGCCGCAGGGCGGACGATTCCTTCCTGCTGCTGCGCGACGCCGTGCGCCAGGACGACGCATCCAAGGCCGATTTCTACGCCGCCCGCCTGGGCGATTATTCCATTCCGTCCTACGTCGATTATTATCGGCTGAAACCGCGCCTGAGGGATACTTCGCAAGCGGAAATCCGCGATTTCATGAAACGCTACGAAGGCCAGGCCATCGTCGACCGCCTGCGCAACGACTGGCTGCTGGACCTGGGCCGCAAGCGCGACTGGGCCACCTTCGACGAGCAGCTGCCGCTGTTCGTGTTGAACGACGACACCCAGGTCAAATGCTACGCGCTGCAATCGCGCGCGCTCAAGGGCCAGAAGGTGGCCGGCGACGCGCGCGAGCTGCTCACCGCGCCGAACGGCTACGGCGAAGCCTGCGCGGGCCTGATCGCCACGCTGTACCAGGCCGGCCAGTTCAACATCGACGACCTGTACGCGCAACTGCGCCTGTCCGGCGAGTACAACGCCACCGGCCAGGCGCGCCGCATCGTCGCGCTGTTGGACGGGAACGAGAAGAAGGCCGTGCAGGCGGTCGACCTGCCTGCCATCGCGCTGGCCAAGGGCGTGGGTAACGGCCGCGTCGAACACGAGATCTACATCGTCGCCATCGGCCGCATGGCCAAGACCAGCATCAAGCTGGCGGTGCTGGCGCTGAACAAGGCCGCACCCAAAATGAGCCCGCAGGAACAGCAGGAAGCCTGGGCCGCGGTGGCGCTGCAATCGTCGTATTCGCTGTCGCCGGAGACCACCGAGTACTGGCAGAAATCGAACGGCGCCGCGCTGTCGATCGACCAGATCCAGTGGAAGACCCGCATCGCGCTGCGCAACGGCGACTGGAAGCAGGTGGAGAAAAACATCCGCAGCATGCCGTCCGCGCTGCGCGCCGATCCGGCCTGGGTCTATTGGCTGGGCCGCGCGCTGATGCTGCAGGCGGGCTCCATCCAGGCCACCGGCGAGGCGATGCAGCTGTTCCGCAGCATTTCGGACCAGTCCAACTTCTATGGCCAGCTGGCGCTGGAGGAAACCGGCAAGCTGATTACCATTCCGCTGCCTGGCCTGCCGATCGGCCAGTCCGAAATCGTGCCGATCGCCGCCAATCCCAACTTCCAGCGCGCCATCAAGTTCTTCAGCATGCGCCTGCGCTTCGAAGGCACGCGCGAATGGAACTGGGGCCTGCGCGGCCTGAGCGAACGCGAACACCTGGCCGCCGCCGAATTCGCGCGCCAGAACAATATCCTCGACCGCATGGTCAACACCTCGGACCGTACCCGCATCCAGGTCGACTACACGCAGCGCTTCCCGGCGCCGCACATCGACATCATGCACCCGACCACGCAGACGCTGGGCCTGGACAAGGCCTGGGTCTACGGCCTGATACGGCAAGAGTCGCGCTTCATCATGGACGCGCAATCGAACGTCGGCGCCTCCGGCCTGATGCAGGTGATGCCGTCCACCGGCCGCTGGGTCGCCAAGAAGATCGGCCTGGCCGACTTCGCGCAGGAGATGCTGAGCGACGTGCGCACCAACATCCTGCTGGGCGCGAACTACCTGAACATGGTGCTGGGGAATATGGACGGCTCGCAGGTGCTGGCCACCGCCGCCTACAACGCCGGGCCGGGCCGCCTGCGCTCGTGGCGCTCGACCTTGACCAAGCCGATGGACAGCGCGGTCTTCATCGAGTCGATCCCGTTCGTCGAAACCCGCACCTATGTCAAGAACGTGATGTCGAACACCACCTATTACGCGGCGCTGTTTGAAGGCCGCCCGCAATCGTTGAAGGCGCGCCTGGGCAACGTCGCGCCTAGAGGCTATACCGAACAGGAACAGCAGGAATCGAGCTTCGGCTCGCGCTGACATCTACAACCACTTTTGGACGCACCATGCAGACCACTCAACTTGATCCCAGCCTGTCGCAAACCCTGGCCACCGCGCGCGAGCCGGGCCTGACGCTCATCATCGGCAACAAGAACTATTCGTCGTGGTCGATGCGTCCGTGGGTGGCGATGACCGCCTTCGGCATCCCGTTCCAGGAGGTGCGCGTGCTGCTCGACCAGGACGACACCGCCAACCGCATCTGCGGCTACTCGGCCAGCGGCCGCGTGCCGGTGCTGCTGGCCGGCGAGATGACGATCTGGGACAGCCTGGCGATCTGCGAATACCTCGCCGAGCAATTCCAGGAACTGCACCTGTGGCCGCAGGACGTGGCCGCGCGCGCGATGGCGCGTTCGGTGTGCGCCGAGATGCACGCCGGTTTCAGCGACCTGCGCACCTCGATGTCGATGAACATCCGTGCCAGCTATCCGGGCAAGGGCCGCACCAACGGCACCCAGGCCGACATCGGCCGCATCAGCGAAATCTGGGAAGAGTGCCTGTCGCGCTTTGGCCACCACCAGTTCCTGTTCGGCGAATTTTCGATCGCCGACGCCTATTACGCGCCGGTGGTGATGCGTTTCCGCACCTATGGCGTATCGCTGGCGCCGGCGCTGGACGCCTACTGCCAGCGCGTGCTGGCCCATCCCGCCGTGGCCCGCTGGGTCGAGGAAGCGATGGCCGAAACCGAAATGGCGCCCAAGCACGACGCCGAAATGCCGGACTGACGATTATGCGGATTTATGTAGTCGGCGGCGCCGTGCGCGATGAACTGCTTGGCCTGCCGGTCAAGGACCATGATCACGTGGTCGTTGGCGCCACGCCGGACGACATGCTGGCCAAGGGCTTTCGCCCGGTCGGCAAGGATTTCCCGGTGTTCCTGCACCCGAAGACGCAGGAAGAATATGCGCTGGCCCGCACCGAACGCAAGACCGCGCCCGGCTACAAGGGCTTTGTGTTCCACACCTCGCCCGACGTCACGCTGGAAGACGATCTGGTACGCCGCGACCTGACCATCAACGCCATCGCCCGCGCGGACGACGGCACGCTCACCGATCCATACGGCGGCCGGCGTGATCTGGAACAGCGCATCTTCCGTCACGTTTCCGAGGCGTTCGCCGAAGACCCGGTGCGCATCCTGCGCGTGGCCCGTTTCGCCGCCCGTTTCAGCGACTTCCGCGTGGCGCCGGAAACCAATGCGCTGATGCGGCAGATGGTCGAGCAAGGCGAAGTCGATGCGCTGGTGCCGGAGCGTGTTTGGCAGGAACTGTCGCGCGGCCTGATGGAAGACAAGCCGTCGCGCATGCTGGAAGTGCTGCGCGATTGCGGCGCACTGGCGCGCATCCTGCCGGAGCTGGACGTATTGTGGGGCGTGCCGCAGCCAGAGAAGTGGCATCCCGAGATCGACACCGGCATCCACATGCTGCAAGTGATCGACTGCGCGGCGGAAGCCGGCCACGAACTGGCCACGCGCTTCGCCTGCCTGATGCACGACCTGGGCAAGGGCGCCACGCCGCCTGACAACTGGCCCGCGCACCACGGCCACGAGGGCCTGGGCGTCAAGCTGGTGGAACAGGTATGCAAACGCCTCAAGGTGCCTACCGAATGCCGCGACCTGGCAGTGATGACGGCGCGCGAACACGGCAACGTCGGCCGCGCGCTGCAGCTGCGACCCAATACCGTGGTCACCCTGCTGGAGCGCTGCGACGCCTTCCGCAAGCCGGCGCGCTTCTCGCAGATGCTGCTGGCGACCGAATGCGATTCGCGCGGCCGCATCGGCCCAAGCGCCAGCTTCCGCGACGCGCCGTTCCCGCAACGGACGCACCTGGAGACGGCGCTGGCCGCCGCGCGCGGCGTCAACGCCGGCGAAATCGCGCAAGGCTGTGCCGCCACTCCACAACGCATCCCGGAATTGGTGCATCGCGCGCGCGTGGCGGCGGTGAAGCTGGCGCTGAATGCCGGCGATGATGAAGAGGACGCGGCGGAAATATGAGCTCGATCGACCTTTTCCAGAACCCGCTGCGCCGCTGGGGCAAGCACAAAGACGGCAAACACCGTCCCACGGTTCTGGTCAAGGAGCTGCGCGAGCGCGATCGGCGGCGCATGGTCAAGCACTTCCTTGGCCTCGAGGACAGCGACCGCCTGCTGCGCTTCGGCACCGTGCTGCCGGACGAGCAGGTGGCGAACTACGTCAACCGCATCGACTTCACGCGCGACATGGTGTTCGGCGTCTACAACCGCGTGTTCAAGCTGGTGGCGGTGGGCCACCTGGCGTTTGCGCCGCGCGACGAATCGAAGAGCGCCGTCACCGACAAGGAAAGGGTGGCGGAATTCGGCGTATCGGTCAGCCGCTCGGCGCGCGGCATGGGCATGGGCACCAAATTGTTCGAGCGCGCCGCCATCCACTGCCGCAACAACGACGTCGACACGTTGTATATGCACTGCCTGTCGTCCAATAAGACCATGATGCACATCGCGAAAAAAGCCGGCATGGAGATCCATCGCGACTACGGCGAAGCGGACGCCTACCTGAAACTGCTGCCGGCCAACCCGGCCAGCATGCTGCAAGAAGCGCTGGACGAGCAATTCGCCACGCTGGATTACACCCTCAAGGCCAACAAGCGCATCGCCGCGAAATGGCTCGACCGCCTGCTCGGCCGAAAATAAATCTCTCCCCGCTAGAACCTTTGCTGCGCGGCCGGGTATGAACGGTCGGACAAGATACGCAACCGGCAGCAAAACCACCCATATTCCGTGTCGTCGATTACTCAATTTTGCAGCATGCAGTTGCAGGCGCCGGACTTCGCCGTCTGCCTACGTTTGCTGCTGCTCTCGCCGGCGCTGGAGGAATGCGTGGTCAGGACCGGGCTACAGGAGTGGATGACGCGTCAGCTGGCCGCCCGCAACGGCGGCCTGCCTTTGACGCAGGGCGGACCCGTGCTGGTATCGACGGCGGTTTTCGGCTTGCTGCATATAGGCTCCGGGTGGCAGCACGCGCTGGCGGTGCTGGCGCCGGGACTGGCGCTGGCGCTGCTCTACCAGCGCAGCCGAAGCTGGAGCTGGTGCGCCCTGGCGCACAGCGGCATGAATGCGTTTGCGATCTCTGTCTGCGGCTTATAGATCAAACTACAGGAGAGTGTCATGACAGGCTTGTTAGCAAAGGTGTTCCGGCTTCGGTGGACTGCGGTCCTGCTGGTCGGTGTGATGGGGCAGGGCGCCAATGCGGCTGATGCCTTGAACGGCAAGAGCCTGTATCTGAATGGACCGGTGTCCGGCGGCGCTTCGTGCGCTACCTGCCACAGTGCCACGCCGGCGAATAACGTCAACGGCATCCTGGCGGCTGCCAACCAACCGTCCGTGATCCAGAACGCCATCGCCACCAACAAGGGCGGCATGGGGAGCCTGTACAGCGGAAAATTCAGCGCGACAGAGTTGGATGACCTGGCCGCCTTCATTGGCAATCCGAACGTGGTGGCGGCACCGGCAGCCTCGCTGGCGCCGGCCAGCCTGACCTTCAGCGGCACCAATATCGGCCAGACGGCCGGCCCGCTGGCCGCCACCCTGAGCAATACCGGCAACGCCACGCTCAATATCGGCACCATCTCCATCGCTGGCGCGGCGGCGGGCGACTTCAGTACCGCCGGCGGCAGTTGCACCAACGGCGGCGCCGTCGCGGCGGGCGCCAGCTGCACCGTGCAGGCCAGCTTCAAGCCGACAGCGGCCGGCGCGCGCGCCGCCTCGCTGACCATCACGCACAACGCCACCGGCGGCAGCAGCAGCGTCGCGCTCAGCGGAACGGGCAACGCCACGCCGCAAGCGACCATCGCCTTGTCGGCGGCCAGCGTCAATTTCGGCACGCTGCTGACGGGATCTCCTTCCGCCGTATCGACCATCACCGTCAGTAATAGCGGACAGGCCGCGCTGACCTTCAGCTCCATCGCGCTGGGCGGCGCCAATGCCGGCATCTTCACGCTGGGCGGCAGCTGCGCCGTCGCCACGCCGGTGCCTGCGGGCGGCAACTGCACGGTGACGCTGCAAGCGCTGCCGGTTGCAGCCGGCGCCTTCTCCGCCAGCCTGACGCTGGCCTCCAACGCGTCCAACGGCAGCGCCACGGTCGGCCTGTCCGGCAGCGCCGCCACGCCGGCGCCGGCATTGACGGCCACGCCGTCGGCCATCGCCTTCGGCGCGCAGACCATCGGCGCCGCCGCAGTGGCGCGGACGGTCACGCTGGCCAACACCGGCAATGTCGTCATCGGTTTGAACAACATAGGCCTGACTGGATCGGGCGCGGCCAGCTTCAGCCTGGGCGGCAGCGATTGCGGCGCCAGCCTGGCGGTGGGCGCCAGCTGCGCCGTGCCGGTGCGCTTTGCACCGACGGCGGAAGGCGCGGTGACGGCGGCGCTGGCGGTGAGCTCTAACGCGGCTGCGCTGCAAGTCGGCATCACTGGCAGCGGCACCAAGCAGGCCACGGCGACGCCGTTGCTGTCCGAAGCCGGTCCGATAGTCTTCGCCGATACGCAAGTCGGCAGCAGCGCGGCGGTTCATGCGACCACGCTGTCCAACAGCGGCAACGCATCGCTGAGCATTGCCACGTTGACGCTGGGCGGCAACCAGCCGGGCGACTTCGTCCTCGGCGGCAGCTGCGCCGCCAACGCCACGGTCGCTCCGGGCGCCAGCTGCACCTTGACCACCGCGTTCAAACCCGTGGCCGCCGGCGCCCGCAGCGCCGACTTGCTGCTGGTGACCGACGGCGGCGCGCAGTTCCATCTGGCGCTGCAGGGCAACGGCGTGGCCGTCGCCATCAGCACGCCGTCGCTGACGATCGCGCCGCAGAGCTTTGACTTCGGTGCCGTCGTCATCGGCAGCGCCGCGCCGACGCGCCGCTTCACGCTGACCAATAGCGGCGCCGCCGCCGTCACGCTGGCCAGCGCCGCCTACACCGGCCCGTTCGCCGCCGTGGCGGACAGCACCGGCTGCGCGGCCTTCCCGTTCACGCTGGCGCCGGGCGTCTCGTGCGACCTGGTGGTGGGCTATACGCCGGTCAACGCCGGCAGCAACAGCGGCAGCGTGGCGATACAGGCCAGCGTCGCCGGCAGCAGCTGGACCATCGCGCTGAGCGGCCAGGGTACGGCGGCGGCAAGCAACGCCGCGCCGACAAACAAGGGCGGCGGCGGTTGCTCGGCCTCGGACGACGTCAACGATCCGATGATGGTGTTCCTGATCATCGCGGCGGCCATCGCCATCGGCTGGCGCCGTCGGCAATCGAAACGCATCGGAGGCTGACATGAAACCGATATGGATCGCCATGCTGCTGGCTGCCGCATTGAGCGCAGCCCCGGCCTGGGCGCTGGAGAAGGGCGCGGCCGCGCCGCAGTTCGACCTGCAAGGGGTGGACGGCGCGGTGAAGCTGGCCAAGCTGCAGGGCAAGGTGGTGTATGTGGACTTCTGGGCCTCCTGGTGCGGCCCGTGCCGCCAGTCCTTCCCGTGGATGAACGAGATGCAGGCCAAGTATGGCGCCAGGGGCCTGCAGATCATCGGCGTCAACGTCGACGCCAACAGCGCCGACGCGCGCCAGTTCCTGACGACGACGCCGGCGCGCTTCGCCATCGGCTTCGATCCGCAGGGCGCCACGCCGCGCAGCTACGGCATCAAGGGCATGCCGAGCAGCGTGCTGATTGGGCCGGACGGCAAGGTGCTGCTGGAGCATTCCGGCTTCCGCGACACCGACCGCACCGAGTTGGAAAGCAAAATTCAGAACGCATTGGGAGCCGTCAAATGAAATCGCTACTGTTGATCGCGCTGGCGGCCGGCCTGTCCGGTTGCGCCACGCTGGGCAATGTGCAGCCCTGGGAGAAGGGCACGCTGGCGCGCACCGAGATGACCTTCGGTGACGGCCATCTGTTCACACGCTTCGACGACCATATCTACACCAGCCGCGAGGCTTCGTCCGGCGGCGCCGGCGTGGGTGGCGGCGGTTGCGGCTGCAATTGAGGACCACCATGACGAGTAACGAAGACAAAGCATCGGGGCGCGGCCTGGCCGCCTCCATCATGACGGCGGCGCTGATGCTGCCCGGCGTGCAGGCGCATGCCGAAACGCCGCCGGCCAACGGCAACATCACGCTGGGCTATCTGAACTACAAGGATAGCCAGTCTGGCCTCGACCGCATCACCGTGCATTCGCCGTCGGTGGCCATCATGGCGCCGGTGGCCGGTGTGTGGAGCATCGGCGCCTCGCTGGTGTCGGATGATGTGTCGGGCGCTTCGCCGCGCTACCACACGGCGATCTCCGGCGCCTCGCACATGCAGGACCACCGGACTGCGGGCGATGCGTCGGCCACGCGCTATTTCGAACGGGGCAGCGTGACCGTCGGCGCGGCGTATTCGACCGAGCACGATTACGTGTCGCGCGCGCTGTCGCTGCAAGCCAGCCTGGAGAGCGAGAGCAAGAACACCACCTGGACCGTCGGCGTCGGCCACGCGGACGATCGCATCGATCCGGTCAACAAGATCGTCAGCAACGAGAAGAAGCGCACCAGCAGCCTGCTGCTGGGCGTGACGCAGGTGCTGACGGCCAACGACATCGCCCAACTGACGCTGACGCACAGCCAAGGCGAGGGCTATTTCTCCGATCCGTACAAGGCGCTGGACAACCGCCCGCGCAGCCGCAACGAAAGCACGCTGCTGGCGCGCTGGAATCACCACCTGGCGTCGACCGGCGGCACCAGCCGGCTGTCCTACCGCTATTACCGCGACAGCTTCGGCGTGCGCGGGCATACGCTGGGCGCCGAATATGTGCAGCCGCTGTCGCAGGGCTGGACGGTGACGCCGGAAGTGCGGCTGTATTCGCAGAGCGCGGCGAGCTTCTACTACGATCCGTTCTACGACGCCAAGCTGGGTGCGCCGTTCCCGCCTGGGTACAACGGCAGCGGCTACATGTCGGCCGACCAGCGCCTGTCCGGCTTTGGTGCGGTGACGTTGGGCCTGAAGGTCAGCAAGCAGCTGGACAAGCTGTGGTCCGTCGACGTGAAGGCGTCGGTGTACCAGCAGCGCGGCAGCTGGCGCCTGTTCCACGAAGGCAGTCCTGGCCTGGATGCATTGCGGGCGCAGACGATACAGATTGCAATCAACCGGCAGTGGTAGACGCAAAATGATAGACGCGATTCACCGCACCACGTTCCAGGCCATGGCCAGCCGCTGCGAGTTGCGGTTCGCCGCGCCGGACGCGCAGTCGGCGGCGCTGCTGGCGCAGCAGGCCATGGACGAGGTGCTGCGTATCGAAACCAAGTATTCGCGCTACCGGCCGGACAGCATCGTCTCGCGCATCAATGCGGCGGCGGGCAAGGAGGCGGTGCGCTGCGACAGCGAGACCATGTCGCTGATGGCTTACGCGGCGGCGCTGCACGGCGCCAGCGAGGGGCTGTTCGACATCACCTCCGGCGTGCTGCGGCGGGCCTGGGATTTTCGCCAGCCCAAGGTGCCGCGCAAGGAAGTGCTGGAGCCCTTGCTGGCGCTGGTCGGCTGGGACAAGGTGGAGTGCGGTGCGGAGGACGTGGCTCTGCGGCAGTCCGGGATGGAGATCGATTTCGGCGGCTTCGGCAAGGAGTATGCGGCGGACCGCGCGGCGGCGCTTTTGGCCGACGCGGGCGTCAGGCATGGCTATGTGAATTTGGGCGGCGACATGCGCTTCATCGGTCCGCGCCTGAACGGGCGGCCGTGGAGCATCGGCATCCAGGACCCGCGCGATGCGGACAGCGTGATCGCGAGCATACCGGTCAGCACGGGCGCGCTGGCCACCAGCGGCGATTATGAGCGCTACTTCGAGCTCGATGGGCAGCGCTACTGCCACATCCTCGACCCGCGCGATGGCATGCCGGTGCGCTACTGGCGCTCGGTCAGCGTGCTGGCGCCGATGGCGATCGCCGCCGGCAGCTGTTCGACCATCGCGATGCTGAAACAGCAGGATGGCTTGAATTTTTTGAATGCGTCGGACATGGGGTATCTGGCCGTGAACGATCAGGGGCAGATGCTGTTCAGGGATGTTTGAATGAGGTGGAAATGATGAACAATTGGATGACGCGTTTGATGGCGTTGCTGGTGGCGGTAATCGCCCTGGCCACTGGCGCACGAGCGGATGATTTTCTGGAGCCGGATCAGGCGTTCCAGCTGAAGGGTGAGTTGATGGATGCGCACACGGTTCGCCTGTCGTGGGCAATCGCGCCGGGCTATCATTTGTACCGGGACCGCCTGAGTTTCAAGGCGGACGGCGCGCAGCTGGAAGCGCCGGTGCTGCCGGCAGGGTTGCGCAAGTTCGACACCAACTTCAACAAGGAGATGGAAACTTACCAGGATAGTCTGGTGGTCACGCTGCCGGCGACTGCGGCGGCAGCGTTCACACTGCACGTAGGCTATCAGGGATGTGCGGACGCGGGCCTATGCTACTCACCTGCGACGCAGAGTTACCGCGTCGATCCGTCGGCGCCGGGCAAGCTGGTGGCGGGTGACGTATCGCAAGCCGCCGCGCCGGTCCATGAAGACGATAGCTCGCTCGCCCAGCGCACGCTGCAAAGCGGCAGCGCATGGCGCATCGGACTGGCCTTCTTCGCCTTTGGCCTGCTGCTGTCGTTCACGCCGTGTGTGCTGCCGATGGTGCCTATCCTGTCCTCGATCATCGTGGGTGAAGGCGCGGTCTCGCGCAGCCGCGGCTTCTCGCTGGCGCTGGCGTACTGCCTGGGCATGGCGCTGGTCTACACCTCGCTCGGCGTGGCGGCCGGCTTGGCGGGCGAAGGGCTGGCCGGCGCGCTGCAAAAGCCGTGGGTGCTGCTGACGTTCGGCGCGCTGCTGGTCGGCCTGGCCTTGTCGATGTTCGACGTCTACCAGTTGCAGTTGCCGAGCGCCCTGCAAAGCCGCTTGAGCGCGACCAGCGGCAACATGGGCGGCGGCCGCTTCGCCGGCGTGTTCGTCATGGGCGCCTTGTCGGCGCTGATCGTCGGCCCGTGCGTGGCCGGGCCGCTGGCCGGTGCGCTGCTCTACATCAGTCAGACGCGCAACGTCTGGACCGGCGGCTGGGCCTTGTTCTCGATGGCGGTCGGCATGAGCGTGCCGCTGTTGTTGACCGGGATCTCGGCCGGCAGCCTGCTGCCGCGCGCCGGCGCCTGGATGAATGGCGTGAAGAAGATCTTCGGCCTGCTGCTGATCGCGGTGGCGATCTGGATGATCACGCCGGTGTTCCCGGTGACGGTGATGATGGCGTTGTGGGGGATGTTCGCGCTGCTGTGCGCAGTATTCCTGCATGTGCTGGAGCCGCTGCCGGCCGGCGCCAAGTCCGGCCTGGGCGCCTATGTCGGCAAGACGCTGGGGCTGGCTTTCCTGGTCGGCGGCCTGTTCGAACTGGCGGGCGCCGCCAGCGCCGGCCGCGATGTGCTGCAACCGTTGGGCCATCTGAGCCTCGCCCGCGCAGAGGGCGCGGCGCCGGCCGGCGACGAGATCCGCTTCAGCCGCATCAAGACCGTGGCAGAACTGGATCAGGTGCTGGCGTCGAGCACCACGCCGGTGATGCTGGACTTCTACGCCGACTGGTGCGTGTCCTGCAAGGAGATGGAGCGCTTCACCTTCTCCAAGCCGGCCGTCAGCGGCAAGTTGAAGCAGGTGCGTTTGATCCAGGTGGACGTCACCGCCAACAGCGCCGACGACAAGGCCCTGATGAAGCGTTTCGGCCTGTTCGGCCCGCCGGGCATCATCCTGTTCAACGGCGGCAAGGAAATCCCCAACAGCCGCGTGATCGGCTTCCTGGCCGCCGATCCATTCCTGCAGCACCTGGCGCGTTTTGTCATCTCCTGAAGTGCATCAAACATCAGGACTGTAACGCGCTGCCGGTCAATAGTCTAAGAGGGATCTGAGATGTCGATGAGTAATCGTCTGAACACATCTCTCTTAGCAATTGCATCCCTATACTTAGTGGTGCTCACGTGAAGATTAGTGAGCTTTGCGATCGACAAATGCTGAACTTTTTCAGTCAGGTCGAGAGGGAATCGCACCATCATCTTGCCCTCAAAAGTTCGAAGCTCTAGTTTCCCCGTGTCGGTTATCGCGGATACTCTACCTGAGATATTTTCTGTGTACGTTATCGTGTCCGCCACAGCTGCAAGTAGAGTCCGGATTCGCTTAATCTCATCAGAACTGCCTTGCCAGGTATGTTTGCCGGCCAAGGAGTGCCAAGTAAATTCTGCAGACATGCCAGCACTGCTAATTTCACGCATCGCATCGCCAAAATAGTGGGCGGCCTTACCACCAACAGCATCAACAGCATCATAAAACTCGTCGTTTTTTGCTGTGAGCAGCCGAAAAGTCTGCTGTAAGGTGGACTGTAGAAGACTTTCTCCGGAAAGGTCTGTGGACGTATTCCCGGTTACCAATACACGAGTTGAACCACCTGCGATGCCTGCCAGTTTAAGGTTCAATATATCCGCTATTTCCTTGCCAACGCGTCCTTCAGACAAGCCGTGCCGAATACGATAGGCAGCGGCCTTCCAAGCTTTAGATAAAGGATCTGCTATCTTGATGAAGGCGTCGAGAGAAATCGATCCATTTGCTCGCGGACCCATAAATCGCAAGTCCATCAATTCGCCAGCTTCTTGAGCATAAGCAACCGCGAGGGTTTGCATCGCATCGCTGGCTGCCTGCCGCTGATTGTTCGCAGCAATCGTCAGCCACTGATCCCCAGGATTCATGCTGACGCGTGCGTCAGTAGCCGCAGCGAATTCACTGAGCGTTTGAGCATGCCTCTTCAAAAAATCTATGCTCATATTTTTAGCTCCACAAATCCCTTCGGCGTTTTTTCGTCGTGCTGGAAGCCGAATAAACCGCGAAAATATGCCTGTCGATGCAATCTTTCCTTTTCGTCTGGCTTCTCCATGTACAGGTCCAGGCCGAATCTAATTTTTGCTGCATTCCGATCGGTAAGCTCTCGAACCTCCACCCACTGTTCCGTGGTGAGATTCGTGGTCGTAGCAGGATCCCACATCATGCAATCAATGTCCTCTGGGCCATACTTTGACGTCAAAAAAGACCCATCTATTCAAAGTATAGCCTGTACATGTAAAGCCTGAAGTTTTTGAACCCATTGTTGGAACGACGCAAATAATAGGGCGCGCCGAGCATCCGCCGAGAACGGGGTCACGGCGAGCGACTGAAGTTCAGCCATGGTCAGCGCATGGATTCCAGCGGGTAGGAGCGGAGGGAAGTCTGCTTTTTTCAATGTTCAGAATCCATCCGTCGAAGTTCCATTAGTTAGGCAAGCACAGGTTACGTTATACCAGCGGCAGCGCGGTGGTGTCCTTGATGCGCTGCAGGGCGAACGAGGATTTCACGTCCAGCACCGCCGGGTGGCGCAGCAGCGTCGCCATCATGAAGCGCGAGAAGTGGTCCATGTCTTCCACGTGCACCCGCAGCAGGTAATCCATCTCGCCCGTCATCGCGTAGCAGGCCACCACTTCCGGCCACTGCTCCACCGACACCGCGAAATCCGCGCGCGGCGACACCGGCGCGTTGGGCGCGCCCAGCGCGCGGGCGTTGCTGTGCGCCGCCGCATCGCTGTGCTTCTCCAGCCGCACGTTGACATAGGCCAGCAGGCCCAGGCCGATCTTGTCCGGGTCCAGCAGCGCCACGTATTGGCGGATCACGCCCGCCTCTTCCAGCCGCTTGATGCGGCGCAGGCAGGGCGAGGGCGATAAGGCCACCAGCTCCGCCACATCCTGGTTCGACAGCCGGCCGTCGGCCTGCAAAATTGACAAAATTTTACGATCGGTTTTGTCCAGCGCAATTTTGGTCATAAATACCTCAAAAATTCATGGTTCAGGCAATATTATTGCGCAGAACCGCGATGCGTGGGAATTGTTTGCAATTTAATGCTGGTGAAGCGGGTCTATACTGTGCGCTATTCAAAGAAGGAGACTCGCATGAAATTTACGCCTTGGGACAACCCTATGGGTACCGATGGTTTTGAGTTTGTCGAATACGCCGCACCCGATCCCAAAGCCCTGGGCGCACTGTTCGAAAGCATGGGTTTTACCGCTATCGCCCGTCACCGCCACAAGGACGTGACCCTGTATCGCCAGGGCGACATCAACTTCCTGATCAACGCCGAGCAGGACTCCTTCGCCCAGCGCTTCGCCCGCCACCACGGCCCGTCCGTGTGCGCCATCGCGATCCGCGTGCAGGATTCCGCGTTCGCCTACAAGCGCGCGCTGGAGCAGGGCGCCTGGGGCTTCGATAACAAGACCGGCCCGATGGAGCTGAACATCCCCGCCATCAAGGGCGTGGGCGATTCGCTGATCTACCTGGTCGACCGCTGGCGCGGCAAGAACGGCGGCGAGCAAGGCTCGATCGGCGACATCAGCATTTACGACGTCGACTTCGTCGCCATCCCTGGCGCGGTCGCCAACCCGGTCGGCCACGGCCTGACCTATATCGACCACCTGACCAACAACGTTCATCGCGGCCGCATGAAGGAATGGGCGGACTTCTACGAGAAGATGTTCAACTTCCGCGAAGTGCGCTACTTCGACATCGAAGGCAAGCTGACCGGCCTGAAGTCGAAAGCCATGACCTCGCCATGCGGCAAAGTGCGCATCCCGATCAATGAATCGTCGGACGACAAGTCGCAGATCGCCGAATACCTGGACGAGTACCACGGCGAAGGCATCCAGCACATCGCGCTGGGCACCGACGACATCTACTCGTCCGTCGAGGCGATGAAGAAGACCGGCATCGCCTTCCAGGACACGATCGAGACCTACTATGAGCTGGTCAACCGCCGCCTGCCTAACCACGGCGAGTCGCTGGAAGACCTGCGCCGTCTGCGCATCCTGATCGACGGCCATAGCAACGACACCGAGCGCGAACTGCTGCTGCAGATCTTCAGCCAGAACGTCATCGGTCCGATCTTCTTCGAGATCATCCAGCGCAAGGGCGACCAGGGCTTCGGCGAGGGTAACTTCCGCGCGCTGTTCGAATCGATCGAACTGGATCAGATCAAGCGCGGCGTGCTGAAAGACCCAACCGCCGCCTGAGTAACAAGGGTGGAAAGCCGGTAGTCCCGCACAGAACGGGGCGCAGGCCTGTGGTACCCTATAAAAAACCACATTTTTCCGTTCCGCCGTCTCCACAAGGGCCGGCGGATCGCGCGTTAATGGGCCAACGAGGCCCTGTAGCGCATGGCTTAAAGAATAAATGGAGACACAATGAACGCACCTCACAAGGGCTCGCAACTGGAGCCGGGCACGCACTCGGACAACGAAATTTCACTCGACGACAAGTGGACGCTGGAACGCGGCCGGGCCTTCATGACCGGCACCCAGGCCCTGATCCGTCTACCGATGATGCAGCGCGAACGGGACCTGAAGACGGGCCTGAACACCGCCGGCTACATCACCGGCTATCGCGGTTCCCCGGTCACCAGCGTCGACATGACGGCGATGAAGGCCAAGAAGTACCTGGACGCGCATCACGTCAAGTTCCATCCCGGGATGAACGAAGACCTGGCCGCCACCGCGGTCTGGGGCACGCAGCAGACCAATCTTTTCCAGGACGCCAAATACGACGGCGTCTTCTCCATGTGGTACGGCAAAGGCCCCGGCGTCGACCGCTGCGGCGACGTCTTCAAGCACGCCAACAACGCCGGCTCCGCCAAGCACGGCGGCGTGCTGGTGCTGGCCGGCGACGACCACGCGGCCAAGTCCTCGTCCACCGCCCACCAGTCGGACCACATCCTCAACGCCTGCGGCATTCCGGTGCTGTATCCGTCGTCGGTGCAGGAGTACATCGACTACGGCCTGCACGCCTGGGCCATGAGCCGCTATACCGGCCTGTGGGTATCGATGAAGTGCGTCACCGACATCATCGAATCCGGCGCCGTGGTGGACTTCGACCCGGACCGCGTCAAGATCGAACTGCCGACCGACTTCGAGCTGCCGGCCGGCGGCCTGAATATCCGCTGGCCGGACACCGTGCTCGATATGGAAGTGCGGATGAACAGCTACAAGTGGTACGCCGCACTGGCCTACTGCCGCGCCAATAAACTGAACAAGATCATCTGGGATTCGCCGAAGCCGAAGATCGGCATCATCACCGCCGGCAAATCCTACCTGGACACGCGCCAGGCGCTGTCCGACCTGGGCATCGACGAGCAGGCCGCCGCCGACATCGGCATCCGCCTGTACAAGATCGGCATGACCTGGCCGCTGGAAGCGGACGGCGTGCACGAATTCGCCAAGGGCCTGGACGAGATCCTGGTGGTGGAAGAAAAGCGCCAGATCCTCGAATACGCGCTGAAGGAAGAGCTGTACAACCTGCCGGACGGCGAACGTCCGCGCGTGGTCGGCAAGTTCGACGACACCGGCGAGTGGAGCAACAAGGGCAAGACAGGCCATGGCGACTGGCTGCTGCCGGCCACCTATGAGCTGAATCCGGCGCAGATCGCGCGCGCCATCGCCTCGCGCATCGCCCACTACTGCGCCGGCCATCCGGTCGCGCAGCGCGTGCAAGAGCGCGTGGCCTTCCTGGAGGCGAAGGAACTGGCGCTGAAAACGCTGCCGTCCAAGCCGAATCCGGAAACCGACCGCACGCCGTTCTTCTGCTCCGGCTGCCCGCACAACACCTCGACCAAGGTGCCGGAAGGCTCGCGCGCGCTGGCCGGCATCGGCTGCCACTACATGGTGCTGTGGATGGACCGCGAAACCTCGACCTTCACCCACATGGGCGCGGAGGGCGTGACCTGGGTGGGCCAGGCGCCGTTCACCAACGAGAAGCACGTCTTCACCAACCTGGGCGACGGCACCTACTTCCACTCCGGGATCCTGGCGATCCGCGCGGCGGTGGCGGCCAAGGTCAACATCACCTACAAGATCCTGTTCAACGACGCCGTCGCCATGACCGGCGGCCAGCAGTTCGACGGTCCGCTCGATCCGGGCATGATCTCGCGCCAGATCGCCGCCGAAGGCGTGACGCCGATCATCGTCGTCACCGACGAACCGGAAAAATACCCGGCCGATTACAAATGGGCGGAAGGCGTCACCGTGCGCCATCGCAGCGAATTGATGGACGTGCAGCGCGAACTGCGCGACAAGCCGGGCGTCTCGGCCATGATCTACGACCAGACTTGCGCCTCCGAGAAGCGTCGCCGCCGGAAGCGTAACGAATACCCGGATCCGGCCAAGCGCGCCGTCATCAACGAAGCCGTCTGCGAAGGCTGCGGCGACTGCTCCGTGCAGTCCAACTGCCTGTCGGTGGAGCCGCTGGAGACGGAACTGGGCCGCAAGCGCCAGATCAACCAGTCGTCCTGCAACAAGGACTTCTCCTGCACCACCGGTTTCTGCCCGAGCTTTGTGACGGTGGAAGGCGGGGCGCTGAAGAAGCCGAAGAAGGCGGCGGTTGGTGAAGGCCCGCAAGCAGTGCTGCCTACGCCGGTGCTGCCGTCGACGGCGACGCCGTACGGCATCCTGATCACCGGCATCGGCGGCACCGGCGTGGTGACCGTCGGCCAGATCCTTGCCGTCGCCGCGCACGTCGAAGGCAAGGGCGCCATCGTGCTGGACATGAGCGGACTGGCCCAGAAGGGCGGCCCGGTGATGTCGCACGTGCGCCTGGCGGACAAGCAGGCCGACCTGCATTCGACCCGCGTCGGCACCGGCAGCGCCGACCTGGTGGTGGGCTGCGACCTGATCGTCACCGCCTCGCGCGACGCCTTGTCGCGCATGGGCGAAGGCCGCACGCACGCGATGATCAACTCGACCGGCTCGTCGACGGCGGCGTTTGTGAAAAATCCGAACTGGCAGTTCCCGGATGCTTCCTCGCGCGGTGAAATCGTTCGGGCCTGCGGCAACGAGCTGGTGGACTTCGTCGACGCCGGCCAGATCGCCACCGCGCTGATGGGCGACTCGATCGCCACCAATATGTTCATGCTCGGTTACGCGTTCCAGAAGGGCCACGTGCCGCTGAGCGAAGCGTCGCTGATCAAGGCGATCGAACTGAATGGCGTGTCGGTGGGCTTCAACAAATCGGCCTTCAACTGGGGCCGCACCGCCGCCCACGACCTGGCTTCCGTGACCAAGCTGACCACGCCGGCGAAGGTGATCGAGTTCAAACGCATCCAGACGCTGGACGACGTCGTCGCCCGCCGCGTGGAGCTGCTGACCGCTTACCAGGACGCGGATTATGCTAAACAGTATAAATCGTTTGTCGACCAGGTGCGAGCGGAAGAGGCCAAGCTGGGCAAGACCACCCGCTTGAGCGAAGCTGTGGCGCGCTACTTCTACAAGCTGATGGCGTACAAGGACGAGTATGAAGTCGCGCGCCTGTACACCGACGGTGCATTCCAGCAGAAGATCGCCGGCATGTTCGAAGGCGACATCAAGCTGAAGTTCCACCTGGCGCCGCCGCTGCTGGCCAAGCACGATGCCGAAGGCCACCTGATCAAGCAGGAATTCGGTCCGTGGATGATGAAGGCGTTCGGCTTGCTGGCCAAGTTCAAGGGCCTGCGCGGTTCGGCGCTGGACATCTTCGGCTACACGGCGGAGCGCAAGATGGAACGCGCGCTGATCGGCGAGTACCGCGACACCGTGACCTCGCTGCTGCCGAAGCTGACGGCCGAGAACCTGTCGCAGGCGGTGGCCATCGCCAGCATCCCGGAAGACATCCGCGGCTACGGCCACGTGAAGGAGCGTCACTTCAAGGCGGCCAAGCAGAAGGAGGCGGCGTTGCTGGCGGCCTTCGGCAAGCCGGCATCGTCCGACGCGGCGCCGCACGCGGCCTGAGTTTGACGGGCATCTGAAAAGCCGAGGCGAGTCCTCGGTTTTTTTTTGCACCAAAATAATGCATAAGCAAGCAGGAAATCATTCGTTCAGCTTTGGTGCGTGGCTTGATAAGGTGGCATCCCTTTCTCACCCCGGATCACCTCAATGAAGACAAAATTTGAATTGAAGCCGCTGGCGGCGGGCGCTATCGCGCTGCTGTGCGGCGCTGCCGGCCCTGCGCTGGCGCAAGCGCAGGAGGCGGGCGCGGTCACCGCCGCGCCGCCTGCCGTCGTCGTCACCGGCTCGCGCATTCCGCGCGCCAGCCTGGAAGGACCTTCCGCCGTCACCGTCATCACCGGCGAGGACATCACCAAGCAAGGCTACAAGAACGTCTTCGATGCGCTCAGCAACCTGACCCAGAACAGCGGCTTCACGCAAGGCGCCGACTACGGCAACACCTTCACGCCGTCGGCCAACACCATCAGCCTGCGCGGCCTCGGACCCAATCACACGCTGGTGCTGCTCAACGGCCGCCGCCTGGCGGACTTCCCGATCGCCTACGAAGGCACGGTCAACTTCACCAACCTGGCCAACATCCCGTCGAGCGTGGTGGACCGCATCGAGATCCTCAGCGGCGGCGCCTCGGCCGTCTACGGCTCGGACGCCATCGCGGGCGTGGTCAACATCATCCTGAAGAAACGGGCCACCGGCCTGGACGTCAACCTCAAGGCCGGCGGCACCACGCGTGGCGGCGGCGGCGACCAGCGCCTGCAGCTGACCGGCGGAGACAGCTACGGCAAGCTCAATGCGCTGTTCAGCGCGGAATTCCTGGAGCGCGATCCGCTGTGGAGCCGCGAGCGCGACTTCATGAGCGCCAAGGTGGGCGTGGCGCCGACTCCTCTGCTGTGGCGCAAGAACGTCGACACCGGCAAGTACATCGATCCGGGCGACACCTGCGCCCAGCTCGGCGACCTGTTTGGCGGCAGCACCGTCAAGTACACGGCCAAGGCGGGCAGCTACTGCGCCAGCCCGAAAGTGGGACCGACCTATTGGACCACGCAGACCAAGAACAGCAGCCAGAACCTGTTCGGCAGCGCCAACTACGAGCTGTCGCCGACCACCACCTTGTTCGCCGAGGCGCTGTATGGCCAGAACCGCAGCGCCAACAACACGCGCGGCCCGTCGTGGACCTCGGTGGCGACCGCCGACACCTATTTCTGGAACCAGAACACCAAGGCCAACGAAGCCTGGAACCGCTACATCTCGCCGGAGGAAATCGGCGGCGTGCAGCGCTACAACCGCAGCTGGGACGACCAGGCCGCGTCGCTGTCGTTCGGCGCCAAGGGCGCGATCCCCGGCACCAGCTGGCAGTACGAGGCCGGCTACACGGCCTCGCTGTACAAGAGCGAGAGCCACACGCCGCGCGCGCTGGCCAACATCGACAGCTTCTTCCTCGGCCCCAAACTGGGCGTGGACGCGGACGGCGTGCCGATCTACGCGCCGGACCCTGCGCGCCTGAGCAAGCGCCTGACGCCGGCGGAATTCGACAGCGTCACCGGCACTTCGGTCGGCAACGACAAGTCATGGACCAACACCGTCAGCGTCAGCGCCAACGGCGAGGCGTTCAAGCTGCCGGCCGGTCCGGTCAAGCTGGCGACGGTGGCGGAACTGGGCAAGCAGGGCTTCTCGAACACGCCGGACCCGCGCATCAACCAGGGCTACTTCAATTCGGTGACGCCGTCCGACGTGACGGCAGGCACCCGCAAGCGCTATGCGATGGGCGTGGAGGCGAACTTGCCGCTGCTGGCGACACTCGATGCGACCGTGGCCGCCCGCTATGACCGCTACAGCTTCGCCGGCGTCAGCGACGGCAAGCTGGCCTACAACGCCGGCCTGGAATGGCGCCCCGCCGCGCAACTGCTGCTGCGCGCGAACCACGCCACCAGCTTCCGCGCGCCGGACATGAACTACATCTACAAGGCGCGCGGCACCGGCTACTATTCGTCGAGCACCGACTACTACCGCTGCGCCAAGGCCGGCCAGCCGCTCGACACCTGCGAGTTCGCCAACATCTCGCCGGGCGCGAACTACGTGCAGGCCGGCAGCAAGGACCTGCGCTCGGAAAAAGGCCGTTCGTCGGGACTGGGCGCGGTGTGGTCGCCGAGCGCCAGCTTCGATGTGTCGCTGGACTACTGGAACATCAAGATCGAGGACCTGGTCACCAACCTGAGCGCCGACAAGCTGCTGCGCGACGAAGCGGATTGCCGCATCGGCGGCGATCTGACTTCGCCGACCTGCGCCGACGCCATCGCCCGCATCGTCCGCAATCCGCTGACGGCGCTGAACAAGCCGGGCGAGATCAAGGAAATCCACGTCAACCCGATCAACGCCGCATCGACCAGCGTCAGCGGGATCGACGTCAGCGCCAAGCACGTGTTGCGCACGCAGGCGTACGGCGTGTGGATTTCCAAGGCCAACTACTCGAAGACGCTGAGCGCCAAATCGCGCCAGTTCTCCGGCGATGAACTGAAGGACGACCGCGAAGACCTGGGCAACTCCGACTGGCGCGACAAGCTCAATGCCAGCCTGACGTGGAACCTGGGCGACTGGTCGAACACCTTGTTTCTGCAGCGCTACGGCAAGGTGCCCAACGCTGCCGGCACGGCCTTCCTGTCGCCGACCACCCTGGCCAACGCCAGCGTCGTCTATCAGCTGAACCGGCGCACCACGGTGTCGGTGGCGGTCAACAACCTGTTCAACAAGGTCAAGCCCGACACCAGCGGCGGCTGGCCGTACTACACAGTGGGTAACTACAGCCCGACCGGCCGCCAGGGCTGGGTCGAGCTGAATTACCACTTCGGATCCTAAGCAGGCCGGTGCCGCGCGACCAGCTCGCGCAGCACCGCATCGCTGATCTCGAAGACGTCGAAGACGCCTAGTGCCGCCATCGCCGGCACCGCGTCGATGATGTCGGCCCGTGCCTCGGCGCGGGCCTGTTCCGTGCTGTCCTCCGCCTGCAAGATACGGGCATTGGCCAGGAAGGCGCCGACGGTGCCCTTCCTGACGGTGACGCCGTTGAATTCTCCGGTGTTGACGTGGTCCGGCAGTATGTCCTGTGCGCGCATGATGCAATCTCCTGTGGTTGATGAGGACTCCATCTTGCCAGCCGCCGCGTGGCCTGACTTGCGCTGAGAAGCCATCATATGTCGCATTCGGGCCAGGGCCCGGCTCAGGTCCTAAGCCACGGCCTTGCTGCGCGCCGAAGCGTGGCCGGCATACTCGGTCAGCCAGTACAGCAGCGCCAGGCCGGGGAAGGCCATGCCGGTCAACAGCGCCGCGTGCCAGCCGTGGGTGGCGTACATCCAGCCGCCCAGCGCCGAACCGAGCGCGCCGCCGGCGAAGAACAGCGCGAAGTACACGCCGTTCAGGCGGCTGCGCACTTCCGCACCCAGCGTGAAGATGGCGCGCTGGCCCAGCACCAGGTTGGCCGCCACGCCCATGTCCAGCACGATCGACGCGATCACCAGGATCGCCAGCGCCAGGTTGCGCAACGCCGGAACCTGCGGCGCCAGCAGCGGCAACGCAAAACCGATCACGCCCAGCGCCAGCGCGGCGGCGGTGGCCATCAGCGTGTGGCCGGCGTCGGCCAGGCGACCGGCGATCGGCGAGGCCAGCGCGCCCGCCATGCCGACCAGCGCGAACACCGCGATGCCGGTCTGCGACAGGTGGAACTGCGGGCCGGCCAGCATCAGCGGGGTGACGGTCCAGAACAGGCTGAAGGAACCGAACAGGCCGGCGTGATAGGCGGCGCGGCGGCGCAGCAGCGGCGTGCGCAGGAACAGGTGCCACAGTGACGCCATCAGCGCCGGATAGGCGATCTTCGCGGCCGGCGCGCGCAGCGGCAGCTTGGCGCGCAGCACCAGCGCCACCGCCAGCACCACCACGGCGGCGCCGCCGAACACCACGTGCCAGTTGCTGGCGTCGGCGATCAGGCTGGCGGCGGGACGGGCCAGCATGATCCCCAGCAGCAGGCCGCTGACCACCTTGCCGACCGTGTGGCCGCGCGTTTCCTCTTTCGACAGATGGGCGGCGAACGGCACGATGATCTGCGCCGCCACCGAGCCCAGGCCGATGCCCAGCGCGGCGCTCAGGAACATCCAGGCGCTGGTGCTGAACGCGGCCAGCACCAGCATGGCGGCGGTGAACAGCAGGCCGGTGACGATCAGGCGGCGGTTCTCCAGCAAGTCGCCCAGCGGCACCACGAACAGCAGGCCGAGGGTGTAGCCGATCTGCGTCAGCGTGACGATCAGGCCGGCCGCCTGCGGCGACAGCCCGGTGGCGGCGCTGATCGGGCCGACCAGGGTTTGCGCGTAGTACAGGTTGGCGACGATCAGGCCGGTCGCGGCGGCCAGCAGCAGCACCATGCCGGGGCTGATGTCGTCTTGTGCGGGATGGTTCATGCGGACTCCGTGGGTAAGTGGGGATGGTCAGAGTCTAGACAAAAACCGGGCAAAGATAATCAGGGCATAATGCACCTATACTTTTCATATTATGTGAACAATCATGGACAGACTGAAGGCCATGCAGACCTTTGTGCGGATCGTCGAGGCCAACAGCTTCACCAAGGCCGCCGAAACGCTGGACCTGCCGCGCGCCGCGCTGACGGCGACGCTGAAAAACCTGGAAGCCTTCCTCGGCGTGCAGCTGCTGCAGCGGACCACGCGCCGCCTGTCGCTCACGCCCGACGGCGCCGACTACTTCCAGAAGTGCCTGGAGATCCTGCAGGCGGTGGAGGACGCGGAGGGCGCGTTTCGCGGCCACGGCCGCAGCAAGCCGCAGGGCCGGCTGCGGGTGGAGCTGCCGGGTGCCGTCGGCCGCAATGTGGTGATGCCGCACATTCCCGCTTTTTGCCGCGAGTATCCGGACCTTGAGCTGGTCATCAGCCTGAACGAGCGCCTGACGGACTTGACGCAGGAAGGCCTGGACTGCTCGCTGCGGGTGGGCGAGCTGCAGGATTCGGCCCTGGTGGGGCGGCGCCTGGGCAGCATGGCCTTCCTGACCTGCGCCGCGCCGTCCTACCTGGCCGCGCATGGCGTGCCGGGAGCGCCGGCCGATTTGCGCGCGCATCGCGGCGTGACGCATTTTTCCGGCCGCACCGGCCGTCCCTTCGACTGGGACTATCTGGTCGACGGCGGCGTGGTGACGGTGGAGGTGCCCAGCGCGATCGCGGTCAACGATCCCGACGCCTACATCATCTGTGCCTTGCAGGGCATGGGCGTGATCCAGGCGGCGCGCTACCAGGTGCGCCAGCACCTGGCCAGCGGCGCGCTGGTCGAGGTGCTGGCCGCGACGCCGCCGACGCCGATGCCGATCTCGCTGCTGTACCCGCAGGGCCGCATGGCGTCGCCGCGCCTGAGGGTGTTCGCGGACTGGATCGCCGGCGTATTCCGGGCCGATCCCGACCTGCAGGCTTAAATTGTAAGAAATATTGCCAACTAGCTATGGTTTGGCTTTTTGCGGATTATAATTTCTCGATGAAAATCGCTCCTCTTGCCTTTGCGGTTGTGCTGGCGCTGCCCGTGTTGAGCGGCTGCGGCGGCGACGCGCCACCAACGCCGGCCACCCCGGATGTTCCGGTCGTACCGGTCGTACCGCCGGTGACGCTGCCCGATATCCCGCCGGTCACCCCTCCCGTTACGCCGCCGGTGACCCCGCCAGTGACCCCACCGGTCACTCCGCCCGTCACTCCACCTGTCACGCCTCCGGGCATAGACTACACGGGCGACTGGTTCGTGCTGGCTTCGCACTGCGAGAAGCCGCGCCCAGGCTCCTCGTACGAGGTGCAGGGCACGCGGATGGACGAGTTGAAATGGCTGCGCTCCTTCCAAGACACCAGCTACCTCTGGTACAAGGAAATTCCGGCCAACCTTAAATTGGAAAACTACAAGAGCGCGGTCGATTACTTCGCGGACCTGAAAACACCGGTGATCACCGCGTCCGGCCGGCCCAAGGACCGCTTCCACTTCACCTATCCGACCGACGCCTGGCGGGCCTTGTCGGACGCCGGCGTCGAGTTGGGCTACGGCCTGACCTGGCTGCGCAACACCAGTTCTTCCGCCCGGCGCGTGTGGACACTGACGATGGTGGCGCCGGATTCCCCGGCCGCCCTGGCCGGCCTGCGGCGCGGCGACATGCTGGTCTCGGTCGACGATGTCGCCATCGTCGACACCAGCACGGCCGGCCTGGCCGCGCTCAACGCCGGCCTGTTCCCCGCCAAGGCTGGCGAAACCCACCGCATGGTGCTGAGCCGCGACGGCGTCGAGCTCGCGGTCACCATGACGTCGCAGAAGGTGGCCGCGCCGCCGGTGCAAAACGTCAAGCTGCTCGACACCGCCGCCGGCAAGGTCGGCTACCTGCAGTTCAACGAGCACAACGCGGTGGCGGAAGGCCAGTTGGCGAAGGCCTTCGGCTCCTTCAAGACCGCCGGCGTGGCCGGCCTGATACTGGACATGCGCTACAACGGCGGCGGCTTGCTGGACATCGCCAACGAGCTGGCCTACATGATTGCCGGGCCGGGGCAGACCGCCGGCAAGACGTTCGAACAGCTGCGCGCCAACGACAAGACCAAGCAGGACGCGCCGTCGAAATTCATCGACAGCGGGCGCGGCTTCCGGTCGGCGGACCAGATCCTGCCGGGCACGCCGCTGCCTTACCTGGGCCTGAAGCGCGTCACCATCCTGACCACGCCCGGCACCTGTTCCGCCAGCGAGTCCGTCATCAACAGCCTGCGCGGGATCGACGTCGAGGTCACGCTGGTGGGCGGCGAAACCTGCGGCAAGCCGTATGCGTTCATCCCGGCGCCCAATTGCGGCACCACCTATTTCTCGATCGAGTACCAGGGCGTGAACAACAAGGGCTTCGGCGACTACGCCGACGGCTTCGCGCCGACCTGCCGCGCCGGCGACGATTTGACGCACGCGCTGGGCGACCCGGCCGAGGGCATGCTGGCGGCGGCGCTCAGCCGCCAAGCCAACGGCGCCTGTCCGCCCGCGTCGCGGTCCAACCGCATGCAGGCCGGCGCCGCGCCGGACACCATGCAGCTGGTGCGGCCGCCGGTGAAGGAAATCTCGATCCGCGATCGCTGACACGCAAAGCCGACTATAATTTCCCGCGCATCCGGTGCCGGCGGGCCGCTCCCGCCGGATACCGGCCATTCAACCTTTGCTGGAAGCTTGTCCATGATACGTTCCGCCATTCTGCTTGCCTTTGCCGCCACCTCCACGCTGGCCGCCGCCGCACCCGCCGCCACCTCCCTGAGCACCGTCGCCGAACGCTCCGGCTTCCAGAACACCGGCCGCTATGACGAAGTGGCCGACCTGTGCGCGCGCTTCCAGAAGGCGTATCCGAAACAGGTGCGCTGCTTTGAATTCGGCCGCACGCCGGAAGGCCGGGCGATGCTGGCGCTGGCCGTCTCGCGCACCGGCGCCCTGAGCGCCGAGCAGGCGAAGAAGCGCGGCGTGCCGGTGCTGCTGGTGCAGGGCGGCATCCACGCCGGCGAAATCGACGGCAAGGACGCCGGCTTCCTGGCGCTGCGCGAAGCGCTGGAGAACAAGGCCGCGCCGGGCGCGCTGGACCAGCAGGTGCTGCTGTTCGTCCCGGTGTTCAACGTCGACGGCCACGAGCGCTTCGGCAAATGGAACCGTCCCAACCAGCGCGGCCCGGTGGAAATGGGCTGGCGCACCACGGCGCAGAACTACAACCTGAACCGCGACTACGTCAAAGCCGACGCGCCGGAAATGCAGGCCATGCTGGCGCTGGTGAACGCCTGGGACCCGCTGGCCTACGTCGACCTGCACGTCACCGACGGCGCCAAGTTCCAGCCCGACGTCTCGATCCAGGTCGAGCCGGTGCACGGCGGCGACGAGGAGCTGAAGCGGGCCGGCCTGGCGTTGCAAACGGCGGTGATGGCCGACCTGAAGGCGCAGGGCTCCGATCCCAAGCCTTACTACATCTCGTTCGCGGCCGACGACGATCCGAGCTCCGGCTTCGTCGACAGCATGTCGACGGCGCGCTTCTCGACCGGCTACTTCCCGATGCGTAACCGCTTCGCCATGCTGGTCGAAACCCATTCGTGGAAGGACTACCCGACCCGCGTGCGCATCACCCGCAACACCATCGTCTCGCTGCTGTCGCAGGTCGCCGCCCACGGCAAGCAATGGCAGAAGATGACGCAGGACGCCGACCTGCGCGCCGCCGCCATGGCCGGCGCCGATTTCCCGATCAGCTACCGCACCACCTTCAACGCCAAGACCATCGAGTTCCCCGGCTACGAGTACACGCGCAGCTATTCGGAAGTGTCGGGCGGCCTGATGACGCACTACGACGAGAGCAAGCCGCAGATGTGGACCCTGCCGCTGCGCGACGAAGTGGTGCCGGACCTGAAGATCGCCGCGCCCAAGGGCGGCTACCTGGTGCCGCTGGCCGATGCGGCCCGCGTCGGCGCCAAGCTGAAACAGCACGGCATCGCCTTCAAGGTGGTGACGGCTGACCTGATGTCGGCCGAAGTGGAGACCTTCCGCGCCACCAAGACCAAGTTCGGCGCGCAGTCGTTCGAGGGCCGTCAATCGCTGGCGGTGGAAGGCGACTGGGGACGCGAGCGCCGCAGCGTGGCCAAGGGCGCGCTGTTCGTGCCGATCGCGCAGCCGAAGGCGCGCCTGGTGATGACGATGCTGGAGCCGCGCGGCGCCGATTCGCTGCTGGCCTGGGGCGAATTCAACAACGCCTTCGAGCGCAAGGAGTACATGGAGGAGTACGTGGCGGAAGACGTGGCGCGCGGCCAGCTGGAAGCCGATCCGGCGCTGCGCGCCGAGTTCCAGAAAAAACTCGACAGCGACGCGGAGTTCAACAAGAGCCAGGCCAAGCGCCTGGAGTTCTTCGCGCGCCGCCACGCATCGTGGGATGAGCGCTACAACCTGTATCCGGTGATGCGCACGGCGCTGAAGTACTAGCCGGCGGGGGGGGCTGTCGTTCAGCCCTGTTGCAGCGGGATGATGCCGGGCACCGTGGTCGGCGTCGAACACGGTTCCTCGTCGAAGGCGATGTCGCCCAGCGGATTGGCCTGGCCGTCGGCCTTGATGTCCTTGAAGCCGAACAGGTCGCGGTCCATCAGGTGCGACGGCACCACCGTCGACAGCGACGAGAAGATGCTCTCGACGCGGCCGGGGAATTTCTTTTCCCATTCGCGCATCAGGCCCTTGATCTGCTTGCGCTGCAGGTTCTCCTGCGAGCCGCACAGGTCGCACGGGATGATGGGGAAGCCTTTGACGGCGGCATAGCGCTCGCTGTCTTCTTCCTTCACGTAGGCCATCGGGCGGATCACCATGTGCTTGCCGTCGTCCGACACCAGCTTGGCCGGCATGCCCTTGAGCTTCCCGCCGAAGAACATATTCAGGAAGAAGGTCTCGAGGATGTCGTCGCGGTGGTGGCCCAGCGCGATCTTGTTGCAGCCCAGTTCATCGGCCACGCGGTACAGGATGCCGCGGCGCAGGCGCGAGCACAGCGAGCAGGTGGTCTTGCCTTCCGGGATCAGGCGCTTGACGATGCTGTAGGTGTCCTGGTTCTCGATGTGGAAGGGGATGCCCAGCTGCTTCAGGTAGGCCGGCAGGATGTGGTCGGGGAAGTTGGGCTGCTTCTGGTCCAGGTTGACGGCGATGAGCTCGAAGTTGATCGGCGCCCGTTCGCGCAGCGTCATCAGGATGTCGAGCAGCGCGTAGCTGTCCTTGCCGCCGGACAGGCAGACCATGACCTTGTCGCCGTCCTCGATCATGTTGAAATCGCCGATGGCCTGGCCGACCAGGCGGCACAGGCGCTTGTGCAGCTTGTTGTTTTCCAGCGCGATCTTCTCGGCCGATTTGCCGCTTGGTGCGGCCGCTACGTTGTCGAGTACTGCGTTCATACGGATTCCTTGATCTTGAAGACTTCCACGCCCACGCCTTCGCAGTCCGGATAGACGTCCGGCTTCATGGTCGATACGCGGGCCGCGCGCACGCGCGGGTGTTCCAGCATGGCGCTGACGATGTCGTCGCACAGGCTCTCTTGCAGGTGGACGTGGCCGCGCGCCATCAGCTTGGCGATGGAGTCGCGCATGAAGTCGTAGTCCACCACTTCCTCCAGCTGGTCCTTGACCGGGGTCGAGACGGCCAGCGGGATGTACAGGTCGACGTTGATCAGCAAGCGCTGCTCGCCCTTTTTCTCGAACTCATAGACGCCGATGTTGATCAGCACTTCGTAATTGCGCAGGAACAGGCGGCGGCAGTCGTTCAGTTGCGGGTGGATCAGGGCGGACAGCATAGGATTACCTTTTTTCGATTGTATTCATTTAGCCAAAAACATCACGTCGCGCGGCAGCGGCACCAAATGCTGGCCGCCGTCGACCAGCAGGGTGGTGCCGGTCAGCGCGCGCGCCGTGGCAGCGTAGACCACGCTGTCGGCGATATCTTCCGGGGTGCTGGAGCGGCCCAGCGGGGTTTGCCGGTGCGCGTGGGCGAAGCCGGCTTCGGTCTGGTCGCCGGACACCATCGTGATGCCGGGCGCGATGCCGACCACCCGCACCGCCGGCGCCAGCTGCTGCGCCAGCATCGTGGTGGCGGCATGCAGCGCCGCCTTGGACAGGGTGTACGACAAAAAATCAGGATTGAGATTGTACAGTTTTTGGTCGAGCAGGTTGATCACCACCCCCTGTTCGCCCTCGGCGAGGGCCGCGCGCAGCGCCTGCGCCAGGATCACCGGCGCGGCGACGTTGGCGCGCATGTGGGCCTCCAGCCGGGCGGCGCTGAAGTCGGCGGCGCTGTCGTACTCGAACAGCGAGGCGTTGTTGACCACGCAGCGCAGCGCGCCCAGCGCGGCCACCGCCCGCGGCAGCAGCGCGCGCACGGCCGCTTCGTCGGCCAGGTCGCAGGGCAGGGCGACGGCGCGCCGGCCCAGCGCCTCGATCGCGGCCACCACCTCCTGCGCCTCGGCCTGCGACGCGCGGTAGTGCACCGCCACGTCCCAGCCGGCGCGCGCCAGGCCAAGCGCGATGGCGCGGCCGATGCGGCGGCCCGCGCCGGTCACGAGCGCCACGGGCGCCGCGGATGGATTGTGCTTTGCTGTCATGGTCAATTTCGTCAACGTGTGAATTCGTTTCTGGCGGCCCGGCGCGCCGATTCGCTACAATGCCGGTTATGTCCCTACCCGTACCTTCCAGTGACGCGCTGGCCGCGTCCCACGCCCTGTCGCACCTGATCGCCGCCGAAATCGCGCGCAACGACGGTGCCATCTCCTTCGCCCGCTATATGGAACTGGCGCTGTACGCCCCCGATCTGGGCTACTACAGCGGCGGCTCCGCCAAACTAGGCAAAGATGGCGATTTTACAACCGCGCCCGAACTCACGCCGCTGTTCGGCGCGGCGGTGGCGCAGGCCGCCGCCGCTATTATCGCCCAAAGCGCGCCGCAGATCCTCGAATTCGGCGCCGGCACCGGCAAGCTGGCCTTCGACATCCTGACCGAGATGGCCGTCGCCGGGGGGGCGATCGAGCGTTATTTCATCGTCGAGCTGTCCGGCGAGCTGCGCGCGCGCCAGCAGGAAAAGCTGCGCGACTTCCCCAACGTGCAGTGGCTCGATGAATTCCCCGACGCCTTCGACGGCGTGGTGGTCGGCAACGAGGTGCTCGATGCGATGCCGGTCCACCTGGTCACCAAGCACCCGCAGGGCTGGCAGGAATTGCAGGTGACGGTGCGCGACGGCCGCTTCGATTATCTCGAAACGCCGGCCGGCGCCGAGCTGCAGGCGCAGATCGACCTGCAAATCCAGCAGCACGACAGCCTGCCGGTCGGCTACGTGACCGAGGTGCACGGCGTGGCCTGCGGCTTCATGGCCACGCTGGCGCGCATGCTGCGCAACGGCCGCGCCAACGCCGCCTTCCTGTTCGACTACGGCTTCCCGGCGCACGAGTACTACCTTGGCCAGCGCGCCACCGGCACCCTGATGTGCCACTACCGCCACCACGCGCACCCGGACCCGTTCTACTATCCGGGCCTGCAGGACATCACCGCCCACGTCGACTTCACGGCGATGGCGCTGGCGGCGCAGGAGGCCGGCGCCGAGGTGCTGGCCTACCTGAACCAGGCCGGCTTCCTGATCGGCGCCGGCGCCGGCGAGCTGCTGCTGCGCACCGATCCGGCCGACGCGCTGCGCTATCTGCCGCAGGCCAAGGCCTTGCAAAAGCTGTTGTCGCCGGCCGAGATGGGGGAATTGTTCAAGGTGCTGGTGATCGGCAAGAACGTCGCCTTGCCGGACGCCATAGCCGCCCAGGACCGCAGCCACCGCCTGTAGATTAAATGTTATAGTGGTCAAAACAGCAATGGCCAAGCTTGCTTGATCGCTGAGCCGCTGAGTCGCGGCGCGCCAGATCGGCTATGATGAATGACGCGGGCTCGCCGGACAATTATTGGAACGATGGCAAAGATACACACTCACTATGACAACCTGAAGGTGTCGCGCATGGCGCCTCAGGAAGTCATACGTGCCGCCTACAAGGCGCTCAGTCAAAAATACCACCCGGACAAAAATCCGGGCGAGGAGAAGGCTGCGCGCATCATGGCCATCCTCAATAGCGCCTACGACACCTTGTCCGACGCCCAGCGCCGCAAGGAACACGACGAATGGATCGCGGCCGAGGAGTGGGAGATCGAGTGGCTCGAGAGCACCCGCCACGAGGACGGTCATGGCCATCGGGGCGACAAGCATCGCCACGACGCGCCGGACCGGCCCTGGAGCCCGGAGGCGGTGGACGACACGCCGCGCGCAAGGCGCCCCGCCGCCTGGAAATGGTGGGGCGGGCTGGCGGCCAGCCTGGTGGTGGGCTGGGTGGGCGGGGTGGCCATGATGTCCGAACCGCAGCTGCTGTCGTCCGCGCTGGCGGCGGCCTGGGGCGGCAAGGCCGACAACGGCGGCGGGCGCGGGCAACCCCACGCCGCTGCGCGCGATCCCAAGGCCGAGATGCGCGAGGCCTGGGCCAGCACCCAGCCTTATTATCCGGAAGCGAACAGCAGCCGGCCGGCGCCGATCAAGGTGCAGGCGCTGTCGCAGGTGATACTGCCGAATGCGAGCGCCGATTGCGACAGCGAGACCCAGACCCTGGTGGCGCCCAACGGCGAGCCCTGGCCGACGCAGTCCGGCTACATGAGCGGCTTCCCGGTCGCCAACCGCGGCGACGACATGCAGCTGACGCTCGACAACGCGGGCAACGCCTCGGCGGTGTTCATCAAGATCTACGATACCGAGCGCCGCTCGAACGTGCGCTACGCCTACGTGCAGGCGCACGACAAGCTGGTGGTCGACAAGCTCGCCAACGGCAAGTACGAGATCCGCTACCAGAACCTGGATGTGGGCGCCAACCAGAGCGGCTGCACGGCGGCCAGCCGCACGGCGGCGGCCAGCACCGCGCCGCCGGTCAGCAATTAAGCGTTCTTAAAACTCTTCCCACTCCGAATTCATGTCCGCCTTGGGCTTGGCCGCTGGCTTCGCGGCCGGCTTGGCCGCGGGCTTGGCGGCCGGCTTGACGGCGGCGGTCTGGCTGGGCGCCAGCCGGGGCGCGCCGCCCGGGGCGGGCGTACGGGCCACGGCCGGACGGGACGCCGCGGCCGGCGCCGCCGCCGCATAGCTGTCGTCGAGCTTGAACACGCTCACCGAGGCCGACAGCGTGGCCGCCTCGTTCTGCATGCTTTGCGCGGCGGCGGCGGCCTGCTCGACCAGGCCGGCGTTCTGCTGCGTCATCTCGTCCATCTGCGAAATGGCCTCGTTGACCTGCTCGATGCCCATGCTCTGCTCCTGGCTGGCCGAGGTGATCTCGGCCATGATGTCGGCCACCTGCTGCACCGAGGTGACGATCAGGCCCATGGTCTGGCCGGCCTCGTCGACCACGGCGCTGCCGCCGTCGACCTTTTCCACCGAATCGTCGATCAGCACCTTGATTTCCTTGGCCGCCGTGGCCGAGCGCTGCGCCAGGCTGCGCACTTCCGACGCCACCACCGCGAAACCGCGGCCCTGTTCGCCGGCGCGCGCCGCTTCGACGGCGGCGTTGAGGGCCAGGATATTGGTCTGGAAGGCGATGCCGTCGATCACGCCGATGATGTCGACGATCTTGCTGGAGCTGGCCTTGATCGAGCCCATGGTGTCGACCACCTGGGCCACCAGCTGGCCGCCGCGCGTGGCCACCGACGACGCCGAGATCACCAGCTGGTTGGCCTGGCGGGCGTTGTCGGCGTTCTGCTTGACGGTGGAGGTCAGCTCCTCCATGGTGCTGGCGGTTTCTTCCAGCGAGCTGGCCTGCGATTCGGTGCGGCCCGACAGGTCCATATTGCCGCTGGCGATATCGCCCGAGGCCTGGTTGATGGTGGCGGTGCTGCGCCGCACCTCGTGCACGGTGCGCGCCAGGCTGGTGTTCATGTGCTGCAGCGCGTCGAGCAGCTCGCCGGTTTCGTCGCTGGCGCGCACCGCGATGCGGGTGCTCAGGTCGCCGGCCGCCACCGATTTGGCGATCGCCACCGCCGCCTCCAGCGGACCGGTGATCGAGGCCGTGATCCACACCGCCAGCGCGCCCGAGACGATCAGCGCCACCACCCCCAGCGCGATCATCATGGTGCGGGAAAAATCGATGTGGCCGGTGGCGACCTTGCCGCCGTCCTCGATGTCGTCCCGCTGCTGCTTGACCATGGCGCCGGTCAGCTCTTCGAGCGTGTCGAGCAGCGGGAAGGTTTCGCGGTTCATCAGCTCGGCGGCCTTGTCGCGCTCGTCCGCCTCGACCAGGTCGGCCACCTTCAGGAAGGAGGTGTTGTAGCTCACGCGCGCCGCCTGGATCTTGGCCAGCAGCGCCTTCTCGGCGGGCGTTTCGGTCAACTGGCCCAGCGCGGCCAGCGCGGCGTCGATGGTTTTCTTGTCCTGGTCTATCCGTTCGTAGCTCTTGGCGCGCTGCGCCTTGTCGCTGATGACGAACAGGGCCAGCACGCGGCGCGCATCCTCGCGCGCGGCGGCGTCGATGGTGGCGGCGGCCGAGGCGCTCGGCCAGTCGCGTTCGACGATGCCCTTGGCGCTCTGGCCGACCGCGCCGAAGCGGCCGATGGCGGTGACGATCATGATCAGCATCAGCAGCAGCACCAGGCCGAAGCCGGCGCCCAGGCGGGTCTTGATTTTATAGTCGGTCAGGTTCATTGGGGGTTCCGTCTTGAAAGGGTCAGTTGGCGGCGACGACGTCGGTCAGGCCCATCTCGGCGCTCGACATCAGCTTGTCGATATCGACCAGGATCAGCATGCGTTCGTCGAGGGTGCCCAGGCCGATGATGTAGTCGGAATTGAAGGCGGTGCCCATCTCCGGCGCCGGCTTGAGCTGGTCGGGCGTGAGGGTGGTGACGTCCGACACCGAATCGACCACCATGCCGACCACCCGGCCGCCGATGTTGAGGATGATGACCACCGTGAACTGGTCGTAGACCGGCTCGCCCAGCTTGAACTTGATGCGCATGTCGACCACCGGGATGATGATGCCGCGCAGGTTGATCACGCCCTTGATGAACTCCGGCGCGTTGGCGATGCGGGTGACCACCTCGTAGCCGCGGATCTCCTGCACCTTGAGGATGTCGATGCCGTATTCCTCGGCGCCCAGGGTGAAGGCGAGGAACTCCCTGCCGGCGATGTCCGATGCGTTTTCTTGCATGATTATGGTCCTTGAAATATTGATCTGACCGCGCTACGCCTTGGTCGGCGCGCGCGCCGCAATCCTTACAATGACGGCGCTAGCGTATCAGAGTCGGAGCGCGATGACGAGCGCGGAAAAGCCCCGCATGGGCGAAAAACGCACGCCTGTTGCTATCAATTTCGAAGGGGGTTGTCACAGGGGGGGAATCTGATTATGCTAGGACCAAGACAGCCACGGGCCCAGCCCCAGGAGATGTGATGACAGATTCGAACGCCGCGGACGACAACTGGCTGATCCAGGAAGACGAGGAGCCAGCGCCGGTTGACGGCACGGGATCGCCGGACCAGCGCCTGTGGCGGGTGCTGATCGTCGACGACGACGTCGATGTCCACGCGGTCACGCGGCTGGCGCTGCGCAACGTCTCCTTCAAGGGCCGCGAGCTGGAACTGTTCTCCGCCTACAGCGGCCGCGAAGCCTACGACTTCCTGCGCGACACGCCGGACATCGCGCTGGTGCTGCTGGACGTGGTGATGGAGACCGACGACGCCGGCCTGCTGCTGGCGCGCCGCATCCGCGAGGAGCTGCACAACGCCATCGTGCGGGTGGTGCTGCGCACCGGCCAGCCGGGCCAGGCGCCCGAGCAGCGCGTGATCATCGAATACGACATCAACGACTACAAGGCCAAGACCGAGCTGACCACGCAGAAGCTGTTCACCACGGTGATCTCGGCGCTGCGCGCGTATGAAAGCCTGAACATGCTCGAGCGCAGCCGCATCGGCCTGGGCAAGATCCTGGCCGGCGCCACCAATCTGTACCAGATCCACTCGCTGCGCGAATTCGCCTCCGGCGTGCTGAACCAGGTCAGCGCCATCCTCGACGTCGGCGCCGACGGCGTGCTGTGCCTGATGCAGGGCGACACCGGCGTCACCACGGTGGTGGCGGCCACCGGCGGCTACGCCGCGCTGAGCGAATCGGAGCTGATGCCGACCACCCATCCGCTGTGGCCGACCATCGCCAAGGCCTTCGCCGAAAAGAAAAGCCAGTTCGACCATCCGGCCAATGTGTTGTTCATCCACACGCAGGAAAACCGCGAAGTGGCGATCTCGGTCACGCCGCCGTGGCCGCTGGCGCAGATCCAGCGCGACCTGCTGGAGGTGTTCTGCCAGCGCATCGCCGCCGCCTTCGACAACCTGTACATGTTCGGCCAGCTGCGCAAGGCGCAGGAGGCGACCGTGGTGGCGCTGGCCGACCTGGCCGAGTTCCGCGACAGCGGCACCGGCGGCCATGTGCGGCGGGTGCAGCTGCTGTCGACGTCGCTGGCCCAGCGGCTGGCCGCGCGCGGCACCTATGCCGACCAACTGACGCCGCAACTGCTCGACATGATAGGCCTGGCCAGCATCCTGCACGACGTCGGCAAGGTCGCCACGCCGGACCACATCCTGCTCAAGCCGGGCATCCACACGGCGGAAGAGCGGGCCGAGATGCAGACCCACGCGGCGGTCGGCCGCAGCATCCTGGAACGCGCCGCCAGCATGGTCGACGGCGTCAGCTACCTGACCTACGGCGCCGAGATCGCCGGCGGCCACCACGAGCACTACGACGGCAACGGCTATCCGAACCAGCTGGCCGGCAAGGATATCCCGATCTCCGCCCGCATCGTCGCCGTGGTCGACGTGTTCGACTCGCTGCTGCACGAGCGTCCGTACAAGGATCCGTGGCCGCACACCGAGGTGATGACCTATATCACCGACCGTTCCGGCCTGCAGTTCGATCCCGAGGTGGTGGCCGCGCTGCTGGACCTGATCGAGCGCGATCCGACCATCGGCCACACGCCGGACTAGGCTGCGCCCGCCGCGGGCGCTCAGCCGCTCAGCACCACGCCAGGACATGCCATGCCATCGACCCCGCTCCCGTCAGACAGCGAACTGCGCCCCGTGCGCGGTGCGCTGCTGAAAAAGCTCAGCGGCGACGAGGGCATGTTCGCGCTGGGCGCGTCGGTGGCGCGGGTGGTGCAGATGGCCGATTCCGACGACCAGGGCACGCAAAACCTGGCCTACTACGTGCTGTCGGACGTGGCGCTGACGCAGAAGGTGCTGCGGCTGGCCAACACGCCGACCTACCGCGCCGCCGGCGGCACCGCCGTCACCACCATCTCGCGCGCGATTTCCCTGCTCGGCTTCGACAACGTCAAGACCACGGCGATGGCCATGCTGCTGGTCGACACGCTGGCCAACAGCCGCCACGCGCACAGTGTGCGCATCGAGCTGGAGGCGGCGCTGTGCGCCAGCCTGGTGGGGCGCGAGATGGCGCGCCTGAGCATCTACCAGGGCGCCGAGGAGGCGGCCATCGGCGCGCTGTTCAAGAACATCGGCGCGCTGGTGGTGGCTTCGCACGAGCACGGGCTGTTCCGCGAGATCGGCCTGCTGACGGCGGCCGGCAAGCTGACCCAGGCGCAGGCCGCGCTGCAGGTGCTGGGCTGCAGCTACGACAGCCTGTCGGCCGCCATCCTCAACGAGTGGAAGATCCCGGACGTGATCGTACGTTCGCTGGCGCCGCTGCCGCCGGGCGCCTGCAAGCCGGCCGCCAGCCGCCAGGAGTGGATGCGGCAGGTGGTGGCGTTCAGCATGGAGACGGCGCGCCTGCTGTCGCGCCGCCTGGGCGTCGACAGCGCCGAGGGCAAGGCGCTGGAGCAGCGCTACGGCGCCGCGCTCAATCTGGACCGGGAGCGCTTGACGCAGCTGTTTAACACCGTGTCGCGCGACATGGACGGCCTGCTGGAGAGTCTGCAAATGGGCGCGCACGCCGATCCCGACGACGGCGCCCCCGGTCTGCCCAGCGTGCTGGCGCAGGCCACCATGGGCGCGGGCGAGGCGCCGCAGGGCAACCACCTGAGCGGCAAGCCGCACAACGCCCGCGAGCAGTTGCTGGCCGGGGTGCAGGAGGTGACGCAGATGCGCGCCGGCGGCCACGGCAAGGTCAACGACATCATCCAGGCGGTGCTCGAGACGCTGTACCGCGGCATGGGCTTCCGCTTCGCCACCGTGTGCCTGAAGGATGTGCGCAGCGGCCAGTACCGGGCGCGGGTGGCGTTCGGCGAGCTGCATGCCGAGCGCCAGGCCGGCTTCGTCTTCCCCAGCGCCGCCGGCGACGACCTGTTCCACCTGGCGATGCAGAACAACGCCGACCTGATGATCGCCGACGCCAGCGCGCCCAAGATCCGCGCGCTGCTGCCGGAATGGCACCGCCGCCTGCTGCCCGACGCCCGCAGCTTCATCGTGCTGCCGCTGGTGGTCAACTCCATCCAGCTGGGGCTGTTCTACGCCGACCGCGCGCTGCCGGCGCCGGAGGGCGTGCCGCCCGACGAGACCTCGCTGATCCGCGCCCTCAAGGGCCAGGTGCTGGTGGCGCTCACGCCGGGCTGAGGTCGACCTCGTCCAGGCTGACACTGCGCACCATGGCCTCGAACTGCGCCACCGGCATCGGCCGCGCGAACAGATAGCCCTGCGCCTCGTCGCACTGCTTGGCGCTGAGGAAGTCGCGCTGGGCCTGGGTCTCGACGCCCTCGGCCACCACGCCCAGGCCCAGCGAGTGGGCCAGCGCGATGGTGGCGGCGACGATCACGGCGTCGTTCGGATCGCTCTCGATATCCTTGACGAAGCCGCGGTCGATCTTGATGCGGTCGATCTCGAACAGCTTCAGGTAGCTCAGCGAGGAATAGCCGGTGCCGAAATCGTCGATCGCCACCTTGAAGCCGCGCGAACGCAATTCGATCAGCAGCGCGCGGCTGCGTTCCGGGTCCTGCATCGCCGCCGATTCGGTGATCTCCAGCTCCAGCAGGGCCGGGTCGATGCCGTGGGCGTCGATCAGCCGGTCCAGCTGCGGCAGCAGGCCGGCGCCGTGGCACTGGCGCGCCGACAGGTTGACCGCCAGCCGCAGGTGCGCCAGCCCCGGCGCGCGCCAGGAGGCCAGCAGGCCGCTGGCGCGCTGCAGCACCCAGTCGCCTAGCGGCAGGATCAGGCCCGATTCCTCGGCGATCGGGATGAAGCGGTCCGGCCCCACCATGCCCAGCTCGGGATGGTGCCAGCGCAGCAGCGCCTCGGCGCCGATGATGCGGCCGGACGCCAGCTCGACCTGCGGTTGCAGGTACAGCTCGAATTCGTTTTGCTCCAGCGCCTGCCACAGGCGGTTCTCCAGCATCAGGCGCTCGTGGGTGGCGCTGTTCATCTCGGCCGAGAAGAACTGGAAGTTGCCGCGGCCCTGGCTCTTGGCGGCGTACATGGCGGTGTCGGCGTGGCGCAGCAGGGTGCTGCCGTCCTCGCCGTCGGACGGGAACATGGCGACGCCGACGCTGGCGCCGCTGTGCACCGTCTTGCCCTGCAGGTGGTAGGGCGCGCCCAGCGATTCGACGATGCGCACCGCGATGTTGGAGGCCTCGTCCGGCGTCACGCTGCCGGAGGTGACGACGATGAACTCGTCGCCGCCGAGGCGGGCGATGGTGTCGACTTCGCGCAGCAGCTCCTGCAGGCGCTGGGCCACGGCCACCAGCAGCAGGTCGCCGGTCTGGTGGCCGTGGGTGTCGTTGATCTTCTTGAAGTGGTCGAGGTCGATGAACAGCACCGCCGCCGCGCCGCCGCCGCGGCGGGTCTGGGCCAGCAGCTGGTCCAGCCGCAGGTTCAGCGACAGCCGGTTGTCGAGGCCGGTCAGGGTGTCGTGGTGGGCCAGGCGGTGGATGCGCTCCTGCGCCAACTGCTGCGCGGTCAGGTCGTGCAGGATGGCGACGAACAGGTGCTCGTCGGGCAGCTCCACTTCGCTCACCGACATCGCCAGCGGGAATTCGTTGCCGTCGCTGCGCCAGCCGGTCAGCTCGTATTCGTGGGTGACGCCGCAGGCGATCATGCGCAGCAGGCCGGCCGCGTCGAGGCCGGCGGCGTCGCCGACGCCGACCGGGATCAGGCGGTCCAGCGGCAGCTTGGTCATGTTCTCCGGCGCGTAGCCGAACAGGCGGCCGGCGGCGGCGTTGGCCGACATCAGCAGGCCGTCGCCGTCGATGGTGAGGATGGCGTCGGCCGCCTTGTTGAGGATGGCCTGCAGGCGCGCCTCGCGTTCGCGCAGGCGCGCGGTGCTGTCCTTGACCTGGGCCTGGATGCGCGCGCGCTCGCCGCTGATCAGCATCATCAGGGTGCCGAGCAGGCCGGTCAGCAGCAGGCCGCAGGTCAGCACGGTCCAGCTTTGCCAGCCGCGCTGCTGTTGCAGGTAGGCCGCGGTCGGCGCCAGGGTCAGCTCGTAGATGCGGCCGCCGAAGTGCAGCTGGCGCTGGAAGTCGCCCGCCGCCGGCGCCCGTTGCAGGCTGTCGCGCACCACGTGGCGCGGGCCGTCGTCGTCCATGTCCTCGAAGCGCATCAGGAAGTGGCCGAACTCGGAACGCTTGAGCGCCTGGTCCAGGTAGGCGTCGAACTGCATCGAGATCAGCAGCGAGCCGATGGCCTGGTGGCGGTTGTTGTTGGGGTAGACAGTTTGCAGCAATAGCAAGCCGGAGCTGGCCTGCGTGCGGATCAGTTGCAGCGGCGCGGTGGCGGTCGGCTGGCCGGACTGGGTGGCGCGCTCCAGCGCGGTGCGGCGCTGCGGATCGGACAGGAAGTCCAGCCCCTGGTAGACCCGGCTTTCCGCCGGCTCGATGTAGGTGGCGACGAAGTAGCGCTGGCGCGGCGCGGCGGCGACCAGGGCGCCGTCGGCGTTGCGCTGGCGGATTTCGAAGCCCGGCGCGATCTGGGCGCGGCCCCGGGTTTCGAAGGCGGCGCGCTCGTCGCCGGCCACCGGCGTCAGCCAGGCCATCGACAGCAGCTCGGGGCGCTGGTCCAGGTAGCCGTGCGCCAGGTTGCCGAAGTCTTCGGCGCTGAGCGTGCGGCGCGGGTCGTTGAGGGCCTTGGCCATGGCGTAGATGAAGCGTTCGTGCTCGCTGAACTGCGCCTGCAACAGGTCGCCGGTCTGCTGCGCCTTGAGGCGGAACGCTTGCAGCTGCTGGTTGTTCTCCCAGCGGTCGGCCTGCAGGTAGATGGCGATGAAGGCCGCCGCCGACAGTAGCAGCGGCAGGCCGACCAGCAGGCGGCGGCGCGACCACAGCGCGTGCGGGCGGCCGATGACGATCCAGGTCAGCGGCGCCGCCAGCAGGATGCCGATGGTGTCGCCCATCCACCAGGCCAGCCAGTCGAGGATCAGGGTGTCCCAGCGCAGGATGCCGAGCAGGGCCATGCCGGTCAGCGAGACGCTGCTGCTGATGACGGTGACGCCGGCCGCCAGCAGGATGAAGCGCACCACGTCGCGGCCGGAGCCGATGGCGGGGTCGATGTAGCGGCGGAACAGCGCGCTGCCGGCCCAGGCTTGCAGCGCGGCGCCCAGCGCCGCGAAGCAGGCGCCGGCTAGCGCGGTGGCGCCGATGCCGCCGGGGCTGAGGAAGGGATAGATCAGGTTGACCGTCAGCGAGCCCAGCGCCACGGCCGGCAGCAGGCCGGCGCCGCCGAGCACGCAACAGGCCAGCGCCAGGCCGGCAGGCAGGAAGATGGGCGAGGCGTAGCCGGGCGGCAGCGCCAACAGCAGGCCCAGACGGCCGGCGACGAAGTAACAGGCCAACAGGCCCACATTGGCCAGCACCAGGCTGCGCAAACTACCGCTACGGTTGTTCAACTGCGGGGCTCCAGGTCTCAGTATCGTGGGCCGATTGTATAGGAATTCGTTGAACGTAAAAACAACACTTGCACATTTACAGTTGGTGCAGTTAAAATCTCGCCCCGAAGCAGACGGTTCATCTGCATGGCGCGAATAGGCAGTAGCAAAAAGCGCGATGCGGGGTTGACAGGTCAAAGAAGTTGCTTCATACTCTGCGGTTCCTCGCGGAGGGGTGGCCGAGTGGTTAAAGGCGACAGACTGTAAATCTGTTCTTTCGAGTACGCTGGTTCGAATCCAGCCCCCTCCACCAAGTTTTTGCAAAAAGACTGGGTATGCAAGTAGATGCGGCAAGTAGATGAAGAAGAATTGAACAATCCTCGCGGGTGTAGCTCAATGGTAGAGCAGAAGCCTTCCAAGCTTACGACGAGGGTTCGATTCCCTTCACCCGCTCCAGTATTGTTGCAATGCAGTAGTACCCCATAAGCCCTTTTAGCTCAGTGGTAGAGCACTCCCTTGGTAAGGGAGAGGCCACGTGTTCAATCCACGTAAAGGGCACCAGAATTCGCAGTATCCCGCAGCATCTGCAGTAAATCGGCAGCATATAAATATATACGCAGCACTATCAAGACAGTCGGGCACGAGCCCAGGCAATCACACCAAATCGTTAGGAGTCTAAAATGGCAAAAGAGAAATTCGAGCGGACCAAGCCGCACGTTAACGTCGGCACCATCGGCCACGTCGACCACGGCAAGACCACCCTGACCGCTGCGATCGCTACTGTTCTGTCGAAGAAATTCGGCGGCGAAGCTAAAGCATACGACCAGATCGATGCTGCTCCAGAAGAAAAAGCACGCGGCATCACCATCAACACCGCGCACGTCGAATACGAAACCGCTACCCGTCACTACGCTCACGTTGACTGCCCAGGCCACGCCGACTATATCAAAAACATGATTACCGGTGCCGCGCAGATGGACGGCGCGATCCTGGTTTGCTCCGCAGCCGACGGCCCAATGCCACAGACCCGCGAGCACATCCTGCTGGCCCGTCAAGTTGGCGTTCCATACATCGTCGTGTTCCTGAACAAGTGCGATCTGGTTGACGACGAAGAGCTGCTGGAACTGGTTGAAATGGAAGTTCGCGAGTTGTTGTCGAAGTACGAATTCCCAGGCGACGACCTGCCTATCATCAAAGGTTCGGCACGTAAAGCGCTGGACGGCGACACCGGTCCTCTGGGTGAAGTAGCCATCATGGCCCTGGCCGACGCACTGGACAGCTACATCCCTACGCCAGAGCGCGCAGTGGACGGCGCCTTCCTGATGCCAGTGGAAGACGTGTTCTCGATCTCGGGTCGCGGTACCGTTGTGACCGGTCGTATCGAGCGCGGCATCATCAAGGTCGGCGAAGAGATCGAAATCGTCGGTATCACCGACACCGTCAAGACCATCTGCACCGGCGTGGAAATGTTCCGCAAGCTGCTGGACCAGGGTATGGCTGGCGACAACGTCGGTCTGCTGCTGCGCGGCACCAAGCGTGAAGACGTACAGCGTGGTCAGGTTCTGGCCAAGCCAGGCTCGATCAAGCCGCACAACCACTTCACCGGCGAGATCTATGTTCTGTCGAAAGACGAAGGCGGCCGTCATACGCCGTTCTTCAACAACTATCGTCCACAGTTCTACTTCCGTACGACTGACGTGACCGGTTCGATCGAACTGCCAGCGGACAAAGAAATGGTTATGCCAGGCGATAACGTGTCGATCACCGTCAAGCTGATCAACCCGATCGCGATGGAAGAAGGTCTGCGCTTCGCAATCCGCGAAGGTGGCCGTACCGTTGGTGCAGGTGTAGTAGCGAAGATCATCGCTTAAGGAATACTGGTCGTACCACCAGGGGCGTCTCTGGTGGTATAATCGATATCCTTTGTAGTTTTACGTAGGGACGTAGCTCAATTGGCAGAGCGTCGGTCTCCAAAACCGAAGGTTGGGGGTTCGATGCCCTCCGTCCCTGCCACCGTTTTCAGGTGCAGGGCACCGAAAGTAAATATAAATGTCAAATCAATCCGTGCAGACCGTTAGCACGTCGAATGACAAGATTAAGGTTGCTCTGGCAATAGCCGTGGCAATCGCAGGTGTGGTCGGGTTTTATTACCTGTCAGACAAACCAGCTCTCGTACGCGCAGGCGCACTTGTAGCTGGTTTGGCTTTTGCCGTTCTGCTCTTGTGGACCTCGACGACTGGCCGTGAATTCCTGAATTTCGCCAAAGAAGCCGTGCGCGAAACGAAAAAGGTCGTCTGGCCTACTCGTCGCGAAGCTACCCAGATCACGGGCATCGTGTTTGCCTTCGTGCTGGTGATGGCGCTGTTCCTGTGGGGCACGGATAAGACACTTGAGTTCCTGTTGTACGACGTCATTCTGGGTATACGAAAATAATGAACGAAAATGTGCAAGATGAGGCGGCCGGCGAACCGGTGTCGGGCGAAGTTCCGGCACAGGAAGCTGTCGCAGCGCCAATCAGCGTGCCAGTAAGCAACAAGCGCTGGTACGTTGTACATGCGTATTCCGGCATGGAAAAAAGCGTCCAGCGTGCGTTGACGGAGCGTGTAGAGCGCGCCGGCATGCAGGACCAGTTCGGCCAGATCCTGGTGCCGACCGAAGAAGTCGTCGAAGTCAAGAACGGTCAGAAGTCCGTCACCGAGCGTCGTTTCTTCCCAGGCTACGTCCTGGTTGAGATGGAAATGACCGACGAAACCTGGCACTTGGTGAAAAACACCAACAAGGTAACCGGCTTCATCGGGGGCAAATCGAACAAGCCGACCCCGATTCCAGCGCGCGAGATCGACAAGATCATGCAGCAGATGCAAGAGGGTGTCGAGAAGCCACGGCCGAAAGTGCTGTACGAAGTGGGCGAGCAAGTCCGCATCAAGGACGGCCCGTTCACCGACTTCAACGGCAACGTCGAAGAAGTCAACTACGAGAAATCCAAAGTACGCGTGTCGGTCACCATCTTCGGCCGCGCTACTCCGGTGGAACTTGAGTTCGGCCAGGTCGAAAAAGTATAAGCAGCACCGTTCGCCAGAACGGGCGACGGTGTTAAAACCCAAGCGCATCTGGCAAAGAGGAGCCCCGCCCTGCAACTGCGCATGGTGGGGCGCTACTACTCATATCCAAGATAGGAGCCATCATGGCAAAGAAAATCATTGGTTTTATCAAGCTGCAAGTACCAGCTGGTAAAGCAAACCCATCCCCACCGATCGGTCCAGCTCTGGGTCAACGCGGTCTGAACATCATGGAATTCTGCAAGGCGTTCAACGCGCAGACCCAAGGTATGGAACCAGGCATGCCGATTCCAGTCGTGATCACCGCGTTCGCCGACAAGTCCTTCACCTTCGTGATGAAGACGCCTCCAGCAACCTTCCTGATCAAGAAGCACTCGGGTGTTGTCAAAGGTTCGCCGAAACCACATACCGACAAAGTCGGTAAGCTGACCCGCGCTCAAGCTGAAGAAATCGCTAAATTGAAAACCCCTGATCTGACCGCTGCCGACCTGGATGCTGCTGTACGCACCATCGCTGGTTCCGCACGTTCGATGGGCATCACGGTGGAAGGTCTGTAATCATGGCAAAACTGTCCAAACGCGCTAAAGCTATCAAAGCCAAAGTTGATAGCACCAAGTCCTACGCATTCGACAACGCAGTCGCTCTGATCAAAGAACTGGCTACCGCCAAGTTCAATGAATCGATCGACGTGTCGGTACAGCTGGGCGTGGATCCTAAGAAGTCGGATCAAGTCGTTCGCGGTTCCGTCGTGCTGCCAGCTGGCACCGGCAAGACCGTTCGCGTCGCTGTATTCGCTTCGGGCGAAAAAGCTGAGCAGGCTAAAGCCGCCGGCGCTGACGTCGTTGGTATGGAAGACCTGGCCGAGCGCGTCAAAGCCGGCGACATGCCTTTCGATATCGTCATCGCTTCGCCAGACACCATGCGTATCGTTGGTACCCTGGGCCAGATCCTGGGCCCACGTGGCCTGATGCCTAACCCGAAAGTCGGCACCGTAACCGCTGACGTCGCTACCGCCGTGAAAAACGCGAAAGCCGGTCAAGTTCAGTACCGTACCGACAAAGCCGGTATCATCCACGCGACCATCGGCCGCAAATCGTTCGCTGATGCAGATCTGAAGAGCAACCTGGTTGCCCTGATCGACGCACTGAACAAAGCCAAGCCAGCTACCAGCAAGGGTGTTTACCTGCGCAAGGTATCGCTGTCGTCGACCATGGGCGCTGGCGTCCGTGTAGACCAGACCACCCTGGCTGCTTAAGTTTTAAAAATTAAGTCCTTGTGTCGCCGTTGTGCGATGCGGGGCAGTTCTTTGGGCTGGTCGTCGTTGCTTGCAACGGCGGCCAGGCAATCAAAGACCGTTGGGCCGGATGCATCAGGTAGGCAACTGGTTAATTGAATTTTTCACCCAACGCAGATGGTGTACCCGATCAAGTTTCGTAGTCCATTGGACTCCTAAACCTCGGACGCCGTTGTTCGAACCGATGGCAGGCAGTTTGCCCGTCATCATTTAAGGAGGTTGACCGTGGGTCTCAATCTGAATGACAAAAAGGCCGTTGTCGCCGAAGTTTCCGCAAAAGTAGCAACTGCGCAAACTATCGTCGTGGCCGAATATCGTGGCATCCAGGTTGCTCACTTGACGCAACTTCGTGCCAAAGCGCGCGCTCAAGGCGTGTACCTGCGAGTGTTGAAAAACACCCTCGCACGTCGCTCCGTCGAAGGCACGCAGTTCGCCAACCTGGCAGACAGCATGACCGGTCCGTTGATCTACTCGATCTCGGACGATGCCGTTGCAGCAGCTAAAGTCATCGCTGACTTCGCTAAAACCAACGACAAACTGGTCATCACTGCAGGTAACTACGCAGGCAAGCAGCTGGATAAAGCAGCTGTTGCAGCGTTGGCGAGCATTCCTAGCCGTGAAGTTCTCATCTCGCAGTTGTTGGGCGTTATGCTGGCTCCGGTGTCGGGCTTTGCACGTGGTCTGGCTGCTCTGGCAGCGAAAAAATCCGAAGGTGCTCCAGCTGTTGCCGAAGTGGCCGCAGAAGAAGCGCCAGCCGCTGCTTAATTGCAACGACCGGTTTTTTTCTCAAGTACCAATCTGATGTATTAACGAATCAAAAAATTATTGGAGTTTCAAATGGCAATTAGCAAAGACGACATCCTGAACGCAGTTAGCGAAATGTCCGTAATGGACCTGAACGACCTGGTCAAAGCTTTCGAAGAAAAATTCGGCGTTTCGGCCGCTGCAATGGCTGCTCCAGCAGCTGGCGGCGCAGCTGCTGCGGCAGTTGAAGAGCAAACCGAATTCAACGTTGTTCTGACCGAAGTCGGCGCGAACAAAGTTGGCGTAATTAAAGCAGTTCGCGAAATCACCGGTCTGGGCCTGAAAGAAGCCAAAGACGTGGTTGATGGCGCTCCTAAGACCGTTAAAGAAGCCCTGTCGAAAGCTGACGCTGAAGCCGCTAAGAAAAAGCTGGAAGAAGCTGGCGCCAAGGCCGAACTGAAGTAATCAAGTTGTACGGCGGCTAGTTAGTTAGCGCCACGAGCCAAAGCTGCGGATTTCCTCTCGAAAGGGAGGAAATCCGGCTTTGGCTCCTTTGTCGTCCTCGTCGTATTTGTAGCGTTTGTCCGACGCCGCAGTTTTATCGAATCAGCTGGAAATGGTAGAAGTTTCAGGTTTCGTCTGTGTGACATGCAGCCGATCTTGTTGCTGAAGTGGCTCACATTGCACTGGCAAAACCTGAATTTTTTATCCTTTCTGTCACTCACGGAGTGTCCATGCACTACTCATTTACTGAGAAGAAACGCATTCGCAAATCATTCGCGAAGCGCGCCAACGTTCACCACGTTCCGTTCCTGCTGGCTACCCAGCTCGAGTCCTACCATAGTTTCTTGCAAGAAGACGTAGCACCGTCGACCCGCAAGAACGACGGCCTGCAGTCGGCCTTTACCTCGATATTCCCTATCGTTTCGCACAATGGCTTTGCGCGTCTCGAATTCCTGTCGTACGTCCTGGGCGACCCCGCCTTCGACGTCAAGGAATGCCAACTGCGCGGCCTGACCTTCGCGTCGCCGCTGCGCGCCAAGGTGCGTCTGGTGATCCTGGACAAGGAATCGCCGACCAAGCCGGTCGTCAAAGAGATGAAGGAACAGGAAGTCTACATGGGCGAACTGCCCCTGATGACCACCACCGGTTCGTTCGTCATCAATGGTACCGAGCGCGTTATCGTTTCGCAGCTGCATCGCTCCCCTGGTGTGTTCTTTGAACACGACCGCGGCAAGACCCACTCGTCCGGCAAACTGCTGTTCTCCGCGCGTATCATTCCTTACCGCGGTTCGTGGCTGGACTTCGAGTTCGACCCGAAAGACATCCTGTTCTTCCGCGTCGACCGCCGCCGCAAGATGCCAGTGACGATCCTGCTGAAAGCGATCGGCATGTCGCACGAGCAGATCCTGGCGAACTTCTTCGTGTTCGACAATTTCAACCTGCGCTCCGAAGGCGCGGAAATGGAATTCGTCGCCGAGCGCCTGCGTGGCGAAGTCGCGCGTTTCGACATCGTCAACAAGGAAGGCAAGACGCTGGTCCTGAAGGACAAGCGTATCAACGCCAAGCACGTGCGCGATATCGAATCGAACGGCATCAAGCACATCTCGGTACCGGAAGACTACCTGCTGGGCCGTGTATTGGCCAAGAACATCGTCGATCCTGAGACCGGCGAAGTCGTCGCGTCCGCCAACGACGAGCTGACCGAAGACGTGTTGGGCCGCCTGCGCGAAGCCCACATCTCCGACATCCAGACCTTGTACACCAACGACCTGGACCAGGGCGCCTACATCTCGCAAACCCTGCGCATCGACGACACCGCCGACCAGATGGCCGCCCGTGTCGCGATCTACCGCATGATGCGTCCTGGCGAACCGCCAACCGAAGACTCGGTCGAAGCGCTGTTCAACGGCCTGTTCTACAGCCCTGACCGCTATGACCTGTCGGCCGTCGGCCGCATGAAGTTCAACCGCCGCATCGGCCGCGACGAGCTGGTCGGCGCCATGACGCTGTCGAACGAAGACGTGCTGGCCGTGATCAAGATCCTGGTGGAACTGCGCAATGGCCGCGGCGAAGTCGACGATATCGATCACCTGGGTAACCGTCGCGTACGTTGCGTCGGCGAACTGGCCGAGAACCAGTTCCGCGCCGGCCTGGTGCGCGTTGAGCGCGCCGTCAAGGAACGCCTCGGCCAGGCCGAAGCGGACAACCTGATGCCGCACGACCTGATCAACTCGAAGCCGATCTCGGCCGCAATCCGCGAGTTCTTCGGTTCGTCCCAGCTGTCGCAGTTTATGGACCAGACCAACCCGCTGTCGGAAATCACGCACAAACGCCGTGTCTCCGCTCTGGGACCTGGCGGTCTGACCCGCGAACGCGCAGGCTTCGAAGTGCGCGACGTGCACCCGACCCACTACGGCCGCGTGTGCCCGATCGAAACGCCTGAGGGCCCGAACATCGGTCTGATCAACTCGCTGGCGCTGTACGCCCGCCTGAATGAATACGGCTTCCTGGAAACCCCATACCGCAAGGTCGAGGGCTCCAAGATCACCGACCAGATCGACTACCTGTCCGCCATCGAAGAAGGCCGCTACATCATCGCCCAGGCGAATGCGACCATCGACAAGAGCGGCATGCTGAGCGACGAGCTGGTCTCGGCCCGTGAAGCCGGCGAAACCATCCTGGTATCCCCAGAGCGCATCCAGTACATGGACGTGGCGCCGGGCCAGATCGTTTCCGTCGCAGCGTCGCTGATTCCGTTCCTGGAACACGATGATGCGAACCGCGCATTGATGGGTGCCAACATGCAGCGTCAGGCGGTTCCTTGCCTGCGCCCAGAGAAGGCACTGGTCGGTACCGGTATCGAACGCACCGTGGCAGTCGACTCGGGCACCACCGTGCAGGCGCTGCGCGGCGGTATCGTCGACTACATCGATGCGGGCCGTGTCGTGATTCGCGTGAACGATGACGAAGCAACCGCCGGCGAAGTCGGTGTCGACATCTACAACCTGATCAAGTACACCCGTTCGAACCAGAACACCAACATCAACCAGCGTCCTATCGTCAAGGTAGGCGACCGTGTGGCCAAGCGCGACGTGATCGCCGACGGCGCATCGACCGACCTGGGTGAGCTGGCTCTGGGCCAGAACATGACCGTGGCCTTCATGCCATGGAATGGTCTGAACTTCGAAGATTCGATCCTGATCTCGGAAAACGTCGTTAAGGACGACCGCTACACCTCGATTCACATCGAAGAGCTGTCCGTCGTTGCACGCGATACCAAGCTGGGCGCGGAAGAAATCACCCGCGACATCTCGAACCTGGCTGAGAACCAGCTGGCTCGTCTGGATGAGTCCGGTATCGTCTACATCGGCGCGGAAGTGCAGGCGGGCGACACCCTGGTCGGTAAGGTAACGCCTAAAGGCGAAACCCAGCTGACTCCGGAAGAAAAGCTGCTGCGCGCGATCTTCGGCGAAAAAGCATCGGACGTCAAAGACACCTCGCTGCGCGTGCCATCGGGCATGATCGGCACCGTGATCGACGTCCAGGTCTTCACCCGTGAAGGCATCGTTCGCGACAAGCGCGCGCAACAGATCATCGACGATGAACTGAAGCGTTTCCGCCTGGACCTGAACGACCAGATGCGTATCGTTGAAGGCGACGCCTTCCAGCGTCTGGAAAAAATGCTGATCGGCCAAGTCGTCAACGGCGGTCCGAAGAAGCTGGCCAAAGGCGCCAAGATCACCAAGGAATACCTGGCGGATCTGGACAAGTACCACTGGTTCGACATCCGTCCATCGGAAGACGCATCGGCTACCGCGCTGGAAGCGATCAAGGAATCGATCAACGAGAAGCGCCACCAGTTCGACCTGGCCTTCGAAGAGAAGCGCAAGAAGCTGACCCAGGGCGATGAACTGCAACCTGGCGTGCAGAAGATGGTCAAAGTGTATCTGGCCGTCAAGCGCCGCCTGCAGTCGGGCGACAAGATGGCGGGTCGCCACGGTAACAAGGGTGTGGTTTCCCGTATCGTGCCGGTGGAAGACATGCCATACATGGCCGACGGTACGCCGGCCGACGTGGTGCTGAACCCGCTGGGTGTTCCTTCCCGTATGAACGTGGGTCAGATTCTCGAGACCCACCTGGGTTGGGCGGCCAAGGGTCTGGGCATCCGTATCGGCGAAATGCTGGCCGTGCACACCAAGGCCGAAGAGATGCGCAAGTATCTGACCGTGATCTACAACGAAAACGGCCGTCCGGAAGACCTGGACCAGTTCGACGACGAAGAGATCATGAAGCTGGCGAACAACCTGAAGAAGGGTGTTCCGTTCGCCACGCCAGTGTTCGACGGCGCGCACGAATCGGAAATCCGCCGCATGCTGGACCTGGCTTACCCTGACGACATCGCCGCCAAACTGGGCATGACGCCGTCGAAGAATCAGGTCACCATGTACGACGGCCGCACCGGCGAAGCGTTCGAGCGCAAGGTCACCGTTGGCGTGATGCACATGCTGAAGCTGCACCACTTGGTCGACGACAAGATGCACGCGCGTTCGACCGGTCCATACTCGCTGGTAACGCAGCAGCCACTGGGCGGTAAAGCCCAGTTCGGCGGCCAGCGCTTCGGTGAGATGGAGGTGTGGGCACTGGAAGCATACGGCGCATCGTATGTGCTGCAAGAGATGTTGACCGTTAAGTCGGATGACGTGAACGGCCGTACCAAAGTGTATGAAAACCTGGTCAAAGGCGACCACGTGATCGACGCCGGTATGCCTGAATCGTTCAACGTGCTGGTGAAAGAGATCCGTTCCCTGGGTATCGATATCGACCTGGAACGCAACTAACACTCGCACGGGCCCCGCCGGTCGTTGCCGGCGGGGCAGTTTAAAGAATTCATCACTACCTGGAGTGATACATGAAAGCACTGCTCGATCTATTCAAGCAAGTACAGACGAACGAGACTTTTGACGCGATCAAAATCGGTCTCGCTTCGCCTGAAAAAATCCGTTCGTGGTCCTACGGCGAAGTTAAAAAGCCGGAAACCATCAACTATCGTACCTTCAAGCCTGAGCGCGACGGTCTGTTCTGCGCCAAGATCTTTGGCCCGATCAAGGACTACGAATGCCTGTGCGGTAAATACAAGCGCCTGAAGCACCGCGGCGTGATCTGCGAAAAGTGCGGCGTCGAAGTCACGCTGGCCAAGGTGCGCCGCGAGCGCATGGGCCACATCGAGCTGGCTTCGCCTACCGCCCACATCTGGTTCCTGAAGTCGCTGCCATCCCGCCTGGGCATGGTGCTGGACATGACCCTGCGGGACATCGAACGCGTGCTGTACTTCGAAGCATACGTGGTGACCGATCCAGGCATGACCCCGCTGAAGAAGTGCCAGATCATGTCGGAAGACGACTACGCCGCCAAGTACGAAGAGTACGGCGACGACTTCACCGCCTTCATGGGCGCTGAGGGTATCCGCGAACTGCTGCGCTCGATCGACATCCACCGCGATGCCGAGACCCTGCGCGTGGAACTGAAGGAATCGAAGTCCGAAGCCAAGATCAAGAAATACGCCAAGCGCCTGAAAGTGCTGGAAGCGTTCCAGCGTTCGGGCATCAAGCCTGAGTGGATGATCATGGAAGTGCTGCCGGTGCTGCCGCCGGAACTGCGTCCGCTGGTACCGCTGGACGGCGGCCGTTTCGCGACCTCGGATCTGAACGATCTGTATCGCCGCGTGATCAACCGTAACAACCGCCTGAAACGCCTGATGGAGCTGCGCGCTCCAGAGATCATCACGCGCAACGAAAAGCGCATGCTGCAAGAGGCGGTCGATTCGCTGCTGGACAACGGCCGTCGCGGCAAAGCGATGACCGGCGCCAACAAGCGTCCGCTGAAATCGCTGGCTGAGATGATCAAGGGTAAGGGCGGCCGTTTCCGTCAGAACTTGCTGGGTAAGCGCGTCGACTACTCGGGCCGTTCGGTCATCGTGGTGGGTCCGCAGCTGAAACTGCACCAGTGCGGTCTGCCGAAGCTGATGGCGCTCGAGCTGTTCAAGCCCTTCATCTTCAACAAGCTGGAACTGATGGGCTTGGCCACCACGATCAAGGCCGCCAAGAAGCTGGTCGAGATCCAGGAACCGGTCGTCTGGGACATCCTGGAAGACGTGATCCGCGAACACCCGATCATGCTGAACCGTGCGCCTACGCTGCACCGTCTGGGTATCCAGGCTTTCGAGCCGGTCCTGATTGAAGGCAAGGCGATCCAACTGCACCCGCTGGTCTGCGCCGCATTCAACGCCGACTTCGACGGTGACCAGATGGCAGTTCACGTGCCGCTGTCGATCGAAGCACAGATGGAAGCCCGCACGCTGATGCTGGCTTCGAACAACATCCTGTTCCCGTCGAACGGCGAACCGTCCATCGTTCCTTCGCAGGATATCGTGCTGGGTCTGTACTACGCGACCCGCGAAGCGATCAACGCCAAGAACGAAGGCATGCTGTTCCAGGACGTGTCGGAAGTCATTCGTGCCTACGACAACAAGGAAGTGGAACTGACCACCCGCATCACCGTGCGTATCGTCGAGAATCCTAAGGATCCAGTGACGGGCGAATTCGTCCGCACCGTGACCCGTTACGAGACCACGATCGGCCGCGCGATCCTGTCGGAAATTCTGCCGAAAGGCCTGCCATTCTCCGTGCTGAACCGCGCGCTGAAGAAGAAAGAGATTTCCAAGCTGATTAACACGTCCTTCCGTAAGTGCGGCCTGCGCGCGACGGTGGTGTTTGCTGACCAGCTGATGCAGTCGGGCTTCCGCCTGGCGACCCGTGCCGGTATTTCGATCTGCGTGGACGACATGCTGGTACCGCCTCAGAAAGTGACCCTGATTTCGGCCGCGGAATCCGAAGTCAAACAGATCGAGCAGCAGTACGCTTCGGGTCTGGTCACCGCCGGCGAACGTTACAACAAGGTAGTCGACATCTGGGGCAAGACCTCGGATGAAGTCGGCAAGGCCATGATGGACCAACTGAAAGTGGAAGACGTCATCAAGCGTGACGGCACCAAGTCCACCCAGGAATCCTTCAACGCGATTTACATGATGGCCGACTCCGGCGCCCGCGGTTCCGCGGCGCAGATTCGTCAGCTGGCAGGTATGCGTGGTCTGATGGCGAAACCGGATGGTTCGATTATCGAAACGCCGATTACCGCGAACTTCCGCGAAGGCCTGAACGTGTTGCAGTACTTCATCTCGACCCACGGCGCTCGTAAAGGTCTGGCGGATACGGCACTGAAGACCGCGAACTCGGGTTACCTGACCCGTCGTCTGGTCGACGTGACCCAGGATCTGGTCGTCATCGCCGACGATTGCGGCACCACCAACGGCGCGCTGATGAAGGCGATGGTCGAAGGCGGTGAAGTGATCGAAGCGCTGCGCGACCGTATCCTCGGCCGCGTGGTGGTCAACGACGTCATCAATCCGGAAACCCAGGCGACGCTGTACGAAGCCGGTACCCTGATGGACGAAGACATGGTCGAAGAGATCGAGCGTCTGTCGATCGACGAAGTCAAGGTCCGTACCCCGCTGACTTGCGACACGCGCTTCGGCCTGTGCGCCAAGTGCTACGGTCGCGATCTGGGCCGTGGCGTGCTGGTCAATGCCGGCGAAGCCGTCGGTGTGGTCGCAGCGCAGTCGATCGGTGAACCAGGTACCCAGCTGACCATGCGTACCTTCCACATCGGTGGTGCGGCGTCGCGTGCGGCAGTGGCATCGTCGGTGGAAGCGAAGTCGAACGGTACCATCCGCTTCACCTCGACCATGCGTTACGTCACCAACGGCAAGGGCGCGCTGATCGTCATTTCCCGTTCGGGCGAAGTGCTGATCACCGACGACCACGGCCGTGAGCGTGAGCGTCACAAGGTGCCGTACGGCGCTACCCTGATCGTCAAAGACGGTCTGGTGATCAAGGCCGGTACGGCCCTGGCAACCTGGGATCCGCTGACCCGTCCGATCATTACCGAGTACGCCGGTGTGGTGCGTTTCGAGAACGTCGAAGAAGGCGTGACCGTAGCCCGTCAGGTGGACGAAGTGACCGGTCTGTCGACCCTGGTGGTGATCGATGCCAAGCGTCGCGGTTCGCTGACCAAGACCCTGCGTCCACAGGTCAAGCTGCTGAACGAAGAAGGCCACGAAGTGAAGATCGCCGGCACCGAACACGCAGTGGCGATCGGCTTCCAGGTTGGCGCGCTGATCATGGTGAAAGACGGCCAGGCAGTGACCGTTGGTGAAGTGCTGGCACGTATCCCGACCGAATCGCAGAAGACCCGCGATATTACCGGTGGTCTGCCGCGCGTTGCCGAGCTGTTCGAAGCACGTTCGCCTAAAGACGCAGGTATGCTGGCGGAAGTGACCGGTACTGTTGCCTTCGGTAAAGAAACCAAGGGTAAGCAGCGTCTGGAAATCACGGACATGGACGGCAACAAGCACGAGTTCCTGATCACCAAGGACAAGCAAGTGCTGGTCCACGACGGCCAGGTAGTGAACAAAGGCGAGATGATTGTCGACGGCCCGGCCGATCCACAAGACATTCTGCGTCTGCTGGGTATCGAAGCGCTGGCGCGTTACATCGTTGACGAAGTGCAGGACGTGTACCGTCTGCAGGGCGTGAAGATTAACGACAAGCACATTGAAGTGATTGTGCGTCAGATGCTGCGTCGCGTTCAGATCGTTAATGCCGGCGACACCAACTACATCGTTGGCGAGCAGGTTGAGCGTTCGGAACTGCTGGATGAAAACGACAAAGTGAATGCAGAGAATAAGATCCCTGCAACTTACGAAAACGTTCTGCTGGGTATTACCAAGGCATCGCTGTCGACCGATTCGTTTATCTCGGCCGCATCGTTCCAGGAAACCACCCGTGTTCTGACCGAAGCCGCAATCATGGGCAAGCGCGATGGTCTGCGTGGTCTGAAAGAGAACGTCATCGTTGGTCGTCTGATTCCAGGCGGCACCGGTCTGGCATTCCACCGCGCTCGCAAAGAGAAAGAGGCTTGGGAAGTGGAAGAGCGTCAAGCTCTGCTGCTGGCCGAGAAAGCCTCGATGTCCAGCAACGACGTGGAAGTCACCGAAACGGTTACTCCGCACGACGGCGAAGCGTAATTCAGCTTTTAGCCCCGTAAATAAAAACGGCACCTTCGGGTGCCGTTTTTTTATTTGGCGGCGCGATTAATGAATTTCAATAATCGCCTGGCCGGCTGCAATCGCTGGATAGATATTCGGCAAAGCTGATCTGAATTTCGCAAAGAGGGCGGATTTGCTGCAATTGCCACATCGAACCCATCATCTGCGGCGGTATAAAGCCCTGCATTCTCGATCGATTTGGAAAATCAGCATCCTTTGTAATGATAAGTAAGTTATTTTTCATTGCATATTCCGCTGCATAGGCGAGCGCGGCATAGATATCGTCTTTTTCCAGAAAAGGGTAGTCATTCAGTATTTGTTCATAGCTTTCACCGGCCGCGAGCAGGTTTAATATGTCGCACACCCTAAGTCTCAGGTGGCGTATGCACGCTCTGCCACCGCACTGAGCCTTGTCCGCAGTAATCCGCTCGTGTAGGTCTAAAGTCATGGCAATCTCCCCCGTGTATGTGCATGTCTTCAATATCGGCTAAATTTGACAGGCCGGTATTGATTGTCTGCAGCACGCCGGACTGATCCCTCACTCAGTCTGATGCAAGTTAGCCCGGAAACGCTACGTTAAACATGCCAGAGAGTAGTGCGTTCATGCTAAGATTTGGCTCATGATCGCTCAAGCACTCTTCACCCCTGCCCAGCAAAAGCTGCTGGGCTTGCTATTTGTACGTGTCAATCAAGGCTTCCACTTGAACGAGATCATGCGCCTGACAGGTTTGGGCAGCGCCTCGGCTCAGCGGGAGCTCAAACGGCTGCATGAGTCGGGCGTTATCGTGTCCGAGCGCATCGGCAACGTGCGCCGCTTTAAGCCCAACAAGGAATGCATCGTATTCGGGGAGTTAAGCAACCTGGTCAAGAAAACCTTCGGCCTGGTGAGCGTGTTGAATTCGGCGCTGGCGCCGTTGCAACACGTGCTGAATGTGGCTTTTGTTTATGGCGCCACGGCCAAGGAACACGAGGGCATGGACACGCCGGTGGAATTGATGCTGATCGGCGATAACACCAGCTACGGCGAACTATTATCCCGCCTGCCGGTCGCCGAACGCTTATTGCGCCGTAAAATCAATCCCAACCTGTATTCGATCCCTGACTTCAAACGCCGGCTGCGCGAGCAGCAGCCTTTTATTCTCCAGGTATTGCGGGAGCAGAAGATCTACGTATTGGGCGATGAAACCGATCTGGATAAAATCAGCGGCGAAGAAGTCGTTGTGAATTAATCCATTACCCGCTCGGCATGCCATATCTGCTCTCGCGGGAATAATACGGAAAACCGGGTATAACGCCCCGCCTGGGATTCGCAATGTATCTTGCCGCCGAATGCGGTAATGACGCGCTGGCAGAACGCCAATCCCATTCCCGTACCGCCGACATTATGCCGGGTGCTATAAAACGGTTCAAATACATGCGGTAGCACATCATCCGGTATTCCCATGCCGGTATCCGTCACCAGTAATTGCTTGCTATTCCCCCGGGTAAAGAAAGCAATTTCCACTTCCCCCCGTCCCGCGGATTTAATCGCATGCAATGCGTTTTTAAACAGGTTATATAAAACGTAGACCAGCAATACGTCCGAGCCAAAGAAGGTGAAATCCTCGGCCGCCCTGACCACCACCTTGTCGCGCATTGAGCTTTCAAACGGATAACAGGCCAGGGCTTCGTCGACACATTTCTTGATTGAATGATCGGCGAAGTCGTTGCGATTCAGGGTGCCCGCGCGGGCCGAGGCCAGCAACATATCGACAATGAAATTGGAACGGCTGATTTCCGCTTCAATGTGCTGGGGCAGCTTGCTGAGGTAATTGAGTTGCGCAGGCCGCAACATTGGTTCGATCAGCCGGTTTTCCAGCGCGCACTGGTAGCCGGCCAGTAAATCCGGCAGGCATTTGGCCAGCACCCGCGACTGGTTGCGGATGGTCGCCAGCGGCGTGCGCATTTCGTGGGCCATGGTGGCGGCCACCTCCATCGGGTCGGCCAGCAGGTCGTGCCGCACCATCGCCTGGGCAATCAAGCCCAGGCTGGTCGCCACGAACAGCACACCCGGCGGGTAGAACTGCACGCCGTAATTGCACAGATAGTCGACCGAGGCGAAGAAATAGATCAGCAGGCTGGCCAGGCAATAGCGCAGCCGGGTTTTCTCGGTCGATACGGCCAGTTGCTGGCGGCGGTAGAGCAGCCACAGGCCGCGCCCCACGACCACGCCGGTCTGCACCAGGTGCAGCGGGTGCAAAGGCCCAGCCTTGGGGTAGTAACCGAAGAAATAGGGGTAGAGGCCGGCGATCAGCCAGTCCGTGCTCAGCAGGACGACGCCCAGCAAGCCGGCGATCGCATAGGACAGGTCCACCCAGCGGCGCTCGCTGCGCTGCGCCGTCAATTCGGCGATGAAGTGGTACAGCGTGGTCGGCACGAAGAGGATGAGCAGGTAGCCCAGTTTGGCCAGCGCCAGCGCTTCGTGCTCGTCGCGGATCTGGAACAGCACGGCCCAGGTGAATTGCCAGCAGAACGTGGTGGCGCACAGCAGGAAGGACGCCAGGCTGATACGACTGACCCCGCGCGTATGCAGCACGTAGGCGCCGTAACACAAGAACAGCAGGGAGACCACGGCGGGCAATAGGGAATGCATGCGCTCTTTCCAACGGACTTTGGAGGGGTACCCCGCAGTATTGCGCGTGTTGATCTCGCTCGCTTGATTATCGAATAACTATTTGCGCCATATCAAACAAGCGCGGCGTAAGTCGGCGCCAGGGGTTCCCGTCCGGCCAGGGAGCGCGGACAGGCGGGCCATTGCGGCCCGCCTCGGTGGTTTATTGTTGCGAGGCAATCCAGCGGTCGACCTTTTCCTCCAGCAGCGCCAGCGGCAGGGTGCCGTCGCCCAGCACCACGGCGTGGAATTTCGGCAGGCTGAACTTGTCGCCCAGCGCCTTGGCCGCGCGCTGGCGCAGTTCGACGATCTTCAGCGCGCCGATCTTGTAGCCCAGCGCCTGGCCCGGCCAAGCCATGTAGCGCTCGGTCTCGGTCTTGGCGGAGTTGTCGTAGCCCAGCGTGTCGTGCATATACTGGATGCTTTGCTCGCGGCTCCAGCCTTGCGCGTGCATGCCGGTGTCGACCACCAGGCGGGTGGCGCGCAGCAGTTCGTCGTTCAGATGACCGAAGTACTGGGCCGGATCGTCGAACAGGCCCATCTCCTTGCCCAGCGTTTCCGCATACAGCGCCCAGCCTTCGGTATAGGCGTTGTTGCCGCCATATTTGCGGAAGTTAGGCAGGTTTAGCTCCTGCATCAGCGCGATGTGGAAGTGGTGGCCGGGCTTGCCTTCATGCAGGAACAAGGTGGTCATGCCGGTGCTGCCGTACTTGGCGGGATCGTTGACCACCGACCAGAACACGCCGGGACGCGAGCCGTCGCCGGCCGGCGCGGTGTAGTGGTCCGAGGCGGTGGCGCGGCTCAGCTCAGGCTCGAGACGCAAGTCCAGCTTGGCCTTAGGCAGCAGCGTGAACATCAGCGGCAGCTTGGTGTCCAGTACGTCGTTGAGCTGGTGATACACGGCCTGGACTTCCTGCTCGGTCTTGAACGGATAGAACTTCGGCTGCGCCGCCACCCATACCGGCAGCCCCGACGCCGGACCGGTGTAGCCCAGCTTGGGGCCCAGCACGTCAAACTGGGCCTGGATGCGCGCGACTTCTTTCAAGCCGATGGCATGGATTTCGTCGGGTTTGAGCGACGTTGTGGTGGCGCCGGCCACACGCGCCTGGTACCAGGCGGCGCCGTCCGGCAGCGCGCCCAGGCCGGTCGTGGTGCGGCAGGCCGGCACATATTCCTTTTCCAGGAAGGTGGCCAGGCGGGCCAGCGCCGGCATCACTTGCTCGCCGACAGTCTTGCGGTAGGCGGCGCTCAGGCGCGCCTTGTCGGCGGCGGCAAAGGCGGCCGGCAGCTTGGTGATCGGCGTGTAGAAGATATTGCTTTCCGGCGTGGCGCTGACCAGTTTCTGGAACTGCGGCAAGCCCGACTCCATGATGGCCTTCGGCTCGGTGATGCCTTGCTTGATGCCGGCGCGCATATTGGCGATGGCCTGGTCTATCCAGGCCGGCAACTGGCCGATGCGGTGCAGATAGGCCTCGTATTCCTTGACGGTGCCGATCGGCTGCGAAGCTTCGCCGCCGGCGTAGTTGGCCAGGGTGACGGGCACGCTATCCATCTGGTTGATCGGCAGCAGGTGCTCGGGGAAGCGCTCCATCGCCAGCAGCTGGTCCAGCTCGTAGACCAGGATGTCGTAGTTGATGCGGTCCTTGTTGTCCAGCCGGGCGCGCTGGATGGCCTTCAGGCGGGTGGCGAACTGGCGATACAGCTTGAACTGCCGGGCGCGCTTGGCCGGGGCGATGCTCAGGCCCAGCTGGTCGTCGTAACGGTTGTCGCCGTTTTCCGTGGCGTTCAGCGGTTCGAAGCGGGCGGTGGCGTCATAGTACTGGTCGGCGATCGCCAGCAGCGCCTTGTGCGCGGGCGCGGCGCTGGCTTGCGGCACGGCGGCGGCCGGTGCGGCGGCGTTGACCGCCGGCGGCGCGAACGCCAGCATCACGGCGGCGGCGAGAGGGGCAAAAGCGGCAAGGGTGTTGCGGCGACGCGTCATGGTTTTTCCTCAAGATGTCACAAAATTGGCGCCTAGCATAAGCCATTGCGGGGCGGCGCTGGGACAATTTTTGTATCGGCGATACATTGTTCTTTTGAGGAAATTTTAGATCCGGATTTGCAAATATAATTGTGCAAGGCACATGTGAACCGGAGTATGCTGGAGACCAGCAAGAGTTCAAGAACAAGATCCAAGAATAACAAAGCAGTACAGCCTGGCCGCTACCTTCGGGTGGCGGTTTTTTTTTTGCTCAGGCCGCCGCTTCGGCAAAGCGGCTCTCGTACAGCGCCGCCACCAGGTCCGACTGGGTGATGATGCCGGCGAAGCGCTGTTCCGCGTCGACGATGGGGATGTGGTGGAAGCCGGAGTCGGCCATCAGCGGCACCAGGTCGACGATCGGCGTGTCCAGCCGCGCGGTGGTCGGGTGCTGGCTCATGATCTGGCCGACCACTTCGGCCTTTTCAGTGTGGGTTACGCCGCTTTTGCGCAAAAATCGCTGAAGTTGCTGACGGATGCCGCGATAGTCGTCCAGCCCGCCGTGCTCCAGGAAATCCGTTTGCGTGACGATGCCGATCACCCGCCGCGCGCGGTTGAGCACCGGCAGCGCCGCCACGCGGTGGCTGCGCATCTGTTGCCAGGCTTCTTCCAGGCTGGTGCCGAACTCGGCGCTGACGATATCGCGCGACATGATGTCGGCGCAGCTGATGATGCCGAAACGGCGCTGGTAGGCGCGCTGCTCGGTTTGCATGAACAGCGATTCCAGGTCGTCGCGGCTGATGTCCAGCACCTGGTTGTACTGCTTCAGCACGGCGTCCAGGTCTTCCGGCTTGAAGCCCAGCCGCACGGTCGGCACCGCATCCTTGGTGGCGTGCGGATTCGGGTGCGCGCCCAGCTGCGCATGGGGATAGCGCCGTCCCGTCAGGTTGTTGTACAGCATCGCCATCAGCGCCAGCAGCGTAGTGTCGGCCAGCACCGTCACCAGCGGGAAGGCGAAGCCGGCCGCGTGGATGGCCGGTCCGCCGATCACCGCCGTCAACGCCACCGCGCCGCCGGGCGGATGCAGACAGCGCAGCGCGAACATCGCGGCGATCGCGCTGCTGGCGGCCAGCGCGCACAGCAGCGGCATGGGCAGAAAGTCGCCGAACAGGCGCACGCAGATCACCCCCATCAGTCCGCTGACGACATTGCCGCCGATGGCGGCCCACGGTTGCGCCAGCGGACTGGCCGGCAGCGCGAACAGCAACACCGAAGAGGCGCCGATCGGCGCGACCAGGAAGATGGCGCCGGGCGACAGGGTGAGGCCGAGCAGGGCGGTCAGCAGCAGGCCGAACAGGGCGCCGCCGGCGGCGCGCAGCTGCTCGCGGCGGCTGGCGGTGGTGGGGCTGGGCAGCCAGCGGTCGAGGAATGCGCGCATGGGCTTAATCAAGTATTTGATATGGGACAATGATTATCCCATGCTCAGCCCGCCGCCGCACTTTATTGGTGCGAAACCAGCTCCAGCGGCAGGGCGGTGGTGATCTTGATCTGCTCCATCGAAAACGCCGACGACACCCCGCTCAGCTGCGCCGCCTTGATTAACTTCTTGTAAAACCGGTCATATCCTTCGATATCGCTCGTCACCACCTTCAGCAGGTAATCGATGTCGCCGCTCATGCGGTGGAATTCCTGCACTTCCGGCAAGGCGACCACGGCGGCCGCGAAGCGCGCCAGCCATTTGTCGTCGTGCTGGCTGGTGCGCACGCTGACGAACACCGTCACCGGCAAGCCCACCTTGCGGCGGTTGACGATGGCCACGCGGCTCTCGATATAGCCTTCCTCCTCCAGCCGCCGCACCCGCTTCCAGCACGGCGTGGAGGACAGGCCGATCCGCTCGCTGAGCTGGGCGATCGACAGCGTGCCGTCGCCCTGCAGCGCCGACAAAATTGCATAGTCATAGCGATCAAGTTCGTTCATTCTATTTTTCCTCGAATGGCAGCATGAAAATGCTATATGGAGTGCGTAACAGGAGTATTTTAGTACATATATTTCGCCATGACTGAGTAAGCTATATGTATCGATGACATAAGTACAGGCACCACTATCATGACGACCGAAATCTACCTCGATGGCAACGCCACCACCGCTGTGCTGCCGGCCGCGATCGCCGCCGCGGCCGACGCCATGGGCCAGCGCTACGGCAATCCCAGCAGCAGCCACGGCACCGGCCTGAAGGCCAAGGTCCTGCTGGACCAGAGCCGCGCCTGCGCCGCGCGCCTGCTGGGCGTGGGCGACGGCCGCCTGATGTTCAACAGCGGCGCCACCGAAGGCATCCAGACGGCGGTGCTGTCGGCGCTGGTGGCGCTGCGCGAACGCCGCGAGCGTGGCGAAGCCATCGGCAGCCTGCTGGTCTACGGCGCCACCGAGCACAAGGCCGTGCCGGAAAGCCTGGCGCACTGGAACCGCCTGCTGGGCCTGAACCTGAGCCTGCAAAAACTGCCGGTCGACCAGGACGGCGCGCACGACCTGGCGCTGCTGCGCCAGTGGGCGCCGCAGGCCGCGCTGGTGTGCACCATGGCCGCCAACAATGAAACCGGCATCATCACCGACCTGGCCGCGATCGAAGTGCTGCTGGCCGAGACCGGCAGCGCCGCCTACTGGCTGGTCGACTGCGTGCAGGCGCTGGGCAAGCTGGACCTGGACCTGGCCAGCACCCGCATCGACTACGCGCCGTTCTCCGGCCACAAGCTGTACGCGCCCAAGGGCATCGGCATGCTGTACGTGCGCGCCGGCGCGCCGTTCACGCCGCTGATCATGGGCGGCGGCCAGGAAAGCGGCCAGCGCTCCGGCACCGAGAACATGGCCGGCATCGCCGCGCTGGGCGCCGTGCTGTCCGCGCTGGAACGCGGCGACACCTTCCGCAGCCATCAGCAGCTGGCCGGCTTCCGCGCCCGCCTGGCCGACAGCCTGCGCGCCGCCTTGCCCGGCGTGGTGTTCAACCACCCCTTCGACAAATCGCTGCCGACCACGCTGAACTTTTCCGTGCCCGGCCTGTCGAGCCGCGAACTGATGGACGTGTTCGACGCCGCCCAGGTGCGCGTCAGCTCCGGCAGCGCCTGCTCGGCGGCCAAGGCCGCGCCCAGCTACGTGCTGGACGCCATGCAGGCGCCGCTGTGGCGCAGCGCCGGCGCGATCCGCATGTCCTTCGGCCCGCTGGCCGACGAAGCCACCATCGAGGACGCCTGTCGCCGCATCGAGCGCTGCGGCGCCGCGCTGCGCGCCAGCTGTCTGATCCCGTCCGAACGCGCGGCCGTGCCGCACGACGGCTTGCTGCAACTGGGCGTGGAAGGCGCGTGCAGCTGGATGGTGCTGGACGCCGCCAGCCGCAGCTGCATCGTCATCGATCCCTTGCCGGACATGACGGCCCGCATCGTATCGTATGTGCGCTGCCAGAACTACCAGGTGCAGGCCATCGTCAGCACCTCCCTCGACATCGACCGCGGCATGCTGATCAGTGCGCTGGGCCGCCACGTCGACAGCCACGTCGCCACCGACGCCTACGGCTGGCCGGCCGCCGGCCATGCCATCGAGCTCGGCGCGCAGACCTTGCTCAGCGTGGCCGACGGCGCGGCGCGCCACTATCTGCTGGGCACCGCCGTCGATGCGGCGCTGCCGCCGCAGGCCGTGCGCTTCGCCTTCAGTGCGCGGCCCGCCGTCGAAGCACTGCGTGCGCTGACCTGCGCGCAGACGCTGCTGTGCCCGACGCGCGATGAGCACAACCAGTTCTGCGTCGGCATGGCCGCGCCCGCCGCGTCCGCCACGCAAGCCGCGTTGCAACTCGACCGCGCGGCGCTCGACGCCTTCCTGCAAGCCCATCCCGACACCGAGCTGATCGATGTGCGCGAGCCGTACGAGTTCGCCGCCACCATCACGCCGGGAACCGCCGGCCGCAGCGCCCGCAGCGTGCCACTGAGCCGTCTGGCCGAGCACGCCAGCGAGTGGCTGCAAGGCGAGCAAACCCCGCTGGTGTTCTTCTGTCGCAGCGGCAACCGCAGCCTGAAGGCCGCGCAGTTGCTGCACCGCCTGGGCCACGCCCAGGTCTACAGCCTCAGCGGCGGATTGGCGCTGGCGCCGCTGGCGCACGCCGCCTAGGGCAACACAGCCGATCAAGTTTTCTTCCTTTACAAGGCCGCGCAAGCGGCCTTTTTTTTCGTGGAAATTCCATATGTACGTCAGCGTACAGTCGCCAGCCGTGCGCCCCCGTACCATGCCTAGGCAGATAATTTCCTATTCGCAGAATCAAAACGAGGTACACCGTTGAACAAGCCCGCCCCCCTCATGCCCGACCTCACGCTGGGCTTCCGCGAATCCCCCTCAGGCTCCCTGTTGTCCGACGCCGACGACGAAGACTTGCCGCTGCGCGCCGAACTGTTCAGCGCGGCCCAGATGGCCGCGCACGGCAAGACCTTGGCCACGCATCACGAACTGAGCAAGCGCGGCGGCCGCGACCGCCTGCTGGCGCGGCTGACCGAAAACGCCGCCGTCATCGACGCCACCTGCGACGAGCTGACCGCCGCCGTCAAGGCCGGCCGCCAGATCACGCCCGCCTCCGAATGGCTGCTCGACAATTTCTACCTGATCGAAGACCAGATCCGCATCGCCCGCCGCCACCTGCCCAAGGACTACAGCAAGCAGCTGCCGCGCCTGGGCAAGGGCGCGCCGGAAGGCACGCCGCGGGTCTACAAGATCGCGCTGGAAATCATCTCGCACGGCGACGGCCGCGTCGATCCCGAATCGCTGTGCCGCTTCGTCGACGCCTACCAGGAAGTGGCCAGCCTCAAGCTGGGCGAGCTGTGGGCCATACCCATCATGCTGCGCCTGGCGCTGATCGAGAACCTGCGGCGCGTGGCCGCGCGCGTGGCCGACAACCGCAGCCACCGCGACCTGGCCAACAGCTGGGCCGACCAGATGACCGACGTCGCCGAGAAAAATCCCAGCGGCCTGATACTGATGGTGGCCGACATGGCCCGCTCCAATCCACCGATCAGCAGCGCCTTCGTGGCCGAGCTGGCGCGCCGCCTGCAGGGACAAAGCCCGGCGCTGACCCTGGCGCTGTCGTGGATCACGCACCGCCTGGCCGAAACCGACCAGACCATCGAGCAGCAGATCCAGACCGAGATCCAGCAGCAGGCGGCCGAGCAGGTCTCGATCGCCAACAGCATCGGCAGCCTGCGCTTCCTCGGCACCATGGACTGGCAGGAGTTCGTCGAGACCATGAGCGTGGTCGAACAGACCTTGCGCCAGGACCCGGCCGCCATCTACGGCCGCATGGAATTCGCCACCCGCGACCAGTACCGCCACGCGATCGAAAAAATCGCCAAGCGCTCGCGCTACTCGGAACTCGAAGTGGCGCAGCAAGCCTTGCAGCTGGCGCAGGCCCACTACGAAGGCGGCGACGCCCGCCACGGCCACGTGGGTTTCTACCTGATCGGCGGCGGCCTGGCCGCGCTGGAAAAGCAGACCGGCATGCGCCGGCCGTGGCTGGAGGCCTTGCAGCAAACCTCGCGCGCCTCGCCGCTGACGTCCTACCTGGGCGCCATCGCCGCCATCGCGCTGGTGTCGACCGCGCTGCTGCTGGAGCGCGCTGCGCGCAACGGCGTCAATGGCGCGGTGATCGTGCTGCTCGGCGTGCTGGCGCTGCTGGGCAGCAGCCAGCTGGCATTGAGCCTGGTGAACTGGATCGCCACGCTGGTGACCCGCCCCAATCCGCTGCCGCGCATGGACTTCCGCGACGGCGTGCCGGCCGACGCGCGCGCCATCGTGGTGGTGCCGACCCTGGTCTACAGCCAGGAGAACATCGCCGACCTGTGCGAGCAGCTGGAAGTGCGCTTCCTGGCCAACCGCGATCCCAACCTGGTGTACTGCCTGCTGACCGACTTCGCCGACGCCGCCGCCGAAACCCTGCCGGGGGACGCCGCGCTGGTGGAGCAGATGCACCGCTGCATCGGACAACTGAACCGCAAATACGCCACCCATCCCAACGGCGATCCGGCCGCGCCCTTCCTGCTGCTGCACCGGCCGCGCCGCTGGAATCCGCAGGAGGGCGTGTGGATGGGCGACGAGCGCAAACGCGGCAAGCTGCAGGAGCTGAACCGCTTTCTGCGCGGCGGCGCGCGCGACAAGTTCAGCGTGGTGGTGGGCGACGTCGGCGAGCTGGAAGCGATCAAGTACGTCATCACGCTCGACACCGACACCCAGCTGCCGCGCGACGCCGCCGCGCAGTTCATCGCCACCATGCAGCACCCGCTGAACCAGCCGCGCATCGACAGCGCGCGCGGCCGCGTGGTGGAAGGCTACGGCATCCTGCAGCCGCGGGTGACGGTCAGCCTGCCGAGCGAGAACGCCTCGCTGTACGAAAAACTGTGCGGCGGCGAGCCGGGCATCGATCCCTACACCCGCACCGTCTCCGACGTTTACCAGGACGTGTTCTTCGAAGGCTCCTACATCGGCAAGGGCATCTACGATGTCGACGTGTTCGAGCAGGTGCTGGGGGACCGGCTGCCGGACAACCGCATCCTCAGCCACGACCTGCTGGAGGGCTGCTACCTGCGCGCCGGCCTGCTGAGCGATGCCCAGTTGTACGAAGCCTATCCGGCCCGCTACAGCGACGACGTCAGCCGCCGCCAGCGCTGGATACGCGGCGACTGGCAACTGGCCTCGTGGGTGTTCGGCCGCGTGCCGGCGCCCAACCGCAAGCGCGAACGCAATCCGCTGTCGCTGCTGTCGCGCTGGAAGCTGTTCGACAACCTGCGCCGCAGCCTGACCGCGCCGGCGCTGGTGCTGTCGCTGATCACCGCCTGGCGCTGGCTGCCCGACCCGTGGCTGTGGACCGCCGCCGTGCTGGCCGTGATCTTCTTGCCGCCCATCGTCAGCACCCTGCATGACCTGCTGCGCCGCCCCGAAGACACCTTGTGGAGCCAGCACATACGGGCCGCGCTGCGGCGCGGCGGCATGCAGTTCGCGCACGCCGTCCTGATGCTGGTGTTCCTGCCTTACGAGGCCTACTTCAGCCTCGACGCCATCCTGCGCAGCGCCTGGCGCATGCTGGTCTCGCACAAGCACCTGCTGGAGTGGCGCGCCTCGGCGCTGTCGCGCGCGGCGCAAGGCGCGGCCGGCGTCTGGCGCACCATGTGGGTATCGCCGGTGCTGGCGCTGTTCGTCGGCGGCGCACTGTGGGGCTGGCGGCCTGTCAGCTTGGCGCCGGCCGCGCTGTTCCTGCTGGCGTGGCTGGTGGCGCCGGCCGTGGCCGAGCGGATCAGCCGCCCGATCGCGCGCCGCCACGCCCAGCTCACGCCGGAGCAGCACCGCTTCCTGCACCAGCTGGCGCGCCGCATCTGGGCTTTTTTCGAGCGCTACGTCGGCCCGGAAGACAACTGGCTGCCGCCCGATAACATGCAGGAGCACCCGGCGCAGGTGGTGGCGCACCGCACCTCGCCCACCAATATCGGCATGGCGCTGCTGGCCAACCTGAGCGCCAGCGATTTCGGCTACCTCACCGTCGGCCAGATGATGGCGCGCACCGCCAGCACGCTGGCCACGATGGACCAGCTGGAACGCCACCAGGGCCACTTCTACAACTGGTACGACACGCAGACGCTCAAGCCGCTGCACCCGATCTACATCTCCACCGTCGACAGCGGCAACCTGGCCGGCCACCTGCTTACCCTGCAGGCCGGCCTGACCGGCCTGTACGACCAGCCGATACTGGGACCGCAAACGGTGGACGGCATCGTCGCCACCTGCCGCGTGCTGCAGGAGTCGCTGGAAGGCGCCGCCGACACGGAGCCGCTGGACGCCTTGCTGGCGGCGCTGGGCCCCACGCCGGACGCCGGCAACCTGCAGCAACTGCACGCCTGGCTGACCCGCGTGAGCGCGGCCGCCGCCACGTTCCAGACGCCGGCCGATGCGCACAGCGAAGCGGCCATATGGCATGCCGCGCTGACGCAGCAATGTCAGGCCGCGCAGACGGAACTGGCGCTGCTGGCGCCGTGGGTCAAGCTGCCGGCGGACGCCGTCTTCGACACCAGCCTGGCGCGCGTGCCGACGCTGCGCGAACTGGCCGCCATGATCAACCAGGCCGACACCGTGCTGGCCAACGACCTGGCCCCGGCCGAGCGCGATCGCCAGCTGCTGCTGGCCGGCCTGTGCGCGCAGGGCGCCAGCGCCGCCCACGAGCGCATGCGCGAACTGGCCGAGCTGGCGCAGCGCTGCGGCGCCTACGCCCAGATGGAATATGGCTTCCTGTACAACACCACCACCAACCTGCTGGCGATCGGCTACAACGTCAGCGAGCGCCGCCTCGACGCCAGCTGCTACGACCTGCTGGCCTCCGAAGTGCGGCTGGCCAGTTTCGTCGCCATCGCCCAGGGCCAGCTGCCGCAGGAGCACTGGTTCGCGCTGGGCCGCCAGCTGTGCATCGTCGCCGGCAAACCGGTGCTGCTGTCGTGGAGCGGCTCGATGTTCGAGTACCTGATGCCGCTGCTGGTGATGCCCAACTATCCGAGCACGCTGCTCGACCATACCTACCACGCGGTGATCGACGCCCAGATCGACTACGGCAAGCGCCGCAACGTGCCGTGGGGGATCTCCGAGTCCGGCTACAACACCGTCGACGCCAGCCTCAATTACCAGTACCGCGCCTTCGGCGTGCCCGGCCTGGGCCTGAAGCGCGGCCTGGTCGACGACCTGGTGATCGCGCCCTACGCCACCATGCTGGGATTGATGGTGCAGCCGGAAGCGGCCTGCCTCAACCTGCAGAAGATGGCGGGGCTGGGCTACATGGGCCGCTACGGTTTCTTCGAGGCGGTCGACTACACCAGCTCGCGCCTGCCGCGCGGCCAGACGGCGGCGGTGATCCGCTCCTTCATGGTCCACCACCAGGGCATGGGGCTGCTGGCGCTGAGCTACCTGCTGCACGACCGGCCGATGCAGCGCCGCTTCGAATCCGATCCGCTGCTGCAATCGACGCTGCTGGTGCTGCAGGAGCGCAGCCCGCAGGCGGGCGCCTTCTACTCCAACACCACCGAGCTGGCGGCGATCCGCTCCAACGCGCCGGAGCAGGCCATGCCGATGCGCGTGCTGGCCCAGCACAGCACACCGGTGCCGGAAACCCAGCTGCTGTCGAACGGCCGCTATCACGTCATGGTCAGCAACGCCGGCGGCAGCTACAGCCGCTGGAAGGACCTGGCCGTGACGCGCTGGCGCGAAGACAGCACCCGCGACAACTGGGGCAACTTCTGCTACGTGCGCGACATGGACGACGGCCAGTTCTGGTCCACCACCTATCAACCGACGCTGGTCGAGCCGCGCAAGCATGAGGTGATCTTCTCCGAAGGCCGCGCCGAGTTCCGCCGCTCCGACCGCAACATCGACCTGTACACGGAAATCGTGGTCTCGCCGGAAGACGACATCGAGCTGCGCCGCACCCGCATCACCAACAAGTCCGACCGCGAGCGCACCATCGAGGTGACCAGCTTTGCCGAGGTGGTGATGGCGCCGGCCGCCGCCGACGCCGCCCATCCGGCCTTCAGCAAACTGTTCGTGCAGACCGAGATCCTGCGCGACGAAAACGCCATCCTGTGCACGCGCCGTCCGCGCGGCCCGGCCGACGCCATGCCGTGGCTGATGCACTCGATGATGGTGCACGACGCCGCCGTCACCGGGGTCTCGTTCGAGACCGATCGCTCGCGCTTCATCGGCCGCGGCAACACCGCCGCCGCGCCGCAAGCGATGCTGAGCGAGGACGCCCTGGGCGGCAGCGAAGGCTCGGTGCTCGATCCGGTGGTGGCGATCCGCTACACCATCACGCTCAAGCCGGACCAGACGGCCATCGTCGACATCGTCACCGGCATGACCGAGCAGCGCGACGCCGCGCTGCACCTGATCGACAAATACCAGGACCGCCACCTGGCCGACCGCGTGTTCGAACTGGCGTGGACCCACAGCCAGGTGGTGCTGCGCCAGCTCAACGCCAGCGAGGCGGACGCCCAGCTGTACGGACGCCTGGCCAACTCGGTCATCTACCCGAACGCCGCGCTGCGCGCCGACGCCGGCACGCTGGGCAAGAACCAGCGCGGCCAGTCCGGCCTGTGGGCCTACGCGATTTCCGGCGACCTGCCGATCGTGCTGCTGCAGATCAAAGACCCGGCCAACATCGAGCTGGCGCGCCAGCTGGTGCAGGCGCACGCCTACTGGCGCCTGAAAGGGCTGGTGGTCGACCTGGTGATCTGGTACGAAGACCAGTCGGGTTACCGCCAGGTGCTGCACGAGCAGATCATGGGCCTGATCGCCTCCGGCATCGACGCCCAGGCCATCGACCGTCCGGGCGGCATCTTCGTGCGCCTGGCCGACCAGATCGCCAACGAGGACCGCATCCTGCTGCAATCGGTGGCGCGCGCCATCCTCAGCGACAGCCGCGGCACGCTGGCCGAGCAGATCAAGCGTCCCGGCCCGCCGGCCATGCGCATGCCGCCGCTGATGGTGGACAACCGCGGCGAGTATGCGGACGCCGGCGCGGCCACGCCGGCCGCGCGCCAGCTGGTGCTGGAAAACGGCATCGGCGGCTTCACGCCGGACGGCCGCGAATACGTCATCACCACCAGCGACGCCCAGCGCACGCCGGCACCGTGGTCCAACGTGCTGGCCAATCCGCAGTTCGGCAGCGTGATCTCGGAAAGCGGCCAGGCCTACACCTGGCACGAGAACGCCCACGAATTCCGCCTGACGCCCTGGCACAACGATCCGGTCAGCGACGGCAGCGGCGAGGCCTTCTACCTGCGCGATGAACAGAGCGGCCAGTTCTGGTCGCCGACCGCCTTGCCGGCGCGCGGCAACGGCAGCTACGTCACGCGCCACGGCTTCGGCTACAGCGTGTTTGAGCACACCGAGACCGGCATCGCCACCGAGATGACCACCTTCGTCGCCACCGACGCGCCGATCAAGTACACCGTGCTCAAGGTGCGCAACGACTCGCTGGTGACGCGCCGCCTGTCGGCCACCGGCTATGTCGAATGGGTGCTGGGCGACATGCGCTCCAAGTCCGGCATGCACATCGTCACCGAGGCCGATCCGGTCAGCGGCGCGCTGTTCGCCAAGAACGCCTACAACACCGAGTTCACCGGCCGCGTGGCCTTCTTCAACTGCGACGCCACGCTGTGCACCTACACCGGCGACCGCAGCGAGTTCCTGGGCCGTAACGGCTCGCTGGCGGCGCCGGTGGCGATGCGCCGCTCCCGCCTGTCCGGCAAGATCGGCGCGGGGCTGGACGCCTGCGCCGCGATCCAGGTGCCGTTCGACCTGCTGCCCGGCCAGGAGCGCGAGATCGTCTTTGTGCTGGGCGTGGCCGGCCGCCGCAACGCAGACGCCAGCAGCCTGGCGCAGAAGCACCGCAGCGCCGGCGCCGCGCACGAGGCGCTGGCCGCCGTGCACGCGCACTGGGAGCAGACCCTGGGCGCGGTGCGCATCGACACGCCGGAGCCGGAGCTGGACTTGCTGGCCAACGGCTGGCTGATGTACCAGACCATCGCCTGCCGCATGTGGGCGCGCAGCGGCTACTACCAGTCCGGCGGCGCCTTCGGCTTCCGCGACCAGTTGCAGGACGCGATGGCGACCATCCACACCCAACCGCAGCTGCTGCGCGACCAGCTGATGCTGTGCGCCGCCCACCAGTTCCTGGAAGGCGACGTGCAGCACTGGTGGCATCCGCCTTCCGACCGCGGCGTGCGCACCCACTGCTCGGACGATTATCTGTGGCTGCCGCTGGGCGCCTGGCGCTACGTCATCGCCACCGGCGACGTCGGCGTGCTGGGCGAAAGCGCGCCTTACCTGGAGGGCCGCGCCGTCAAGCCGGAAGAGGACTCCTATTACGACATGCCGAGCCGTTCCAGCCAGAGCGGAACGTTGTATGAGCACTGCGTGCGCGCCATCCGCAACGGCCTGCGCTTCGGCGTGCACGGCTTGCCGCTGATCGGCTCCTGCGACTGGAACGACGGCATGGACAAGGTGGGCGAGCATGGCAAAGGGGAGAGCGTGTGGCTGGCCTTCTTCCTGTGCGAGGTGCTGCAGCGCTTTGCCGAGGTGGCGGACCTGATGCAGGACCCGGCCTTCGCCACCGAATGCCGCGGCGAGGCCAAGCAGCTGGCCGCCAACGTCGAGCACAACGCCTGGGACGGCGAGTGGTATCGCCGCGCCTATTTCGACGACGGCACGCCGCTCGGTTCGCACACCAACGAGGAATGCCAGATCGATTCGATCTCGCAAAGCTGGGGCGTGCTGTCCGGCGCCGCCGATCCGGTGCGGGTGCGCGGCGCGATGGAGCAGGTCAATCAGCGCCTGGTGCGCCGGGATTCTGGAATCATCCAGCTGCTCGATCCGCCGTTCGACAAGTCCGGTCCGAATCCGGGCTACATCCGTGGCTACGTGCCCGGCGTGCGCGAGAACGGCGGGCAGTACACGCACGCCGCCATCTGGACCGCGATGGCCTTCGCCCGCCTGGGCGATACCGAGCGCGCCTGGGAGCTGGCCCGCATGATCAACCCGGTGCAGCACGGCGGCACGCCGGAAGGCATGGCGCGCTACAAGGTCGAGCCTTACGTGGTGACGGCCGACGTCTACGCGGTGGCGCCGCACGTGGGCCGTGGCGGCTGGAGCTGGTACACCGGCTCCTCGGGCTGGATGTACCGGCTGATACTGGAATCGCTGCTCGGCCTGACCCGCACCGCGACCCAGCTGACGATGGCGCCGCGCATGCCGGCCGAGTGGGATCACTTCACGCTGACCTATCGCTACGGCGCGGCGTCGTATGTGATACGCGTGATGAAGTCGGCGGAACCCGGCGCGCCGATCATGGCGATAGACGGCGTGCGCCAGCTGGGCATGGCGATCGATTTGCTCGATACCGCCAGCATCCACAAGGTCGAATTGCTGGTGCCGGCCACGTTCAATTCTTAACAGAGTGTCCCATTCTGGACATTTTCATCCTCGTTACAACGGCGCGGAAAATTAACTCCGCGCCGTTGTCGCGTGCGGCCCCAGGCGCCACCGCATTTATTCCAAACACCTCTGAATAGCCAAGTAAATTCGAATTGGTTCGTCATCTTCCTGTCATGCATAGTTGCCAGAATTTTGGATTCCCAACCGCAGAGAGAAAGAAGTGATGAACAAATCTAAGATGCTGTCCCGGCTCGCGATGATGTTGATTTTGTCTTCCGGCGCGATTGGCGCGGTCCACGCGTCCAAGGCCGATCACCATGAGTTCGAGGCCACGCTGCACGCGCCCTTCGCCGCCGACGGCGCCGACCGGGAACGGCCGGAAGCCCGTACCTTCAAGCTCGCCTTCGACTTCCCCCTGCTGGAGCGTGAGCAGGACGTGCAATGGCGCCTGGAGCTGGTCAGCCCCGACGGCGTGGTGGTGCAGCAGTGGCGGGGTGTGCAGCGCATCGCTGGCAAGCCGGTCGACGTCAGCATCGCGTGGGACGGCCGCGCCGACGGCTTGATCCTGACCGACGGCGTCTATCTGGCGCGCATGCAGGCCGTCACCGGCGGCGAGACCGTCGAGCAAAGCTGGGACATCTCGGTGGGCCACAATCCGGCGCAGGCCATGCCGGCCTTCAAGGCGCTGCCGACATTGCATTCTGCGGCCGCGCGCGCGAATGGCCGCGTGGTGCAGGGCGCCGTCGCCGCCACCGCGTCGCTGCCTTACACGGTCTACCTGGGCAACCTGCACAGCCAGACCAACCACAGCGACGGCGGCGGCCCGCTGGGCAGTTGCACCGGCGCGCAGGCGCCGCAAAGCGCGGCGCTGGGACCGGCCGACGCCTACCAGTACGCGATGGACAAGGGCCTCGATTTCCTGATGGCCTCCGAGCACAATCACATGTTCGACGGTTCCGACAGCACCAACGCCGCGGCCGATCCGGCCGTCGCCAAGGCGCTGTTCCAGTCCGGCCTGGCCGCCGCCGCCAACTTCAACAGCGCGCACGCCAGCTTCCTCGGCATGTATGGGCTGGAGTGGGGCGTGATCAACAACGGCGGCCATATGAACATCTTCAACACCACCGAGCTGCTGGGCTGGGAGAGCAACGGCAGCGGCCAGCTGATCGCCGACACGCTGACGCCGAAGAACGACTACGCCGCGTTGTACACGCTGATGCGCCAGCGTGGCTACGTCGGCCAGTTCAACCATCCGGAATCGTCGGGCCAGTTCCTGGTCAACGGTACGGCGCTGGGCTACACCGCCGACGGCGACCAGGCGATGGCGCTGTGCGAAGTGCTCAACACCTCGGCCTTCTCGACCAACACCAGCGAGACCGAGACCGGCCGCAGCACCTACGAAGGCGCCTGCAACAAGGCGCTGGAGGCGGGCTACCACGTCGCCTTCTCCAGCGATCAGGATAACCACTGCGCCAACTGGGGCGCTTCCTACACCAACCGCACCGGCGTGCTGCTGCCCAATGGCACGCCGCTGAGCACCGCCAGCATGATCGCCGCCATCAAGGCGCGCCGCGTGTTCGCCACCATGGACAAGACCTCGCAGCTGATCCTGACCGCCAACGGCCACGTGATGGGCGAGCGCTTCACCAACAGCGGCGCCCTGAACCTGGTCGCCAACTTCGCCAGCAGCAGCGGCAAGACGGTATCGACGGTGAAGATGTATGAGGGTGTCCCCGGCCGCAACGGCACGGTGACGCAGTTGTCGGCCACCGCCAGCACCAGCATCACGCCGGCCGTGGGCGAGCACTTCTACTACGCCAAGATCACCCAGAACGACGGCAACATCCTGTGGTCGGCGCCGGTGTGGGTTACACAGACCAGCGGTGGTGGCGGCACCACGCCGCCCGCCGCCACGCAGCTGATCGTCAACGGCGGCTTTGAATCGGGCGCCGCCTCATGGACCGCGACGTCGGGCGTCATCAGCTCCGATTCGAGCCAGGCCGCGCACGGCGGCAGCTACAAGGCCTGGCTGGACGGCTATGGCAGCGCCCATACGGATACGCTGTACCAGACCGTGACGATACCGGCCGACGCCACCAGCGCCACCCTGGCGTTCTGGCTGCAAGTGGTGTCCAGCGAGACCACCACCAGCACCGCCTACGACACGCTCAAGGTGCAGGTACGCAGCGGCGCCAACGCGGTATTGGCGACGCTGGCGACGTATTCGAATCTGAACAAGGGCAGCACGTATGTGCAGAAGAGTTTCGACCTGTCGGCCTATAAAGGGCAGACGGTGAGGATTTACTTCGAGGGCGTGGAGGATGCGACGGTATCGACGGCGTTCCTGATCGACGACGTCACGCTGAACGTGCAGTAAGCCCGCTTACTTGGTCCACGGCTGTTCGCGCTTCTTGCTGGTGCGCGCGAACAGCAACAGCACCGCTATCCCGAGCAGTGTCAGTTTGTAGTTCACCGGCTCCGGCACCGACACCATATTGGTTTTGCCCGGCGCCGGCTTGACCGTCCTGACGTTGCCGCTGGCCTGTGCGGCCACCGGCGCCGTCTCGGCGGCATAGACTTGAACGCTCAACGCGGAGGCGCTCAATAACAGCGCCGCTATTTTGCTCATCAATCGCATTCCCTGCCCTGTCGGTAATCAAGTGACAAGTATAATAGATTGTTAATTCTTTTATCTCCGTGCGGTAACACACGGAACGGAGTAAAAAAGCCTTGACCTTACACGCCGAGGCTGGAACCTGCGCCCAGCAGCGTGGCCACGCCCAGCACGGCAAACACCAGCGCGGCGATGCCGTGCACCAGTTTGAGCGACACCCGGTGGGCGATCTTGTCGCCCAGGTAGACCGCCGGCACATTGGCCAGCATCATGCCGAAGGTGGTGCCGCACACCACCGCCACCAGGCTGTCGTAGCGGGCCGCCAGCGCCACCGTGGCCACCTGCGTCTTGTCGCCCATCTCGGCGACGAAGAAGGCGATCAGCGTGGTCAGGAACACGCCGTACTTCGCCAGCGGCAGGTCGTCCTCGTCGATCTTGTCCGGCACCAGCGTCCACGCGGCCATCGCCAGGAAGGACAGGCCCAGCACCCAGCGCAGGATATCGGGCCCCAGCAGGCTGGTGATCCAGGCGCCGACGGCGGCGGCGAAGGCGTGGTTGGCGATGGTGGCGACGAAAATCGCGGCGACGATGGGCAGCGGACGGCGGAACTTGGCGGCCAGGCAGAAGGCGAGCAGCTGGGTTTTGTCGCCGATTTCAGCGAGGGCGACGATGCCGGTAGAGACGAGGAAGGCTTCCATGGGATGGTATGTAGTACGCGGGCCGGAAACGATTAACCAATGATCCAGGCGCGACTCCGGCCCATCATGGCCGCACCTCGATCATGGTCTCGTCAAGTTTTTCAACCACCTGCACCACGGTCTGCGGACCGATTATGTTGACACAGGTTCTTGCGCCGGGGCGGCGCAAGCCGACTACTCCCCACTAACGGCCTGAATGATAGCATACGGTGCAGCCGCGTACACACCGCCGATACATGGCTATGCTATTCTGCTTCGCGCTTCGGACCACATTGAAAAGACCACCATGCCTATCAAAAAACCACTGTCCGCGTTCGTCCTGTCGGCGCTGATGGCCTTGGGCGCCGCCCACGCCGATCCGCTGAGCTACGCGCGCTACGACCAGGTCCGCACCAGCGACCTGTATCTGGACCTGAAGGCCGACTTTGGCCACAAGACCCTGGCCGGCTACGCCGAGCTGACGCTGAACTGGATCGACCCGGCGGCCCGCACGCTGGTGCTGGACACGAACGAACTCAATATCGCCAAGGTGCAGGTGCTGAACCCGAACGGCCGCTGGAGCGCCGCCTCCTTCATGCTGGACAAGCCCGACGCCGAAAAGGGCAGGGCGCTGCGCATCGCGCTGTCGTTCCAGCCGCAGAAGGTGCGCGTGTACTACCGCACCGCGCCGTCGGCCGCAGCGCTGCAATGGATGTCGCCGCAGCAGACCATGTCCGGCAAGCGTCCGTTCATGTTCAGCCAGTCCGAGGAAATCAACGCCCGCTCGTGGGCGCCGGTGCAGGACACGCCGGCGGTGCGCTTCACCTACAGCGCCCGCATCGAAGCGCCGTCCGGCATGCGGGTGGTGATGAGCGCCGAGAACGACCAGCAATCGACCGGCGCCGGCGGCTGGAAATTCAAGATGGCGCAGCCGATTCCGTCCTACCTGCTGGCGATCGCCATCGGCGAGATCGACGTGCGCAACATCGGCCCGCGCTCCGCCGTCTACGCCGAGCCGGCCCGCATCGACGCCGCCGCCTACGAGCTGGCCGACACCGAGAAGATGATCAGCGCCGCCGAAGGCCTGTATGGCCCGTACCGGTGGGAGCGTTACGACATGATCGTGCTGCCGCCGTCGTTCCCGATCGGCGGCATGGAAAACCCGCGCCTGACCTTCCTCACGCCGACCATGATCGCCGGCGACCGCAGCCTGGTCGACCTGATCGCGCATGAACTGGCGCACTCCTGGTCCGGCAACCTGGTGACCAACGCCTCGTGGAAGCACTTCTGGCTCAACGAAGGCTTCACTACCTACGTCACCACCCGCATCGTCGAGAAGCTGTACGGCGAGGAAGTGGCGGAGATGAACCTGCAAGTGGAGCAGGAGGAGGCGCTCGCCTCGCTGCCGTCCATCCCGGCGGCCAAGCAGGCGCTGGTCACGCGCGACGCCGACACCAGCGCCGCCAGCTACACCGACAGCGGCCTGGTTTATCCGAAAGGCGCGTGGCTGCTGCGCACCCTGGAGCAGCGCGCCGGCCGCGAGGTGTTCGATCCCTTCCTGCGCGGCTGGTTCGACCAGCACGCGTTCAAGTCCGCCACCACCGACGAATTCGTGGTCTACCTGAAGAAAAACCTGCTGGATGCGCATCCTGAAGTGATGGCGCCGGCGGAGTTGGACGAGTGGCTGTACGGCGCCGGCATTCCGGCCAGCGCCAAGCACGCGGCCTCGCCGCGCCTGGCCGCGCTCGATGCGCAGCGCAGCGCGTGGCTGAAGGGGGAGCTGCCGACCAGGGACCTGAACGGCAAGAACTGGATCGCGCTCGAATGGATGCACTTCCTGAACGATATCGACGGCAAGGCCAACGCCACGCAGCTGCGGGAACTGGACCAGGCTTTCGCGCTGGGCAAGAGCGGCAACAATGAAATCGCCTACCGCTTCTACCTGGCCTCGATCAAGGCCGGCTACAACGTGCGCGAACCGCTGACCACCTTCCTGATGAGCGTGGGCCGCCAGAAGTTCGTGGTGCCGCTGTACACCGCGCTGCTGAAAAATCCCGGCGACCGGGAATGGGCCAAGTCGGTCTACGCCCAGGCGCGCGAGCACTATCATCCGGTCACCCAGGGATCGGTCGACAAACAATTTAAAAAATAACGATGCTCAAATTCTCCCGTACTGTTGCAACCGCATTGCTGGTGCTGGCGGTGTCCGTGCCGGCGCTGGCCGCCGCGCCGGCCTACAACCTCGACGCCGACGTCAACCTGGCGCTGAAGACCTTCGACGTTCCCGGCATGGCGATCGCCATCGTCAAGGACGGCAAGGTGATCGCCGCCAACGGCTACGGCGTGCGCAAGCTGGGCGACCCGACCCCGGTGGACGGCAAGACGCTGTTCGAAGTGGCCTCCAACTCCAAGGCCTTCACCGCCGCCGCGCTGGCGATGCTGGTCGACGAGGGCAAGCTCGCCTGGGACGATCCGGTCACCAAGCATCTGCCGGACTTCCAGATGTTCGACTCCTACGTCACCGGCGCGATGACGGTGCGCGATTTGCTGACGCACCGCAGCGGCCTGGGTCTGGGCGCGGGCGACCTGCTGTGGTGGCCGACCACCAGTTTCAGCACCGACGAAATCATCGCGCGCCTGCGCTACGTGAAGCCGGCCACCAGCTTCCGCAACAGCTACGCCTACGACAACCTGCTCTACATCGTGGCCGGCAAGATCATCGCCGCCAAGGCCGGCAAGCCGTGGGGCGCGGCGATCCAGGAGCGCATCCTGGCGCCGCTGGCCATGAATGGCACCAAGACCAGCGTGGCCGAGATGCTGGCCACGTCCGACTACTCGGCGCCGCACAGCAAGATCAACGACAAGGCGGCCGTGGTCAAGCCGATGCTGGTCGAGAACGCGGTGGGCGCGGTCGGCATCAACACCAGTGCGGAGGACATCGCGCGCTGGATGGCGATGCTGCTCAATGGCGGCAAGCTGGAAAACGGCACGCAGCTGATCAGCGCCAAGCAGTTGGGCGAGTTGTGGTCCGAGCAGACGCCGATGCGCATCCGCGAGCCGAAACCTGCGCTGGCCGCGACCAAGCCCAACTTCGCGGCCTATGGCCTGGGCTTCAACCTGCGCGACTACAAGGGCCGCAAGATCGCCATGCACGGCGGCGCGCTGCAGGGCTTTTATTCGACGGTGCTGATGGTGCCGGAGGAGAAGCTGGGCATCGCCATCCTGACCAACGCCGAGAACAGCCCGGCGATGGCGTCGCTGTACTGGCGCATCCTGGACCAGTACCTGGACGTGCCGGCCAGCGACTGGATCAAGCTGTACGCCGACCAGGAAGCGGTGGCGCACAAGGAGGAGCTGGAGCGCCAGGGCAAAGAGGTCGGCGCGCGCAGCGCCAAGTCGACGCCGTCGCTGCCGCTGGCGTCCTACGACGGCGAGTATGAAGACCCGTGGTACGGCAAGGTGACCATACGCGCCGAGGGCAAGCGGCACATCATGACGTTCACCCGCACGCCCGACCTGACGGGGGAGCTGGAGCACTTCCAGCACGACACCTTCATCGTGCGCTGGAAGGAGCGCAACTTCAACGCCGATGCGTACGTGACGTTCGCGCTGAACCCGGACGCCAGCATCGAGCGCATGAAGATGGCGCCGGTCTCGATGGAGACCGATTTCAGCTACGACTTCCGCGACCTGAACTTCACGCCGGTGAAGCCGCCCAAGTCCGACAAGGTCGCGAAGTAAGCCAGGCCTAGACCTGGCTCTCGACCCGGTTGCGGCCGTTGTGTTTGGCGCGGTATAGCGCCAGGTCGGCGGCGTGGAACAGGTCGTCGAGCGCCGCGTGCGGGCCGTGCGCCACGGCCACGCCGAAGCTGGCCGTCACGCGCAGGATGTAGCCGTCGGACAGCGTCAGCGGCTCCTGTTCGATCGCCAGCCGCAGCCGCTCGGCCAGCGCGCGCGCCGCCTCCAGCCCGCAGCAGGCGGGCATCACCACGAATTCCTCGCCGCCGTAGCGCGCCACGATCTCGCCGTCGCGCAGGCTGTCGCGCACCACCTCGGCGATGCGTATCAGCACCTGGTCGCCGGCGTCGTGGCCGTAGGAGTCGTTGACCGACTTGAAGTGGTCGACATCGAACAAGATCACCGCCAGCGTCTCGTTGCGTTCGCAGGCGCCGCGCAGGCGCAGGTTGCCGGCCGCCGTGAAGGCGCGCCGGTTCAGGATGCCCGTCAGGTAGTCGGTATCGGCGCGCACCTTGAGTTCCTCGATCAGGTGCAGTCGTTCCTGCTCCAGCCGCTGGCGGTCCATGCTGTTGGCGCGCAGCGTCGCCAGCGCGCGCAGCATGTCGCCGATCTCGTCGTCGCGGCGGGCGCCGCTGGGCGGCAGCGAGAAGTCGCCGTTGCCCAGCCGGACCACCGCGCGCGTGGCGCGCAGCAGCGGGATCACCACCCGCCGCCGCAAAATCAGCAGCAGCAGGGTCAGGGCCAGCAGGATGGCCGCGCCCACCAGCAGGGCCAGCATCAGTTCGCGCCGGGCGTCCTGGAAATCGCGCAGGGCCTGCGCCTGCGCCTCTTCCAGCAGCACGTCGCGCAGCGCCAGGATGGGCGTCATGCAGGGCACATAGCGTTGCGCGAACTGGCCGGTGTCCATGCCGTAGGCGCGGCCGGCGCGGCTGGCCTGCTCGATCTCGACCACCAGCCGCTGGCCGGTGTCGAAGTACAGCTGGTCCATGCGCGCCACCGCCGCCAGCACGCGCGGCTCGGTGTCGATGTCGCCGCTGGGGATCTTGATCAGCTGGCGCAGCTGCTCGATGCGCCCGCGCAGGAATTGCAGGCGTTCGTGGTCGCTCTCGGTCAGCGGCTGGCCGGAGGCCAGCGGCACCGTCAGCGCCGAGCCGAGGCGGCCGGCGAACTCGCGCAGTTCGACCGTCAGGCGGGCCTTGGTCAGGATGCGGCCGATGCGGGGATAGACTTGTTCGGAGGCGCGCGTGTAGCCGGTCACCGCGTCGAGCGCCAGCGGCACCAGGCGGAACATGCGTTCGACGGTTTCGCCCAGCCGTTCCGGCGTGCGCTGGGCCGGCGGCAGCGCGGCCAGCTGGTCCACCGTCTGGCGCGCCGCGGCCAGCGCCTGGTACAGCGGTCCCAGTGGCGCTGGCGGCAGGGCGCCGGGCAGCGCGGCGGGCACCGGCGCGGCGGCCAGTTCGCGCCGCAGCTGCGCCAGCGCCTGGTCGGTGTCGGCGCGCGCGCGCAGCAGGCGCGCGCGGTAGGCCGGATCGGCCGGCACGTGGTCGCCCAGCACGGCGTTGACCGGGCCTCGTTCGAAGGAGAGTTTTTCCGCGGCGATCATGGCGCGCTGCATCAGTTGCAGCGCGTGGTGGCCGCTGCCTGCGGCACGGTAGTGTTCCCACTCGCCCCACAGCAGCCGCCCCAGCATGCCGCACACCAGCACCGCCAGCACGGCGCCGGTGAGGGCGAATAATCGGGTTAATCTCATTGCTGCCAACCTGCATTTCATTTTGCTAGCTGGCAATATGCCACAAAGCGTGGCGGCTGTGGTTGTTGGGCCGGTGGCGGCGGCGCGAAATGAGACGCGCTGGGCCGCTAATGGTAGGATGGCGGCCTCGCGTCACGGCAGGGCTGTTTGTTATGATGCAAAGCTTAAATTTTTACTAATCGAGGGATGAAGAAGATGTCTATGCAACGAGTTATGCTGCGCTCCAAGCTGCACCGTGTGACGGTCACGCAGGCGGATTTGAATTACGAGGGTTCGTGCGGTATCGACCAGGATTTGCTGGACGCGGCCGATATCTGGGTCAACGAGAAGATTGAGTTGTACAACGTGAACAATGGCGAGCGTTTCGCCACCTACGCCATTCCTGGCCTGCGCGGCACCGGCGAGATTTCGCTGAACGGCGCCGCCGCCCGCCGCGCCCAGCTGGGCGACCTGCTGATCATCTGCACCTACGCACCGATGACGGAAGAGCAGGCCCGCGACTACAAGCCGAAGGTCGTGTTCGTCGACGACAAGAACAAGATCAAAGGCATGAAATAAGTTGCAAAACCCTGGGGTCAAGTCTGACATTCGGACACGAGCTCTGCCGTAATCAAGCGTTACGGCAGAGCTCGTGTCCGAATGTCAGACTTGACCCTGAACCTTCCCCTCAAATTTCTTGTAAACATTTGAGGAAGCTGTTAACTTTC